>CAZMOE010000009.1:0-82799 GCA_964567855.1 uncultured Prevotellaceae bacterium
ATTTTGCAAATCGGGTCACCACGCAGGTCACCACGTTTTGTGAATAAATCCGAAACCACAATAATTCAGCAAAATTCATATTGCGTTATTTTACAGTATTTTGCATTCACTTCATTTTTGCCGTCATTCGCCAATATTCACAAACTCAGGTTCTGGTTGCACCATCTTCGTCAGCGAAACATCTGAACGACCCGATGAATCCCTGCAACAAGTAGATCGACCTCCTCCAAGGTATTATAAAAAGAGAAAGATGCCCGTACGGTACCCTCAATTCCCAACGCTTGCATCAGAGGTTGGGCACAATGATGCCCCGTACGAACCGCGATACCCTGCTTATCAAGTAAAAGCCCCATATCATAATGATGTATTCCATCTACAAGGAATGATAATACGGCACTTTTTTCCGCTGCATTACCAAATATGCGCATTCCGGGAATATTAGACAATTGTTCAGTAGCATACGTCAACAACTGATGCTCATACGCGGCAATTTCCTCTATTCCGATAGCGTCGACATAATCCAGCGCAGTTGCCAATGCTACCGACCCGATAAAATCAGGTGTACCGGCTTCAAATTTATAAGGCAGCTCATTAAAGGTCGTTTTTTCAAACGAAACCGAAGAAATCATTTCTCCCCCGCCCTGATAAGGACACATGGCATCCAGCCATCTCCGTTTCCCATAAAGCGCCCCAATTCCTGTCGGGCCATATATTTTATGTCCTGAGAATACCAGAAAATCGGCATCCAGGGCCTGAACATTCACACGCAAATGAGGAACAGACTGTGCAGCATCGATAAGAACAGGCACCCCATGAAAATGCGCAATATGGATAATCTCTTCAATAGGATTAACCGTGCCCAAAACATTGGAAACATGTGTAATGCTTACCAATTTCGTCCGATCGGAAAAAAGCTTGCGATAAGCCTCCATATCCAATTCCTGCCGGTCATTCATCTTGACGACTTTGAGGATAATTTTCTTACGAGTCTGTAATATTTGCCATGGAACAATATTAGAATGGTGTTCCATCTCGGAGATGATAACTTCGTCACCCTCATGCAAAAAAGTCTCACCAAATGAAAAAGCAACAAGATTAATCGCCTCAGTCGTTCCCCGAGTAAAAATTATTTCATCCGAAGATGCTGCCCCGATAAAATGTTGCACCCGATGCCGTGCCGCCTCGTGTGCCTCAGTCGCTTCTTGGCTCAGAAAATGAACCCCACGGTGAACATTTGCATTTTGATGGGAATAACCGTCAGTAATCTTTTGAATCACGCTAAAAGGCTTCTGGGTTGTCGCTGCATTATCCAGATAAACCAGCGGTTTTTCATAGACTTTACTACTCAAAATAGGAAAATCTTTTCTTATAGCACCAATCTCTAACATCCCGATAATATAATTTTATAACTTCTAAAAATATTACTGTCTTTATCAAATTTCCGAATCATCAGAATCTCAATAAACAGTCTCTCTTTAGAAACAACAAGACCCATACAAGACGGTTGATTATCTATGTATGGGTCTCTTATAAAAATGTAATGAAAAAATTCGGTCACATCAATGCCAAAGCAACAACTTAAGCTTCAGCCGGTGCTTCCTCTGCAGAAACAATTTCTGCAGCTACCGGTTCAGCTGGAGTTGCGGCCTTCTTTGAACGAGAACGACGAGTTTTGGTCTTCTTTTCTGCGACTTCTTTCAAAAGATTCTCGTTATAGTCAACAAACTCTATCATTGCCATTGGAGCATTATCGCCAAGACGATTACCGGTTTTCAAAATACGAAGATAACCACCAGGACGGTTAGCAATCTTTACAGCAATATCGCCGAACAATTCTTTTACGGCCTCTTTCTGCTTAAGACGGCTGAATACAAGACGACGGGAAGCCGTTGTATCATCCTTTGCCCGGTTGATAATAGGCTCAGCATACATACGCAAAGCCTTTGCCTTTGCCAATGTTGTAAAAATACGCTTGTACATAATCAAAGACACCGTCATATTAGAAAGAAGAGCTGCACGGTGAGAATGAGTACGGCCAAGGTGATTGAATTTCTTATTATGTCTCATTGTTATTATTCTTTATCAAGTTTATATTTAGTGATGTCCATTCCAAACGACAGATTCAAACTCTGCAAAAGTTCTTCCAATTCAGTAAGAGACTTTTTACCGAAGTTTCGGAATTTCAACAAATCAGTTTTATTGAAAACCACCAATTCTCCAAGAGTTTCAACCTCCGCACTCTTCAAACAATTCAAAGCGCGTACAGAAAGATCCATATCAATCAACTTTGTTTTAAGAAGCTGACGCATATGAAGCACCTCTTCGTCAAACTCTTCATTGACATCGACATCAGACGTTTCAAGAGCAATCTTCTCATCAGAGAATAACATGAAGTGATAGATCAAAATCTTGGCCGCATCACGCAAGGCATCCTTGGGATGAATAGAGCCATCCGTCAATACTTCAATCACCAACTTCTCATAGTCTGTTTTCTGTTCAACACGATAATTTTCTACAGTATACTTGACATTACGAATCGGTGTAAAAATAGCATCAATCGGAATAACACGAATGTCATCTCCTGAATTTCGATTCTCTTCCGCTGGTACATACCCACGACCTTTATTGATCGTCAGAGTAATATCAAAATTTGCACTTGAGTCCATGCGACAGATGACCAAATCAGGATTCAATACCTCGAAATTAGACAATGCCGTGCTGATGTCAGCGGCTTTAAATACATCAAGATTATTTACATGAATCGTGACAGTCTCACTCTCCGAACCTTCAACGATCTGCTTTAAGCGAACCTGCTTAAGGTTTAAGATGATATTGGTAACGTCCTCTATAACTCCTGGGATCACTGCAAACTCATGATCGACATGATCTATTTTTATAGAAGTGATCGCAAACCCCTCAAGAGAGGAAAGCAGAATTCGGCGTAAAGCATTACCGACAGTAATACCATAGCCGGGTTCTAAAGGTCGGAACTCGAACTTACCAAAAAATTGGTCAGCCTCCAACATAAGAACCTTTTCGGGTCTTTGAAATGCTAATATCGCCATGGAACTATTTATTATTTAGAGTACAATTCGACAATAAGCTGCTCCTGAATGTTCTCAGGAATGTCAGCACGCTCCGGGAGGTGAAGATACTTACCGCTGAGTGTGGACTGTTCCCATTCAATCCAAGCGTATTTACTATGGTTAAAACCGGCCAAAGCATTATCAATAACTTCCAAAGCCTTGCTGCGTTCACGCACACCAATTACCTGACCGGGCTTAACTGAATAAGAAGGGATATTCACAACTTTTCCGTCAACAACAATATGTTTGTGCAATACAAGCTGACGGGCAGCGGCACGAGAGGGAGCAATACCCAAACGATAAACGATATTATCCAAACGAGATTCGAGCAATTGGAGAAGAATCTCACCGGTAACACCCTTTATACGTTCAGCCTTAGCGAAAAGGTTACGGAATTGGGTTTCAAGCACGCCATAAGTATATTTAGCTTTCTGCTTTTCGCGAAGCTGTACTCCATATTCAGAAGTTTTTTTACGGCGGTTCAAACCATGCTGTCCGGGAGGATAGTTTTTCTTGGAAAGAACTTTGTCAGCACCAAAAATAGGTTCTCCTAATTTTCGGGCGATTCGAGTTTTAGGTCCAGTATATCTTGCCATTTTATTTTTACTATATTAAATCTGTAATTTTTAATAATAACACGAACACATTATACACGTCTTCTCTTCGGAGGACGGCATCCATTATGAGGAAGCGGTGTTACATCAATAATTTCTGTTACTTCGATACCTGCAGAATGTATCGTACGAATAGCAGATTCACGGCCATTACCGGGACCTTTTACATAAGCTTTTACTTTACGGAGGCCAAGATCGAATGCGACCTTAGCACAATCCTGTGCGGCCATTTGAGCTGCGTATGGAGTATTTTTCTTAGATCCTCTGAAGCCCATCTTTCCTGCGGAAGACCATGAAATCACCTGACCTTCGCCATTAGCAAGCGAAACGATAATGTTATTGAAAGAAGAATGAATATGAGCCTGGCCCATTGCATCTACTTTGACATTACGTTTTTTAGCTGTAACTGTTTTCTTTGCCATAGTCAATTAATTACTTAGTAGCTTTTTTCTTGTTTGCAACAGTCTTCTTCCTACCCTTTCTTGTACGAGCATTATTTTTAGTGCTCTGTCCACGACAAGGCAATCCGAGACGATGACGGATACCACGGTAACAACCGATATCCATCAAGCGCTTGATGTTTAACTGAACTTCAGAACGAAGATCGCCTTCTACCTTGTAGTTGGCACCGATATACTCACGAATCGCGGCGGCCTGTTCATCAGTCCAATCTTTTACTTTGATGTCTTTATCGACACCAGCATTCTTTAAAATAGTATTTGCGGCACTACGCCCAATACCATAAATGTAAGTCAACGCTATTTCCCCACGTTTATTCTGGGGCAAGTCAACTCCAACAATTCTTATAGCCATATAATTATAATGTGTGTTTCAAAAATTGTGTGCAAATGTACGCTTTTTAACCTTGACGTAATTTAAACTTCGGATTTTTCTTGTTAATTACATACAATACACCTTTGCGACGAACGATTTTGCAATCTGGAGTACGCTTTTTCAATGATGCTTTTACTTTCATATCTAAAAATTTTATTTATATCTAAATGCGATTCTTCCTTTAGACAAATCATAAGGGGACATTTCTACCCGTACCTTGTCACCCGGAAGGATTTTAATGTAATGCATTCTCATTTTTCCAGAGATATGGGCCGTAATTTCATGCCCATTCTCCAATTCAACACGAAACATTGCATTTGACAATGCCTCAATGATGGTTCCGTCTTGTTCTATTGCAGCTTGTTTTGCCATATATAAAATTAAAACTAGATGAATCGATCGCCTAATACCTCCTTAATATAATCAAAGGTCGAGAGTATTTCTGTCCGTTCGGAACGGATTGCAACGCAATGTTCATAATGGGCGGAACGGGCATGATCCCGAGTGCGGATTGTCCAACCATTCCGATCGCAAACGACATTCTTTGACCCCATATTGATCATCGGTTCGATACAGATGCACATTCCATCTCGAAGCAACGGTCCGACACCACGTTTCCCATAATTCGGAACCTCCGGATCTTCATGCACGTGCTTGCCGATTCCATGACCGGTCAATTCTCGCACGACTGTATATCCCAAATGCTCACAATAATCTTGTACAGCAAATGCAATATGTCCGATACGGTTGCCACACTTTGCTTGCTCAATTCCTTTGTAAAGTGACTCCTTTGTTGTCTTGAGGAGTTTCATTGAGGCCTCGTCAATCTCTCCAACTGGAAATGTGTAACAAGAATCCCCATTGAAGCCATTTAGAAGCGCACCGCAATCAAGACCAACAATATCTCCGTCTCTCAATACATAATTGGAGGGAAAACCATGAACAACCTCATCATTAACCTCTATGCACAATGTACCGGGAAAGCCGCCGTAACCCTTGAAATTAGGTGTACCGTGATGATCACGGATAAACTCTTCGGCAATCTCATCAAGACGTTTTGTAGTAATCCCCGGTTGAACCCACTTTGCAAGTTCGCCCAGGGTTTTTCCTACAAGTTGATTAGCCTCTCGCATTAGAGCGATTTCCTCATCTGTTTTAAGAAATATCATTTCTTCAACAAATAATTAATAAGCAGCAATAGAACCAGTACGTCCCTTAATCTTGCCAGACTTTAATAATCCATCATAATGGTGCATCAGCAAGTGTGATTCTATTTGCTGAAGAGTGTCCAATATCACACCCACAAGAATCAACAAAGATGTACCACCGAAGAACTGAGCGAATTCCTGGCTAACGTTCAAAAGACGCGCTATTGCCGGAAGAATTGCAACAATTGCCAAGAATATTGATCCAGGCAATGTGATCCTCGTCATGATTGCATCCAAAAATTCAGCTGTTTTCTTACCCGGTTTGATTCCAGGAATAAAGCCATTATTACGCTTCATCTCTTCAGCCATCTGCTGAGGATTCATCGTAATGGCAGTATAAAAATAAGTAAACAGAATAATTAACACTGCAAAGATGACATTATAAGCTACACCGGTATTATCAAACAATGCAGTCCAGAAACTAGAAGTATCCTGTGAAGCAAAATTTGCCAATACAATCGGAATAAACATGATAGCCTGAGCAAAAATAATAGGCATTACACCAGCAGCATTCACCTTGAGGGGAATGTATTGACGTGCGCCGCCATACTGACGATTACCGATAATACGTTTTGCATATTGCACCGGGACTTTACGGGTTCCCTGAACCAACAAAATACTTATTGCAATTACAACAAGTAAGAAGAAAAGTTCCAACAGCAACATAACAAAACCTCCGGCACCAGCAGTTCCAGAACGCAATACGACCTCCTGCCATAATGATTGTGGCAGACGGGCGATAATACCAATCATGATCAGGAATGAAATACCATTTCCGATACCTTTGTCTGTGATTCGTTCTCCAAGCCACATTACAAACATACTTCCTGCTGTGAGAATCAGAATGCTTGAAATGTAGAACCAGGCATCAGTAGACAGGAAAGCATTACCTATCTGATAACGCAAGTTTACCAAATAGCCATAACCCTGGAAGAACAAAATAAGAACGGTCAGCACTCGAGTGTACTGATTTATTTTGTTACGTCCACTTTCCCCATCACGTGCCAATTTTTGAAAAGAGGGAACAACCATTGTCAAAAGTTGAATCACAATTGATGCCGAAATGTATGGCATAATTCCCAACGCAAAGATGGAGGCATTGGAAAACGCTCCACCGGAGAACATATCCAAAAGGGCCATCAACCCTCCACGAGTCTGTCCTGCCAATGAGTTCTCAGGATCCAGAAGAACGTTTGTGTCAATACC
Organism: uncultured Prevotellaceae bacterium; assembly: GCA_964567855.1. GTDB lineage: Bacteria > Bacteroidota > Bacteroidia > Bacteroidales > UBA3663 > Liminaster. The sequence continues at coordinate 6,949 of CAZMOE010000009.1, forward strand.
AGGCAGAACTACAAAAGAGCCCAACCTGTATATTGCACAAAGTCCAACAGTCCAAAGAATACGCTTCCGCAATTCCTCGATCTTATAGATGTTTTTTAAAGTCTCAACAATTCTCATGAGAATTTATTCATTAGAGGCAGCAGCCCCAATTTTTACGATAGAACCTCCGGCAGCAACAATTGCCTCTTCGGCCGTCTTAGAAAAAGCATGAGCGAAAACCTCAACCTTTGCAGTCAAAGAGCCATTGCCCAAAATCTTAACCAAACTTTTCTTGGAAATAAGACCGGCCTCAACAAGGGTCTGGATATCAATTTTCGTCAAAGATTTTTCCGTAGCAAGAGACTCAATGGTTGAAAGATTGATAGCCTTATATTCTACATGGTTGATATTCTTAAAACCATACTTCGGAATACGACGCTGAATAGGCATCTGACCTCCTTCAAAACCAATTTTCTTCTTATAGCCTGAACGTTGCTTTGCCCCCTTGTTACCACGGGTAGAAGTTCCGCCCAAACCAGAACCAGCACCACGGCCCACACGCTTGCGTGTCTTCACGGAACCCTCTGCCGGCTTTAAATTACTCAAATCCATATTTTTAAATTTAATATAGTCAAATATAAATCATTAATCTACAAGAGCAACCAAGTGGCGAACCTTGCGAATCTGACCACGAGTACAATCATTATCAGGAAGCTCTACAACACGACCCATACGCGTCAGTCCCATAGCATCCAACGTAAGTTTTTCAGTCTTAGGACAATTAATACGACTGCGAATTTGTTTTACTTTAATAGTAGCCATATAAATAATTACATTAACCATTAAATACTACATCCATAGAAACGCCACGGTTAGTAGCTACGGTCTTTGCATCTCGCATTTGGGCAAGAGCTTCTATAGTTGCTTTTACAAGATTATGAGGATTTGAAGAGCCCTTGGACTTTGCCAACACGTCTTTAATACCAACACTCTCAAGAACGGCACGCATTGCACCACCAGCTTTCAAACCGGTACCCTGAGATGCAGGAATCAAAAGAACTTTGGCACCACCAAATTTGGAATATTGCTCATGAGGAATAGTACCTTTCAAAACCGGCACTTTTACAAGGTTTTTCTTGGCAGCTTCAACACCTTTAGATATTGCAGCCTGCACCTCTCCGGCCTTACCAAGACCATAACCAATGATGCCATTTCCGTCGCCAACAACAACTATAGCTGAAAAACTAAATGTACGACCACCCTTGGTTACTTTTGTTACACGATTAATAGCAACCAAGCGATCCTTCAATTCAAGGTCATTAGCATTCTTTATTCTATTGTTCATTGACATGTCTTTTAAAATTTAAGTCCTCCATTACGAGCTGCGTCGGCTAACGCCATTACACGGCCATGATATAAATATCCATTACGGTCAAAAACGACCTCTGTGATACCTGCTTCAAGACACTTCTTAGCAATTGCATCACCTACCTTAGCCGCAACTTCGGTTTTAGTTCCACCAGCTTCTACACTTTTATAAGAAGCAGAAACAAGAGTCTTGCCCTCAAGATCGTTTACAACTTGAGCATAAATACCCTTATTGCTACGGAATACAGTCAACCGCGGACGTGTGGCAGTTCCTGAAATTTTATTGCGAATACGGTGCTTAATCTTTATTCTTCTTTCTCTTTTAGTAATCATATTCTTCTGATTTTTAAATTAATTATTTAGCACCTGCTGACTTACCAGACTTACGACGAATCTGCTCGCCAACAAAGAGAATACCCTTACCCTTATAAGGTTCCGGCATTCTGAAAGAGCGGATCTTAGAGCATACCATACCCAAAAGCTGCTTATCTGCAGATTCAAGAGTAATCAACGGATTTGCATTACGCTCAGTCTTTGTAGTCAATTTGATTTCCTTTGGAAGAGAGAGATAAATCTGATGTGAAAAACCTAAAGAAAGTTCAAGAACATTTCCATTGTTGTTTGCACGATAACCTACACCAACAAGTTCCAACTCTTTCTTATAACCGGTTGAACAACCAACAACCATATTATGAACCAGTGCACGATAAAGGCCATGCAATGCACGATGTTCCTTATCATCAGAAGGACGAGAAACAACAAGTGTATCACCTTCAATAGAAGCCGTAATACCACCAGTCAGTTCCTGTGACAATTCTGCACCATTTCCTTTTACAACAACAACATTATCCTTGATGTCAACTGTTACACCAGAAGGGATTGAAATAGGCAATTTACCAATTCTTGACATAATAATATTCCTCCTATATTAATAGATGTAACATAAAACTTCGCCACCAACCTTCTGTACTTTTGCTTCCTTATCAGTCATAACGCCCTTAGAGGTAGAAAGGATAGCAATGCCCAAGCCATTCAAAACACGCGGCATATCTTTATAGCCAACATATTTACGAAGACCAGGAGTGGATACGCGAATCAATTTTTTAATCGCATTCACCTTATTTACGGGATCATACTTAAGAGCCACCTTAATAGTTCCCTGAGGACCATCCTCAATGAACTTGTAGTTCATGATATAGCCTTTCTCAAAAAGGATTTTACACATCTCTTTTTTCAAATTCGATGCGGGCACTTCAACAACTCGGTGATTTGCACTAATTGCATTACGCAACCGAGTCAAAAAATCTGCAATTGGATCTGTCATATTTTTGAATTAAATTAATCCGGAATGCCGGACAATATTTAAATATTTCAAATATCGGCTGGCCTCAGCCAGCGCGATATTTTCTTTAAAGTCTAAGAATAACCTTTTACCAACTGGCCTTCTTCACACCCGGAATCAAACCCGCAGAAGCCATTTCGCGGAATTGAATACGAGAAAGACCAAATTGACGAATATATCCTTTCGGACGTCCCGTGATTTTGCAACGATTGTGCAATCGAACCGGAGAGGCATTCTTCGGAAGAGCCTGAAGAGCTTCATAATCACCTGCAGCCTTAAGTTCAGCACGCTTTGCAGCATACTTAGCCACAAGTTTCTGACGCTTCACCTCACGAGCAACCATTGATATTTTTGCCATACACTTATTTTTTAGCGTTCTTAAAAGGTAAACCAAACTCTTTCAAAAGTGCAAAACCTTCCTCATCCGTATTTGCAGTAGTTACAAACGTAATGTTCATACCGAGGATACGCTGAATACTATCGATATTGATTTCCGGGAAGATAATTTGCTCTTGAATACCCAACGTATAATTACCTCTGCCATCAAACTTAGACTCAATACCGCCGAAGTCACGGATACGAGGTAATGCAACACGGATCAAACGTTCCAAAAATTCATACATCATTTGATGACGAAGAGTAACGCGAACACCAATAGGCATTTGCCGACGAAGTTTAAACTGAGCGATATCCTTACGTGATACCGTAGCAACAGCTTTCTGGCCGGTTATAGCCGTAAGCTCATTAATAGCTGTTTCGATAATTTTCTTATCAGCGACAGCCATTCCAAGACCTTCATTAATTACAATCTTCTTGAGAGTTGGCACCTGCATAACAGAGGTATAACCAAACTGTTTCATTAATGTAGGAACAATATTGTCTTTATAATATTGCTTAAGAGTTGCAGTATTTACCATTATTTAATCTCCTCTCCTGATTTTGCAATTCGCACTAACTTTCCATTCACCAACTTGCGACCAACACGTGTCGGTTTTCCTGTTTTAGGATCAATCGGGTTAAGATTTGAAATGTGAATAGAAGCTTCAACCTTAACAATACCTCCCTGAGGATTCTTTGCATTCGGTTTTGTATGCTTTGAAACCATATTCAGACCTTCTACGATAGCGCGCTGTTTCTCAACAATAACGCGAAGAACCTTTCCAGTCTTACCCTTATCTTCACCTGTATTTACGTAAACAGTGTCACCTTTCTTTATATGTAACTTGCCCATTGTATTTATACATTAAAGCACTTCCGGTGCCAGTGAAACAATCTTCATATTAGCCGCACGCAACTCTCTTGCCACAGGTCCGAAAATACGAGACCCGCGCATATCTCCAGCATTGTTTAGCAATACACACGCATTATCATCAAAGCGGATGTATGAACCATCTGCACGACGAACTTCCTTCTTGGTACGAACTATAATAGCTTTTGAAACCGTACCTTTCTTCATATCACTTGATGGGATAACACTCTTTACCGTGACAACGATAATATCACCCACAGAGGCATATCGACGGCCAGTTCCTCCCATAACACGGATGCATAGAACCTCTTTTGCACCGCTATTGTCAGCGACCTTAAGTCTTGATTCTGTCTGTATCATAATATTACTTAGCCTTTTCGATAATTTCTACTAAACGCCATCTCTTTGTTTTGCTCAGCGGGCGAGTTTCCATCAAGAGGACCTTATCTCCAACCTGACATTCGTTCTTTTCGTCATGAGCATGGTACTTCTTTGTCTTATTGACAAACTTACCATAAATTGGATGTTTCTCCTTATATTTTACCGCAACAGTAATGGTTTTATCCATTTTGTCACTGGAGACGATTCCAATTCTTGTTTTTCTAAGATTTCTTGTTTCCATTAAAAAATCAAATATGATTATGTGAGGATTGATTAAAGTGCTGCATCCAGACTTTTCTGAGTCAACACAGTCTTAAGACGAGCCACATTACGGCGCGTTGCCTTAATGCTCATTGGGTTATCAAGAGGGCTGATACTATGATTAAATTTCAGCTGTTCCAACTTAGCAGTCTCTTCTGCAATGCGATCTTTCAATTCCTCGATCGTTAAATTTTTAATTTCCTGAGTTTTCATACTATAGCATTACAATTATAAGACAATCAGTTCTGGATCATAATCACGACGTACAACAAACTTTGTCAATACCGGCAACTTCTGTGCACCTAAACGAAGAGCCTCTTTAGCCACTTCAAACGGAACACCTTCGATTTCAAAAAGGATACGTCCAGGAGTACAATTTGCTACGAAACCTTCCGGATCACCCTTACCTTTACCCATTCGGACATCTGCAGGCTTACGTGTGTAAGGTTTGTCTGGGAATACACGACACCACAACTGACCTTCACGCTGCATATAACGAGTAATTGCGATACGAGCGGCTTCAAGCTGACGCGCGGTAATCCATTTATTATCCAGCGTCTTAATTCCGAATGATCCGAAGGCAAGCTGATTACCACGCTGAGCCTGTCCTTTCAAACTACAACGTTGTTGTCTTCTGAATTTTACTCTTTTCGGTTGTAACATTTTCTTTAAGCTTCTAAATCGTTAATTATTTATTTTTCTTACGGAAACCACCACGGCGCTCACCTCTCGGAGCGGAGTTTCCGGCACCACGTGTCTCTTTCTGCTTGGAGAAATTCGGAGCGAGATCTTTCTTTCCATAAACCTCACCACGACAAATCCAAACCTTGATACCGATAAGTCCGACCTTAGTCAATGCTTCAGCCAAAGCATAATCAATATCAGCACGGAAAGTATGCAGAGGTGTACGACCCTCTTTAAACATTTCCGAACGAGCCATTTCTGCACCATTCAATCGACCACAGCACTGAATCTTAATACCCTCAGCACCTGCTCTCATTGCAGACTGGATTGCCATTTTAACAGCACGACGATAAGCGATCTTACCTTCTACCTGTCTTGCAATATTGTTAGCTACAATAGAAGCATCAAGTTCCGGCTTCTTAATCTCAAAAATATTGATCTGAACTTCCTTGTCGGTAATCTTCTTAAGCTCTTCTTTCAGCTTATCAACCTCAGAACCGGCTTTTCCGATAATAATACCCGGACGAGCAGTGCAAATCGTAATAGTAACCAACTTCAGCGTACGCTCTATAACAATACGAGAAAGAGAAGCCTTTGCCAAACGAGCGTTCAAATATTTGCGAATTTTTGCATCTTCGACCAAAATGTCGCCGCAGTTGCTACCGCAAAACCAATTGGAATCCCATCCACGTATAATTCCTAAACGATTACTAATTGGAGAAATTTTCTGTCCCATTGTGGCAATTATTTAGATTCTTTATTAATAGTATCAACCGCTAAAGTCACATGATTACTACGTTTACGAACGCGATAAGCTCGACCTTGCGGAGCCGGACGCAAACGCTTAATAGTTACGCCTTCGTCCACTGTGATCAAAGAAATTTTCAATTCTCCATTTTCAGCCTTACGACCAGTCTTGGCCTCCCAATTCGCAATAGCGGAACGAAGCAACACCTCAACTTTTGCAGCAGCCTCTTTGTTTGAAAATTTCAACACACCCAAAGCTTTGAACACTTCCATGCCACGTACCATATCTGCGACCAAACGCATCTTACGAGGAGAGGAAGGAACATTATTCAATTTTGCATAATAGGTATTCTTACGAACTTCCTTTAGCTTATTGGCAGAGTTTTGTTTTCTATTAGCCATTTTACTTTCTATGTTTTAGTAAGACCCTATATTTATCTGTTACCAGAGTGGCCACGGAATGTACGAGTCATAGAGAACTCACCAAGTTTATGACCAACCATATTTTCAGTAATATAAACTGGTACAAATTTATTTCCGTTATGGACAGCTATCGTATGACCGACAAAATCCGGAGAAATCATAGAGGCACGAGACCAAGTCTTTATAACAGACTTTTTGCCGGATTCATTCATGGCCAAGACTTTTTTCTCAAGCTTAACACTAATAAACGGGCCTTTTTTTAAGGAACGACTCATAATATTTATATTGTATACTTTATTATACGATTACTTACGTCTCTCGATAATATATTTAGAAGATTGTTTCTTAGGAGCACGAGTTTTCAAGCCCTTAGCATACAATCCCTTGCGTGAACGAGGATGGCCACCAGACTGACGACCTTCACCACCACCCATCGGGTGATCTACCGGGTTCATTACAACACCACGGTTGTGAGGTCTACGTCCTAACCAGCGTGAACGGCCTGCTTTTCCGCTCTTTTCGAGAGCATGATCAGAGTTACCGACACTACCAATAGTTGCCATACACGTAGCCAAGATCTTACGAGTCTCACCTGAAGGCAATTTGATGATTGCATAGGCTCCCTCTTTTGAAGTAAGCTGCGCAAAAACGCCCGCAGAACGAACCAAAGCAGCACCCTGGCCTGGACGCAATTCAATATTATGAATCACAGTACCCACAGGAATGTTAGCCAACGGCAAAGCATTGCCAACTTCCGGAAGAGCATCTTTACCAGAAACGACCGTGGCACCTACAGTCAAGCCATTCGGAGCCAAGATGTATCGTTTTTCACCATCAGCATAATAAAGCAATGCAATGCGAGCCGAACGATTCGGATCGTATTCAATACTTTTCACTGTGGCAGGTACACCGCTTTTATTTCTTTTGAAGTCGATAATACGATAAGCACGTTTATGACCACCGCCTATATAGCGCATTGTCATCTTTCCGCTATTATTGCGGCCACCGGTCTTACGTAAACCGACAGTCAAAGATTTTTCTGGTGCGGAAGCAGTAATTTCCTCAAAAGCACCAATAATTTTTCCTCTTTGTCCCGGTGTAACGGGCGAAAATTTTCTAACTGCCATTTCTATTAATTAATATTGCTATAAAAATCGATCTGATCACCCTCTTTCAAGGTCACAAAAGCTTTCTTAAAATCGGATTTCTTGCCGACCTGCAGACCTTTTTTAGTGTAGCGGCTCTTGGTCTTACCCAAATAGTTAATAGTATTTACACTAAGCACGGTCACACCAAACTTCTCTTCAACAGCTTCTTTTATCTGAATCTTGTTAGCGGCAGGAGCAACATAAAAGCCATATACGCAATTAACAGGTGCAGAAGCATCCTTTTTCTTGCGCGGTTGAGAAGAAACCTCTGTAACCTTGGTCATCTTCTCTGTTACGATTGGTTTAATAATAATTGCCATTCTATAAAATCCCCTATCCTTTTAGAGATTATTAATTATTTCTACTGCGCTCTCAGACAAAACGAGTGAAGAATGTCTCATTACTGAATAAGTATTGAGCAAAGAGGCCTCCGTTACATTCACTTTCTGCAAATTACGAGCGGACAAATATACATTTTTATCTGCAGATGTTACAACAATAAGGCTACTTTTATCTGCAACCTGCAGATTCTTCATAACATTAACGAATTGTTTGGTAGATGGAGTTTCCAAATTGAAATCCTCTACAACAATAATTGCGTTCTCAATTGCCTTTGTAGAAAGTGCAGACTTACGGGCCAAAGATTTCACCTTCTTATTTAACTTAAAGCTGTAATCGCGAGGTACAGGACCAAAAACACGACCACCACCTACAAGCACAGGAGAATTGATATCACCCCGACGAGCACCGCCGCCACCTTTCTGACGACCTAACTTGCGAGTAGAACCAGAAATTTCACTACGCTCTTTAGCCTTATGGGTTCCCTGACGCTGCGCTGCCATATATTGCTTTACAGCGAGATACATCACATGAGTATTCGGCTCAATACCAAACACATCGTCGCTAAGAACAACCTTACGACCTGTATCTTTTCCTTCCTTAGTTAATACGCTCAATTCCATTACTTCTGAATCGTTAAAAGTGAACCCTTAGCACCCGGCACACTACCCTTTACCAAAAGGAGATTGTGCTCAGGAATAATTTTCAAAACCTGGAGATTCTGTACTGTAACCTGCACATTTCCCATTTGACCGGCCATACGAGTACCCTTGAATACACGTGCCGGATAAGAACATGCACCAATAGAACCGGGAGCACGCAAACGGTCATCCTGACCGTGAGTGGACTGACCAACACCACCGAAACCGTGACGTTTCACAACACCTTGGAAACCGTGGCCCTTAGAAGTTCCTACTACGTCAACAAAATCAACGTCCGAAAACAAATCAACGGTAATTACATCTCCAAGATTGTACTCCTTGTCATAGCCCTTAAATTCGGCCAAATGCTTCATCGGAGCCACACCTGCTTTTTTAAGGTGTCCCATTACCGGCTTAGAAACATGCTTCTCTGTGGTTTCTTCAAAACCGACCTGAACAGCTTCATAGCCATCTTTCTCTATGGTCTTGATTTGCGTAACTACACAAGGACCTACTTCAATTACAGTGCATGGAACATTTTTTCCATCAGCACTGAAGACGGAAGTCATTCCGACTTTTTTGCCTAATAAACCTGGCATAATTTCAGTTACTTGTTTTTTTACTTTCGGAAGAGTTACCCGACAAAGAGCAACTCCCCGAAAATGTTAATGATAATTGATTAAAATATATATGATCTAAGATCTAACAATATTAAACCTTAATCTCCACCTCTACACCTGAAGGCAACTCCAATTTCATCAGAGCATCTACAGTCTTTGCAGTAGAACTATGGATATCAATAAGGCGTTTATAAGCGCATGTTTCAAACTGCTCGCGAGATTTTTTATTTACAAAAGTAGAGCGATTGACAGTATAAATACGCTTAAAAGTAGGCAACGGAATAGGGCCATTTACCTTAGCGCCAGTTGACTTCACCGTCTTAACAATCTTTTCTGCAGACTTGTCTACAAGCATATGATCATAAGACTTTAACTTAATTCTGATTTTTTGATCCATATCTTTGTTTGATATTTACATTATTAAATAAGATCTACACGACCATTGGCTTCTGTGAGCACCTTGCGAGCATTAGTCTTATCGACTTCAGAATAATGATCAAATGTCATCGTAGAGGAAGCACGACCAGAAGTAATTGTACGAAGATCCGTTACATATCCGAACATTTCCGCAAGCGGCACCTGTGCTTTCACAACACGTGCACCGGAACGGGCAGTTTCCATACCCTCAACCTGACCGCGACGCTTGTTCAAGTCAGAGATTACATCACCCATAGATTCTTCCGGAGTAACAACTTCAACTTTCATGATCGGCTCAAGGAGAATCGGAAGAGCTTTCTCACAAGCATGTTTGAATGCCATGTTGGCTGCAACTTCAAATGACAACTGATCGGAGTCAACCGGGTGGAAAGAACCATCTTCCAAAGTCACCTTCAAGCTATCTACCGGGAAGCCAGCAAGCACACCTGTCTTCATTGCGGCCTTAAAGCCCTTTTCAACAGAAGGAATAAATTCTGAAGGCACATTACCACCTTTCACAATATTCACAAACTGAAGTCCAGTTACACCTTCATCAGCCGGTTCAATTGTTACAATGATATCCGCGAACTTACCGCGACCACCGGACTGTTTCTTATAAACCTCACGGTGACGGGATACAGTACCCTTGATAGCCTCCTTATAAGTAACTTGCGGACGGCCCTGATTACATTCAACCTTAAACTCACGCTTCAAACGATCGATAATAATATCCAAATGAAGCTCACCCATACCGGAAATAACCGTCTGACCAGTTTCCTCATTTGTCTTAACCGTAAATGTAGGATCTTCTTCTGCCAATTTAGCAAGACCGATACCTAATTTATCAAGATCTTTCTGAGATTTCGGCTCTACTGCAATACCGATCACCGGATCCGGGAAATCCATTGCTTCAAGAACGATCGGATTTTCCTCATCGCAAAGAGTATCACCTGTGCGAATATCCTTAAAACCTACGCCGGCACCGATATCACCACATCCGATAACATCCTTCGGATTCTGACGATTCGAATGCATCTGGAAAAGACGAGAAATACGCTCTTTCTTATCCGTACGCGGGTTATAAATATATGTACCGGCAGCAATTTCACCGGAATATACACGGAAATAGCAAAGACGACCCACAAACGGATCAGTTGCGATCTTAAATGCCAAAGCACACATCGGCTGTTCAGAAGAGGGATTACGAACCACCTCTTTGTCAGGATCGTTAGGATCGTGGCCAATAACCGAAGGTGTATCAATAGGAGAAGGAAGATAACGAACTACAGCGTCAAGCATAGTCTGAACACCCTTATTCTTAAATGAAGAGCCACAAACTACCGGGAAAATCTCCATAGCTAATGTACCCTTACGAAGAGCTGCATAAATTTCATCTGTAGCAATTGTAGAAGGATCTTCAAAATACTTCTCCATAATGTTATCATCAACCTCGGCTACAGCCTCAAGCATTTTAGCGCGAAGCTCCTCTGCTTCTGCACGAAGATCGGCAGGAATCTCTTCTACAGAGTATTCAGCACCCATCGTTTCATCATGCCAGAAGATAGCTTTCATCTCTACAAGATCGATAACACCCTTGAAAGTTTCCTCTGCACCGATCGGCATCTGAATAGCTACAGAATTAGCACCCAGCATCTCGTGCATCTGATTAACTACTTCAAGGAAGTTCGCGCCGGAACGGTCCATCTTATTAACATAGCCGATACGAGGCACCTTATATTTATCAGCCTGACGCCAAACAGTCTCAGACTGAGGCTCCACACCACCTACAGCACAGAAAGTAGCAATAGCACCATCCAAAATACGAAGCGAACGTTCAACTTCCACCGTGAAATCCACGTGACCTGGAGTATCGATCAAGTTAAACTTATATTTTTCGCCCTGAAAATTCCAGAAACAAGTGGTAGCTGCAGAAGTAATGGTAATACCACGCTCCTGCTCCTGAACCATCCAGTCCATGGTTGCAGCACCATCATGCACCTCACCAATTTTGTGAGTCAAACCGGTGTAAAAAAGAATACGCTCTGAAGTAGTCGTTTTACCGGCATCGATGTGGGCCATAATACCAATATTTCTGGTATATTTAAGCATATCGTCTTTAGCCATCTTAAATACTTAATTTAATGATAGTGGTGTATAATTAGAATTTAAAGTGAGCAAATGCACGGTTAGCTTCTGCCATCTTATGCATATCCTCCTTACGCTTATAAGCGCCTCCCTGCTCCTTGTAGGCGTCAAGAATCTCTGCAGCAAGCTTATCAGCCATAGATTTGCCGCCACGCTTACGAGAGTAGATGATAAGATTCTTCATAGAAATAGACTCCTTACGATCTGCACGGATTTCTGTCGGCACCTGGAAAGTAGCACCACCAATACGGCGAGACTTCACCTCAACCTGAGGGGTAATATTATCGAGAGCCTTTTTCCACACTTCAAGAGGAGAGAGCCCCTCTTTAGAAGCGAATCGCTCATTTACCGTTTCAATTGCGGTATAGAAAATGGTAAATGCGATGCTCTTTTTGCCATCATACATCAAATGATTGACAAATTTCGTTACTTTTACATCGTTGAAAACAGGATCCGGAAGGATAACTCTTTTCTTCGGTTTTGCTTTTCTCATTTTGTTTTTAATTTAACTGATTCTGGTTGCTTTTTCGATAACTTCAACCTGTACCGCTGTACAAGTTTACTCAACCTATAAAGCCTTACCAATTAATTGAGCCCGATTAAAAATCGTTTCGGCTCCGATTGGATTCTTTCGTAATAAAAGGTCCGTCAATTACTTCTTTCCTTTTGCTGCGGGAGCCTGACCCGGTTTCGGACGTTTAGCGCCATATTTAGAACGACGCTGAGTACGACCATTCACACCGGCAGTATCCAATGTTCCGCGCACGATATGATAACGCACACCCGGAAGATCCTTCACACGACCACCACGAACCATTACGATCGAGTGTTCCTGCAAATTGTGTCCCTCACCCGGAATGTAAGAGTTAACCTCTTTGCCATTCGTCAAACGCACACGAGCCACTTTACGCATAGCAGAATTCGGTTTTTTAGGAGTAGTTGTGTAAACACGAACGCATACACCGCGACGCTGCGGACATGATGCCAAAGCCGGTGATTTGCTCTTGTCTTCCAATACTACACGACCTTTTCTTACTAACTGTTGAATAGTAGGCATTTTGTTTAATACTTTAATTTATTAATTAATCACTAATATTCCCTGCCGTTTTCTGCATCGGTAAGTGTCTTAAATTCATGATTTAGACATACTTTCAATACAGAATCGCAGAAAAACGTCGCAAAGATATACATTTTTCATAAGTAAGCACCTCTTACCAAAAGTTTTTTCATTATTATTTATATTTTTTTAATACTTAATCGATGAAAATAAAAAAAATGGAGAAGCTTTATATCAAAAATTTGCTTATCAAAATACAAAAAACTATCTTCGCAAGCAAAACTCAAATCATAACTCATGCTTGCTCCCTATCTCAATAAAAACATCATCGAAGCTGGATGCGACGAAGCCGGCCGAGGCTGTCTGGCCGGACCGGTGTATGCCGCCGCAGTCATTCTTCCACCGACATTTCACAATGATCTGCTCAACGATTCAAAACAGCTTACCGAAAAACAACGCTATGCCCTCCGTCCAATTATAGAACAGGAGGCCATAGCGTGGGCAATCGGAATCGTCGACCAAACAGAGATAGACCGCATCAATATACTGAAAGCCTCTATTCTGGCAATGCATCGAGCAATCGATCAACTGACCACCCGACCGGAGGCATTACTTATCGACGGCAATCGCTTCTCTCCCTATCAAAATCTACCGCACACCACTATAATCAAAGGCGATGGTAAAATGATGTCTATCGCTGCCGCCTCTATCTTGGCCAAAACCTACCGTGACGATTTTATGAAAAAGATCGACAGAGAATTTCCCGTCTACCATTGGGCTGTCAACAAGGGCTATCCGACCCGTAACCACCGTGCAGCAATTGCCGCCCACGGAGTTTCACCCTATCATCGGAAAAGCTTCCGGCTGCTTCCAGAAACAGAAGAACTAACCTTATTCTGACATACGACTTCCTTTGATAAAAGTCCGGCGCATTTTCCGACCAAGGGACTTCCAATTCGGCATCCGTTTCATATCTCTTCGCGCCGGAGCATCATATAAAAGGAAAAGCAGGATCAATCCGATACAGACATATATCACCCATCCATACAAGCGCTTGATTCCGACCATTTCCATATTCTCGACAAAGCGCTCCATGAACTGCGGAAACATCGACGGGGAGACATTACTACCAACCCCATCGACTGCCGCACCATAGCGTGCGAAACCATCTGAAATGTAATATCGCAATCCCTGGGAATACAAGGCTGCGCCTAAAAGGCCGCCGACAACCAAATGCAAAGACTGAAAAACGGCCAAAGACTGAAAAAACGTCTGAAAAGACATAGCATCATGCAACGAGATCAAAAATGAAATTCCCAAGACTGCAGAGGCCACACCCCTACAGAAAAGCGGAGTAAAAAGCATATCGCGACTGATCTCAGATGAAATAAGAAAATACATTCCGACAAGATATCCCATCAAGGCGAACAAGCCGACAATAATCAGACGCACATAACTATAGTGCATCACCTTCATCCACCATAATGAAAACAAACATCCTATCAGGACACCTGCCACCACGCTTCCATCCAACACGGCCCCGGTAAGTGCGTCATAGTGCAAACCCTCTTCAAGAAAAATTTCTTCTAAAACATATTCCGACCCCATCAATGCTTCCACCACCGTTATAAGCAACATAATGGGTTTCATATAACGGAATGTCCATATTTTAGGTTCTAAAAAAGGATGACGAACAGTAAACATCCGCCACAAAGCAGCTCCGAAAGTAATCAACAGAGTCCCGGTCAACATCCGTATGACCGGACTATTCCACCAATCGTACCAATCACCGTAATCGAAAAGATAAGACAACTGCAAAAGCAAGGCCGTCCATAAGGCCATGCCGGACCAGTCGATTCCTACCAGCGGGAACTTTCGCATAAAACGAAAATGCCGGGTACAAGTATAAAGAAAAAGCAAATCAAGCAGCATCAACCCTATCACTAGCCAATGCATCCATTGCCACCGGCCTATCGAAGCGAACCAAGAGGTCAGATAATCAGATAATTGCACACTATACAGAATCACGATGTGCAGTAACGGGAAGAAAACCGCAAAGTCCCGACGTGGTGTCATCCAAAGCTGAATGGTAGACATACATTCAAACGTGCCCTGAATTTTGAAGCATCCCTCCAAAAAACAAATCGCCCACAAGAGAGGCAGACAGGTCACATACATCAAGGCCCAATTGCACAACAAAACCATCAAGACGGAAACCGTCAGCAAAGTCTTGTTGGTAAAACGGAATTTCATCCGAAAAAGCAATGGGAAATAGATCGCCATTCCCGCCAGATTGCAATAAAGGCACATGAGCAGGTCCTCACGCATCAGCGACTGCCCTCCGATCATTTCATTCAGAGCCCCCAGATAACGACCTCCGGACAACTGAAATGTAAATGCGAGAAAGAGATAAATCCACGGCTGCAAACATCGTGGAACAAACGGTCTGAAAGCCGGAATCACGAATGACTCCTGTCGCATAGATACTGACACTTTGATTAAAAGATAAAAACCTGATTTTAATACCTCACCTCACACTCTACATTGAATCCGGCACGCAATTTAGCCAAATCCTCCGGCCGATTTCCCTTCAATGAAATACGAACAGGAATGCGCTGTTCGACCTTGACGAAATTACCTGTAGCGTTATCCTGCGGAATCATGGAGAACGAGGCCCCGGTTGCATCTGAAATCGATTCGATTTCTCCGCAATAAACAACACCTGGCACAGCATCGGCAGTCAGTTCCACCATGGCGCCTTCATGAATATTTTTCATCTGAGTCTCACGATAGTTTGCCATTACCCAAAGATCCGAAGCATCCACGATGTCCACCAGAGTCTGTCCAGGCTGCACCAGCTGTCCTTCATGGATTTCTTTTCGACCTACGACTCCATCGCAAGTAGCCAAAATAACCGTATAAGACAGATTCAGCCGCGCAAGATCAAGCGCAGCTTCCGCAACACGCACTCCGGCCTCGCCCTGACTTAAACGGTGAGTCTGTTCATCGCGGACGAGAGAAGTTGTATTCTTGGCATGTTTCAATTGCTCATAACGGGCCACAGCAGCGTCATAAGCGGTCTTCACATTGTCATATTGCTGCTGCGTCACAGCCTCCTGAGCAAGCAATGCCTCAAAGCGTCGCCATTCCCGAGCGGCATTTTCCATTCTGACACGGGCCTCTTCAAGACCGGCATCGGAAACGCGTAAATTATTCTGTGTTGTAGCAATACCTGCACTCGTAGCCTGACAGCCGAAAAGAGCATTGGCCAAATCGGCCTCGGCCTGCGCCACCCGGAGACGGAACTCCATATCATCGATGACCACCAACGTATCGCCTTTACGCACCGGGCGAAACTCTTCAAAATAAATTTTCCGGATGAAACCCGGCACACGCGTATTAATAGGAGTGATTTGCTGGTACACCTGCGCATTATCGGTATATTCCACATTTCCCAAGTGAACGAAACGGGAAAATACATAAATCAGTCCTCCCGCAAGAAAACATATAATAATAACATTATAAAGAACTCGTTTAGCTGAACGTTGCATAATTGTAAATAATTTGGATGAATAAATATTTTTGTAAACTCCGACAATGAAATTCTTATAGTGAATGAGCAATATATCTCAGTTTATAATAATTATAAAGCACTCCGATTCTGGCGTTGACAAGATTCAGTTCCGCCTGCAGTTTCATATTACCGGCATCCAGCATATCGGTCAGAAGTGCCAGCTCCTGCTCGTAGCGGCGGTTTGTCACCTCATAATTCTGCAGTGCCAGCTCCACACTTTTTTCCTGTGTCCGCAACTCCGTAAACGAAGTCAGGAAATTTACATACTGGGCCTGTACGGCATTCCCGACCTGCTCAATAGCCAAAGCCTTCTGTTCTTCCGCACGGCGTGTATTCAACTTCGCCCGCCGAATATTACGGTTATTTTTATACACAGACGAAAGATCATATTTGACACCAAGCCCTACAAACCAATAGTTAAAATTATTATCCAGCACCGGAACCTCGATCGTTATCGGTCCATCGAAATGTTCTTCGGCCACAATAGCAACTTTAGGCAACGAGCCGGCACGCGTCTGCTTCAGCTCCTGGCGACTGATCTCACAAGCCAAATCCGCCTGCCGGAGTGCGGCATTACCGGAGACGGCAAGCTGCCACCAGTCCTGCTCGGCCTGTACGGGCACCTCTCCGGCAAGCAATATCGTATCGGGCACAATCTCTGTCTCCAACGGCAGCTGTAGCGTCGTCACAATCTGATGATTCAATATCCTGCGAGCATCACGCACCCGGGCCAACTGTAACTTCTGACTCTCCCATTGCAATTCATAGCGGGTAATATCATTCCTCAAAGCGGCTCCTTGACCCAGACGTGCCTCCATATTCCGGATCACAGCCAGGGTAAGCCTGATATTCTGTTCCAGCACCTGTTCCTGATTGGACAATTTATAGAGATCCAGGTAATGGCCGACCAGCAGAAACCGCACATCCTGCCTGTTTTTCTGCACATCCAAGGCTGCCATCTGCTTTCCAAGCTCCGCCAATTCTATGCCGCTGCTGATGGCTCCGCCTGCATAAAGCACCTGCGATGCCGCAACGGCAAAATTATTGCCGAAATGGGGCATATCGATATTCATACCATGTCTGAAATCACGGTCGGCCAGCCAGCCGTCGCCCAAATAGCTTACCGACAACGAAACACCGACCTCCGGCAAACGGGCGGCACGGGCACTCCCGACAGCGGCATCGGCCGCCTCATGGGCAGTATGATACACTTGAACGCGCCGGCTGTTTTCTTCAGCCAATTCGAAAAGCTCCTGCAATCCCATCACACGGGAATGAACGGATTGCGCACAGATTTTCATGCTACACAGCACCGCCAACAGCGGCACCGCGAGCCTACGGATTTTTTTCATATAATTTTCAATTGGATTATTTTCGACAATACTTTCAAAACACTCTTTTCACTACCTGATAATGTAAACCGGAAAATAGCCGCCTTCCCGATTTTGCGGACACAAATTTAGCAAACTGAAATAAAAATCACGATCGAGGAGAATCCCCATTATAACATTTTTTAATATTTCATCGACAACGTTGACGGATGGGAGATGACAAAAACCGACACCTTCCATACAAATTCCCAAACAATGCATGACAGCAAAAAAGAATGAAACATATGAAGTGGTCCAAACACAAAATATCTTCGTAAATTTTGCCGGCATTCCGTAAATACCTACATTTGCCACGGGTTCTCCGACACGACGGTTCTTTCAAGACCATTGCCTGAGGCCCCAGCCAAAATCCGCATTTTTAATATTCATATATATACCGATGCAAAAACATTTACTATTTCTCACCCTGCTCTCTTCGCTGGCCATTTCTGCCAACGGCGAGATCATCAAAATCGACTTCGACCAATCCGGCCGACAATCGGCCGAAGTTACTGAGCCTAATTATACCGCCTGGCCTATAAAAAACACCGCCAGCGAGACCAAGACCTTCGGCGATGTCAGCATTACCGTTTCAGCTACCGGCGGAGGCACCCTCACCTGCGGCTGGAGCAAGCAGATGATCCAATCTCCTTACTACGCCCGTCTGGTCAGTGACGGCGTTACCACCAACGAGGATGGAGAAGGCATAGAAATCAGGATCTCCGGTCTTTCCGCCGGCACCCATGGTTTCCAAAGCTATAACAACTCCTGGGAAAACGGCTCGGCCTTTGAAATGGTGCCGTTCGATCTCTTTTTAGGCGATCAGAAAATCTACGAAGCCATCGTCCCGACCGTCCGGGTCGCATCCACTGCCGACGCCACCCGCCTCTACACAGAGTTCACGGTCAACGGGCCGAACGATATGGTAACTCTGCGCTTCATGCCGACTCCTGATTATACATTACAAGATGACTCCAAAAGCCTGTTACGGAAAATTTTCCTCGACGCTCTTGAAATCGGCATATCCGATGCAGGCCGCCAGGCAACACGACCCTATCCTTCCGATCACGACGAACATGCCGACTGCGACGAAGGCGGCATCAGCCTTTCCTGGTCTCCTGCGGCCGGCTGTGTTTCTCATCAGCTCTATTTCGGCACCGACTCGGCGGCCGTCGCTGACGCTACAAGCGAAGGAGCCGGCATTTCGGTTTCCGGCCCACTCGCTCCGAATGACACTGTTTTCAGAGTCGAGCGGCTGACTTGTCATAACACCTATTGGTGGCGCGTCGACGAAACCGATGCGGCCGGCACGGTAACCCGCGGTACCTTATGGCATTTCCGGCCGCGAAGACTGGCCTTCCGCACCGCCGAAGGTTATGGACGTCATGCCATCGGCGGGCGCGGCGGCAAAGTCGTGTACGTTACCAATCTCAATGACGATGGCCCCGGTTCCTTCCGAGAAGCACTGACCAATGATATCGGACCACGCACCATCCTTTTCAACGTTTCCGGAATCATCGAACTTAAATCCCGCCTCACCAGCGTCGGCAAATACATCACCGTGGCCGGGCAAACCGCCCCGGGCAAAGGCGTTTGCTTCCGCAAGGCCCCGTTAGGTATCGGATCCGATGCCGTATGGCGTTTTGTCAGGATGCGTCTGGGCAGCGGCCAGACTTATGACGGCATCGGTATGGCCGGTGCGGATCACAGCATTCTTGACCACGCCTCCATCAGCTGGACGATAGACGAGGCGTTCAGTTCTCGGGGGGCCAAGAACATCACACTGCAACATTCGCTCATCAGCGAGGCTCTCAATGTCGCAGGACATGAAAACTATGCCTACGGCACGGCTCACGGATACGCGGGAAGCGTCGGGGGCGATGTGGCCTCGCTCCACCACAATCTGCTGGCCCACAACGAAGGCCGCAACTGGAGTATGGCGGGCGGACTGGATGGCGCCGGCTACTACGCCGGCCGGCTTGATATTTTCAACATGGTCGTCTATAACTGGGGCGGCCGCACTACCGACGGCGGGGCCCATGAGGTCAATTTTGTGGGCAACTATTATAAAAAAGGGCCTGCCTGCCGGCGGACAACCCTGCTCTCGGCCGACCTTGAGGGCGCAGGAGCCGGCACACAAAGTTATTATTACCACAACAACATCCTGACAGAACAGAATGGCACACCCGTTTATAAAGGAAACGACGACACACAAGGGCGCACCATCAGAACCTCCGGCGGACAGATCGTCGACTGGACGGTTTTCGCAGATCAGCCGTTTTTCGCCTCATACGCCCGAATAGAAACGGCTGCCGACGCCTATAAATCGGTTTTAAGCGATGTAGGATGCACTATGCCCCGATTCGACGATCATGACCAGCGCATAGTACGCGAGGTCAAAGAGGGCACAACGACCTACGTGGGCAGCTATACCGGCTACAAAGGTTTACCCGATAATGAAAACGATGTGGACGGTTATGAAGATTATCCCGAAGAGCAACGACCTCAAGATTTCGACAGTGACCTCGACGGACTGCCCGACTGGTGGGAAAATCTATACGGTACCGATCCTCATTCCCCCGCCGGAGATTTTACCGATTCCAACAGCGATCCCGACGGTGACGGATACACATTGCTGGAAGACTATTTGGAATGGATGGCACGCCCTCATTATTATATATATAACGATACCCCGGCCGTGGCAGACCTCTCTACGCTGACCGGAAACTATAAAACACCTGTTTCTTATGCCATAGAACCGGACTCCAGGCTTCTCATCGCTATCGACGGAAATATCGCCACCATCCGCAATGCCGACGGCAACGCACACGGCGTTATCTTCCTCACCGTTTCCGGCACCGATGCCGAAGGAAGCGCCTCCCGCAGCTATATTGCCGTTGCGGTCACAGGTACTGATACTTCCAGCTTGCCGGCAATCTCCGACGACATCCTGTTCGGCACCCGCCACGATGAGCCGATCTTCGACCTGACCGGACAAAAGGTGCTCCGCCCGGCCGCAGGCGGCATGTACATACAGAGTGGCCGTAAATTTATCGCCCGATAGACAATTCATACACAAATCACCTTTCGCCGCGACGACGCTTCCGCCACAACGACTGTGGGAGGTCGTCGCGGCGATACGTATTCCCCTGCCGGCAAACACGACTTCGCCTGTATTGCGGCCGTTTCCGACCATAACGCCCATGAAAATCGGCCCCGGAAGAAAGAAACAGCCTCCAACCTGCTACCACTCCGAAAATTCCACGATCAGGCCGACATAAAGACATAAAAAACAAAGAGCGAAATGCATAAAAACATAAAAAAACGACAATTAAGGGCAAAAAGTTATCATTTAACAATACAACTAACATTTTTTTTAGTAATTTTGTCGCTCACTTCCCGTTTTTGATGGCAAATTTCAAATCCGGAGCAATTACGGCATTACCGCAGACGGGAGAAAAAAGAGTTCGGCAGCCCTATCCGGAACCCATATGACCCCACCCGGACATTCCGCGACCGGATTTCCCGACCTCGATGAAAATACAGGAAACGCAAACGGTCTATGTATTTAAGGAATATTCATTGGTGTGCGGCAGTCCGACAGCAAAAGAGGTCGTTCATTTTGCCGGCAGTCCCTCTCCGCAAAGAAAGATCCCTGTTCATAGCCCTCATACAACCGACTCATAAAAAATACGCAATATGAAGATTCAATTGAGAAGCGCACAAACCACGGAAGGCCGCCGCATGGCAGGCGCACGTGCCCTTTGGGTCGCCAACGGCATGAAACGTGAACAATTCGGCAAACCCATCATCGCCATTGTCAACTCGTTCACACAATTCGTTCCCGGCCATACCCATTTGCACGAAATCGGGCAAATCGTGAAGGCCGAAATCGAAAAAATGGGATGTTATGCCGCCGAATTCAACACCATCGCCATAGACGACGGCATCGCCATGGGACATGACGGCATGTTGTATTCGCTACCGTCGCGCGACATCATTGCAGATTCCGTCGAATACATGTGCAACGCCCACAAGGCCGATGCCATGATCTGCATCTCCAATTGCGACAAAATCACCCCCGGTATGCTCATGGCCGCCATGCGGCTCAACATCCCCGCCGTCTTCGTCAGCGGCGGTCCGATGGAGGCCGGCAAATGGCACGGTGAAAATGTGGACCTTATTTCGGCCATGGTCAAAGGCGCCGACTCCAACGTCAGCGATGCGGAACTGGCCGAAGTGGAAAACTCGGCATGTCCCGGCTGCGGATGTTGTTCCGGCATGTTCACCGCCAACTCAATGAACTCCCTCACCGAAGCCATCGGTCTTTCCCTGCCCGGCAACGGTACCATCCTGGCCACTCATACCAACCGCGTCAGGCTGTTTAAGGACGCCGCCCGCCAGATTGTCAGAAACGCCATGGCCTATTATGAAGAAGGCGATACAAGTGTCCTGCCCCGCTCCATCGCTACCCGGGGAGCATTTCTCAATGCCATGACCCTCGATATTGCCATGGGCGGCTCGACCAACACGATTCTCCACCTGTTAGCCGTTGTCCAGGAAGCCGAAGTCGATTTCACCATGAGTGACATCGATGCACTCAGCCGCAAAGTACCTTGCCTTTGCAAGCTGGCGCCCAACACTCAAAAATACAGTGTGCAGGAGTGCGGTCGGGCAGGCGGCATCCTCGGCATTCTCGGAGAACTCGCCAAGGGCGATTTGCTCGACACCTCTCTCCGACGCGTCAACGGCGCGACATTGGGAGAAGATATCGCCCGATATTCGATCCTTAACGAGAACCCGGATCCCGAGGCCCTGCGTATCTACGGCAGTGCACCGGGTGGGAAATTCAGCAACGTCATGGGATCACAGGAAACCTGCTGGCCATCACTCGATACCGACCGTGTCAACGGCTGCATTCGCGACCTCGAACATGCCTACACAAAAGACGGCGGGCTGGCCGTTCTTTTCGGCAATATCGCCCAGGACGGCTGCGTGGTCAAAACGGCAGGAGTCGATGAAAGCATCTGGCATTTTGCCGGTCCGGCAAAGGTTTTCGATTCTCAGGAAGCGGCATGTGAAGGGATTCTCGGAGGTCAGGTCGTGAGCGGTGATGTGGTGGTCATTACCCACGAAGGCCCCAAAGGCGGCCCCGGAATGCAGGAAATGCTCTACCCGACCTCTTATATCAAATCGATGCACCTCGGCAAAGAATGCGCCCTCATCACTGACGGCCGTTTCAGCGGAGGCACTTCCGGCCTCAGTATCGGCCACATATCGCCCGAAGCAGCAGCCGGAGGTAATATCGGCAAGATACAAAATGGCGACATTATAGAAATAGATATCCCCGGCCGCAGCATTAACGTCCGCCTCAGCGACGAAGAACTGGCGGCGCGCCCTTTCCTGCCGCTGACCCGCCGCCGCGAGGTAAGCAAGGCCCTGCGGGCCTATGCCCAGAGTGTCAGCTCGGCCGATAAAGGCGGCGTAAGGATTATCTGAAGCATTTCTTCCGATAAAAAGGATGCACCAATGTTCAATTCATAATATATATATTCAGACGTGAAACTTTCCGGTTCCGAAATATTGCTCAAATGCCTGCAGGCCGAAGGGACAAAAAAAATCTTCGGCTATCCTGGCGGGCAGATCATCAGCGTCTTCGACGCCATGTATGACTTTCAGGATGACTTCGACAATATCCTGGTACGCCATGAACAAGGCGCCATCCATGCAGCCCAGGGCTACGCCCGCGTTAGCGGCGAGGTCGGTGTAGTAGTGGTCACTTCCGGCCCCGGAGCGACCAATGTCATCACAGGTATTGCCGACGCGAACATCGATTCCACCCCCTTGGTCATCATCACGGGACAAGTGTCTTCGGCACAGCTTGGTTCTGATGCATTTCAGGAAACCGACATGCTTTGCATCACTCTCCCTATCACGAAATGGAGTTACCAGATCCGGAGGGCGGAAGATATCTCATGGGCCATCGCCCGCGCTTTCTATATCGCCCGCAGCGGCAGACCGGGACCCGTAGTCCTCGATTTTGCAAAGAACGCACAGGTAGATGAAATAGAATGGAGCGGACACCAGCCGTGCAATTACATACGCAGTTATCAACCCGTGCCGGCTCTTGACACAGCCCAATTATGGGAAGCCGTGCAGCTCATCAATAATGCCCGTCGCCCATTGCTGGTGTGCGGTCAAGGCGTTATGCTGGGACATGCGGAGGAAGAGGTGAAGACTTTCATCCGGAAAACAGGCATTCCTGTGGCAACCACCCTGCTCGGATTATCGGCGGTACCCTCCGACTTCCCCAATTATATCGGTATGGTCGGCATGCACGGCAATGTCGTTCCTAATAAAATGACCCAGCAATGCGACGTGCTCGTCGCCGTCGGCTGCCGATTCGCCGACCGCGTAACCGGCGTTGCCTCCAACTATGCGCCGCATGCCAAAATCATTCATATAGACATCGATCCTGCGGAAATTGATAAAAACGTCAAGGTGGAACTGGGCATCTGCGGTGATGCCAAGGAGGTCCTTGCCAGAATACTGCCCCATCTTGAAGAGAACAACCATGACAATTGGATTCATTCGTTCGACTTCTATAGAGAAGAGGAGCTGAAAAAGGTGGTCAATCCTGAAACGCATCCGGATACCGGCAACCCGATAAAAATGGGCGAAGCGGTCAATAAAGTCACCGAAATCTGCGGAGGCAATGCCATCGTCGTCACCGACGTCGGCCAGAACCAGATGATTGCAGCCCGGTACTCCCGTTACAGACAAAGTCGCAGTTTTATATCATCAGGCGGACTCGGCACCATGGGGTTCGGCCTCCCGGCCGCTATCGGTGCAAAGATGGCGGCACCCGATCGCGAAGTCGTTTTTTTCGTCGGCGATGGAGGAATACAGATGACCATAGAAGAGCTGGGCACCATCATGCAGGAAAGAACAGCCGTTAAAATCGTGGTTTTGGACAATACGTGGTTAGGTATGGTCCGGCAGTGGCAGGAATTGTTCTTCCGGAAACGTTATTCCCAAACCCACATGGTGAATCCCGACTTCGTTAAGGTGGCCGAGGCCTACAACATCAAAGGCCGACGGGTCACTGAGCGTGAAGAACTGGACGCTGCCGTGAGGGAAATGTTGGAATACGATGGTCCATACTTGCTCCATGTAGCGGTGCAGGAAGAAAGCATGGTGTTCCCGATGGTGCCTGGCGGACAGCCCGTCGATCATATTCTGCTGAGCAGAACAGAAAAAATATAAAACGGAGCTCTTGCAAAAGAGTCGCATTTCCAACACATAATCTGTCACAATGGAAGAAAATACAAACAACGAGGCACAGCAACCCATTTTCACGGTAACGATATATTCCGAAAACAATGTGGGATTGCTGAACCAGATAGCCATCATATTCACCCGTCGCAACGTCAACATCTGGAGCTTAGCGGTATCGGCTTCGGCCATCGAGGGAGTCCACAAATTCACAGTGGCCTGTCATACCGATGAAGATACGATCGCCAAAATCGTCAAGCAAATAGAAAAACGCATCGACGTGCTCAAAGCTTTTTACTTTCGCGATGATGAAATTGTCTATCAGGAGCTCGCACTTTATAAAATACCCACCGAAACGTTGCTCAACGACATCGACTTTGAAAAACTTATCCGCAAATACAACGCACGGATCATCGAAGTCAATTCGACATTCGCCATCCTGGAAAAAACCGGACATTGCGACGAAACAATAGAACTGTTCAACGCTCTTAACCGTTACGGAGTGTTGCAGTTCGTCCGTTCCGGCCGTGTGGCGGTCACCAAGTCGCTGGTGGAACGGGTTTCCAATTTTTTGGAAGAACAGGAAATCCGCAGACTTCACGAAGAACAGAACCGTGGGAAAAGCCTGCTCAGGCCGGAAGGCGCCGACAGCAGCGAAGACTGAATAAAAAAACATAAAGACAATACAAAATATTCAACTTTTTAAATTTTTCACAACATGATTATCAACTTTGGCGGTGTAGAAGAGAACGTTCGCACCCGTGAGGAGTTTCCCCTCGAAAAAGCACGCGAAGTATTGAAGAATGAAACCATCGCCGTTATCGGCTACGGTGTACAAGGGCCAGGCCAAGCCATGAACCTCCGCGACAATGGCTTCAACGTGATCGTAGGACAGAGAGAAGGCAAAACGTTCGAGAAAGCAAAAGGAGACGGATGGGTTCCCGGCGAAACGCTTTTCTCGATCGAAGAGGCTTGTAAACGCGCCACCATCATCCAGTATCTGCTCTCAGATGCTGCACAGATCGAATGCTGGCCGACCGTCAAGAAATATCTGACTCCGGGCAAGACCCTGTATTTCTCGCACGGCTTCGCCATTACGTGGAACGACCGTACGGGCATCATTCCCCCGAAAGACATCGATGTGATCATGATCGCGCCCAAAGGATCGGGCACCTCACTGCGTCGCATGTTCGTACAGGGACGCGGTCTGAACTCCTCCTATGCCATTTACCAGGACGCAACCGGCCGCGCCCTTGAGAAAGTATTGGCACTCGGCATCGGTGTCGGCTCGGGCTACCTCTTTGAGACGACATTCACCAAAGAGGCGACCTCCGACCTCACCGGTGAACGTGGTTCCCTGATGGGCGCCATCCAGGGCCTGCTCGCCGCCCAATATGAAACTTTACGCGAACACGGACATTCTCCCAGCGAAGCATTCAATGAAACCGTAGAAGAATTGACCCAGTCCCTGATGCCATTATTCGCCGAAAACGGCATGGATTGGATGTACGCGAACTGTTCCACCACTGCCCAACGCGGCGCACTCGATTGGAAAGACCGTTTCCACGATGCCATCAAGCCGGTTATGGAGCAACTGTATGAATCGGTGCTTTGCGGCAACGAGGCGCAGATTTCCATCGACAGCAACAGCCAGCCGGACTATCGCGTAAAACTTGAAGCCGAACTGAAAGCCCTTCGAGAGAGTGAAATGTGGCGTGCCGGAGAAACTGTGCGCAAACTCCGCCCCGAAAACAACTGATGTTTCATCTATCCATAGATATTAAAATTAAAGTCTGTATCGGAAGTTACGGATAAGAACCGCTTCCCGTACAGACTTTTCTCTTGCAAAGCGAATAAATACCTGCCTGAAAAAGACAAATGCGGCAACAAGGCCGGAGGTCGACCGGAGCCGGCATGTCGGCCGGGGCGGCCACGCCGACGGATAACTGCCAGCATTCCTTTCCGGCAATACAATCCAGTTATTCAATCCTCCCCATACCCGTTTTATCTCTTCGATCATGCGTATCGGTCTTCTCCCCAAAATACTTATCGCCATCGCCCTCGGGGCCGGCCTCGGCCAGATCATGCCGGACATTCTCATCAGAGCATTCAATACTTTCAACGGTGTTTTCGACCAGTTGCTGAAGTTCCTGATTCCTTTAATCATTGTCGGATTGGTCACTCCGGCCATTGCCGACGTCGGGCGCAGTGCAGGACGTATGCTATTGATTACGGCAATCATCGCCTATGGTGCCACACTCTTTTCCGGCCTCTTCTCCTACGGTTGCAGCGTATGGCTTTTCCCCTCCCTTATAGACGGCAGCGCTTCCGATCTGTTGAACGACAGCGGACACACGTTTGCCCCGTTCTTCACGCTTGAAATTCCCCCTGTCATGAATGTCATGACCGCCCTGATCTTCTCTTTCATGGCCGGTCTGGGAATCGCCGCGACTCAGGCACCGACATTGAAAACCGGCTTCGACGAATTTAAGGAAATCATCAACCGGGCCATCAGCAAAAGCATCATCCCCATACTCCCCATCTTCATTTTCGGCCTTTTCTTGGATATGAGCGCCAGCGGCAAGGTTGTCCCGATACTGACGACCTTCATCAAAGTCATCGGCATGATTTTCTTGCTGACATTCATTCTGCTATTCATCCAATACGGTATCGCCGGAATCATCACCCGTCGCAATCCTTTCAAACTCCTCGGAACGATGATGCCCGCCTATTTCACGGCCCTCGGCACCTCTTCTTCGGCAGCGACAATTCCTGTCACGTTAAAACAGACATTACAAAACGGAGTCTCTTCTGAAATCGCCGGTTTCGTCGTCCCGCTTTGTGCAACCATCCACCTTTCCGGCAGCACACTGAAAATCGTTGCCTGTGCCGTAGCCTTGATGATAATGCAGGGACTGCCATTCGACTTCCCTCTTTTCCTCGGCTTCATCATCATGCTCGGCGTGACGATGGTGGCCGCCCCCGGCGTACCGGGCGGCGCCATCATGGCGGCTCTCGGCATTCTTGACAGCATCCTCGGATTCGACGCAACGCAGCAGGCCATGATGATCACGCTTTATATCGCCATGGATAGTTTCGGCACCGCCTGTAATGTCACCGGCGACGGAGCCATCGCCCTCATCATGGAAAAGATCCATACACGCAGATAATTCTTCGCCGCTCCCCCTACTGTCTTGCAAAGATTCTGTTCCGGCAGAAATTTTCCGCCGGAACAGAATCTCTTATCAAGCAGCGTCACTCCGGCAAGCGGATACTATTACGTCCGAGGTGTTATCACCGCTTGGGCAGCCTGCACCAAGCCTATAATTATTCTTCCAGATTCCCACCGACCGACCACACAGACCCAATAAGCACCTTTCCGGCGCGCATCAACCGTCCCAAAGGCCATAAGCGATCGCAGCCAGATTCACGAAACCGCCACATACACTCATCCACCTTCCTCCGGCAATCCAGATGAAATCCATTCTAAAATATTTCACAGATACGGGAAATATTTCCGGACTTAATTCACGAACACAAATACGCGGCATCTTTTATTGCCGATACTGAGACATAAAAGAATCTACAGCGAGAGAACGTAGGCCCATTATCCCTATGCGCCCCTTTATCTCTATAAAAAAGCAGGAGTCCTATATCCGATTTCAGGCCCCGGCCAAGATTCCCTAAGGATTTCATTCTTTCCTTTTGATAACACCTGCCAGACTCAAATTATGTTCATTCAGCACTTTTATGAAATACGGATTAAAGCAGATTTTAAAATTGCATGAAATTTGCAAGGAATATACGGAGAAAAGCAGTACATTTGCGATGTTTCTAATAAATTCTATTTCATGAAAAGAATCATTCTCCCTCTTGCTATGCTCATGTCAGCATGGAGCATTTCTCTTGCGGAAGACAAAGCCCCGGCCTTTCCCGGCGCAGAGGGGCATGGTCGATATGTCACCGGCGGACGTGGCGGAGAGATCCGGCATGTGACCAACCTCAACGACAGCGGCCCCGGTTCCCTCCGTCAGGCACTCAACGGTAATAACTCGAAAATTATCGTGTTCGACGTGAGCGGTTATATCGATCTCAAGTCTCAGCTCAACGTCACTTCCAACACGACTATTCTTGGCCAGACCGCACCTGAAGGCGGCATTACGCTTCGTTACTACACCTTGTATTTCGGCAAGTGTGACAATGTGATCGTCCGTTTCATCCGCTCCCGCCGTTCTCAGGTAAAGGATGTGAATGATGGCGCCGATGCCACCTGGGGCCGTAACCGACAGAATATCATTATCGACCACTGCTCATTCTCTTGGAGCATCGATGAGGTCGCTTCGTTCTATGACAACCGAAACTTCACCTTGCAATGGACAACCATGGCAGAAGGGCTTGCAAATCCCGGTCACTCAAAAGGCGCCCATAGCTATGGCGGTATATGGGGTGGCAAGAATGCATCGTTCCACCACAATTTCCTGGCCCACATCCAGAATCGTGCTCCCCGTTTCAACGGCGCGCGTTATGCATGGGACGGCTATGATAAGACGGCCTATAGCTCGACGGTCGATGCCGAGCGTGTCGATTTCCGGAACTGCGTGATGTATAACTGGGGCAATGGCAACGGATGCTACGGTGGCCCCGGAGGCGGTTACGTTAACATGGTCAACAACTATTTCCAGGCCGGCCCCGGCACCCTGAACCGCACACGTGTGACACAGGTCAGCGTAGCCTCCGAGGGAAATGCTGCCGGGTCGAGCCTCCAAGGCTATGCTTCGCGCTACTACATTGACGGCAACTATGTCTCTGCCGCTTCCGATCCCGAGAATTATGACTGGGCAGGTGTCATCTATGACGCCGGGCTCACCAAACAAGGCTCCGAATACTATATCGCCGACGCCGCTCATCTTTACGGGAATGTAACCTATACCAAAATCAACGGGAAAGACTGCGTCCCTCTCAAACTCGATGCCGAAATCGATCCCGGTGTAGTGACCACACATACTGCCGCCGGTGTATATAACAAGATTCTCGACTATTGTGGAGCATCACTTTATCGTGACGCGACCGACGTCCGCTACATGGAGGAAGCCCGCACCGGCACCACGACGTACGCAGGCGATGTGGCCTATGTCGATGCCACCGGCAAAGTATATCCCACGTCCAACACTGCCGGCATACTTGACTTTATCAATGACCCCAACGGGGTGCAGAATCCAGGTACGGCAAGTTATCCCGAACTTCCGTCCGACACTCGTCCTGCCGGTTATGACACCGACGGCGATGGCATACCGGATGAATGGGAGCTTATCAACGGACTCAATCCTCAGAATGCTTCCGACGGGTCGGCCTATACTCTTGATAGTCGAAAATGGTACACCAATATCGAAGTCTATGCAAACTTTCTGGTTGAGGGAATCATGAAGAGCGGCAATGCCGATGCCCTCACTGCAGTCGATGAATATTATCCTAAAATCCCGAGCTCGGCCTCCTTAGAGGGAACAACTGCCAGTAGCAGCCAGATCAAAAAGATAGAATATTATAATTTGCGCGGAATACGTCTCACCCGGCCTACCGACGGCATCAATATCCGGCGCATCATCTATACAAACGGAACTGCTGTAACCGATAAGGTTATCAAATAATATTTTCAGCAATCTGTACGGGGAGCACACAGTAATCGAATGAAAGACCTGTGTGCTCCCTGCTTGGTTATTCGACAGGTATAATAAGTACTTTTTCTTTTTTCGACTCTATCCGATCCGGGAAGCAGATACGGAGTTTCCGATAAGAGTTCCCAAGTTCCTTGTGGCACTATTCGTGCAATCAAAAGTAAGAAAGAGACATTCCGAAGCAGCCATCTTTGGCCTCAAACTACAAAAAAGATTGAAGGTATCGCCTGATGAACTCTATACGTCTCTTCAGGACACACAATATGGAATTACCCACCACACACGAAAAGTCTTCAGCCTGATGAAGGAAAAAGCCATCCTGCACCGGGCATAATTCATCACCGCGATTACAACTCCGGCAATCGGGTTTACACCAGATACATCCGCGGTAACGATACTATTCCTTTTTCACTCCCTCTGATCAGCCAAGTTTTAATCGGAACTTTTTTATCGGCCCTTCCCGGACATTTACAGAGAAGCAATATCTATGCCTGAGAGAGTTCTACTCTCAGGAACAGCTGCAACAGCGTCGGAGAGCAAAGTATTTATCAGATAATAGCCCATGCCGGAATAAAAAGATCGGGTGCAAAGTCTATGAAAGACTTTGCACCCGATTCAATAAGCTACATTAATATCTTTTATATCGTAAGAATAAACTACGATGATATCCGCACCTTACTTCTGAATGAACTTCTTGCCATTCTGGATGTAAAGACGACCGGCCTCGACGTTAACCACCTTACGGCCCATGATGTCATAGATAACACCATTCCGGAGAGCAGCGGCATTGTCGCTTTCGATAGCGTCGATGCCAGTTGCATCGGTACCGAGAATACGGAGATCGGCAACGAAAAGGAATTCAAAAGAAAGGTTAGCCTCTCCGATTTCCATCAGCTCTTCCAACTCCGGATTCATGCAACGTTCACCATTAGCGTCACCCTGCAGACGGATATAGTACTTCTGGCCCTCCAACTCTGCGGGAAGTGAAGCCTCAAGTTTGGTCCATTTACCAGCTTCCGCAATATCAGTCTTGTTGAAGTTGGTCCAAGCTGCACCGTCAAGAGAGTAATCTACGTTAACGGTTTTAGTACAATAGTTGTCTGTGCCGATATAGCAG
Source organism: uncultured Prevotellaceae bacterium (assembly GCA_964567855.1). GTDB lineage: Bacteria > Bacteroidota > Bacteroidia > Bacteroidales > UBA3663 > Liminaster. Next base: position 38,758 of record CAZMOE010000009.1, read on the forward strand.
GAAACGGTCTTGGCAGAAGCTGAAGCGGGAACTTCAACATAAACGTAGTCAGGCTGTTTCAGCGTATCGAGCTGGTTAATCGTAGAACGGATGATGAAGCAGTTACGGATCACATCGCCACTCACCTTGTTGTTACGGGTCTGAATGGCATCAGCCAGAGAATCTACATAAGCGGTACCGTCGAAAGTACGGTAGCAGAGGAAATAAGCATCTTCCTTAGCAGCATAGTTCGCGGCCAAAGGCGCTGCCAATTTGGTGTTATTGCCGGTCAGCTGATCGAGGTTCCAAACGGCGATATACTCTACCTCTTTGAATGTAGCGGTAAGAGTCACATCCTCTGTCAAAGTGAGTTCACGCTCGGTTTCCATAGAACCGTCGCTCCAGCCGAGGAATTCATTGAGGTCACCCTTCGTATTTACAGTCAGGCGAACAACATCACCGGACAAATACTGTTCTTTCTTAGGAGAGTAAACAACTTCTGCAGACTTGGAACCTTCAACATTTACAACCAAAGTTACTTTTTCAATCCTGTTATTAGTATAGAGACGTTCCGGACCGATCGGAGCGCCCTCAGCACCCATTGTATAAATCTTATGACCATTGAAAAGCAAGAAAGTTCCGGCTTCAGGGGCAACAAAATCATTCCAAGAAAGCTCAGCTTCTGCTGGGCTTATCGGAGCGACAGTATCGGTTTCAGTACAAAGCCATGCACCTTCACCGTCTTCATCCAACATCTGATCTTTTGCCCAACCCTGGGTAGATTCACGATAGAAATCGCTGACAATGTTGTTCGTAAGAACCGGCATACCCTTGGAAAGACGGATGATAGAGCCCTGCTTCAATGTTTCATTGCCTTCTTCATCGGTAGCAGTCGGACGAGCCAAGTTATAATCATTCTCCCAGGTAGGACGCATGAAAATATTATTCTTGAAAGAGAAAGAGGCCATCTCTCCGAGGCTGGAACCAAAATCGAAGAGAGGATTCGTCTGCTGAGTAGCGGTAAAGAATGCATTGTTTTCAATGGTGAACTCCGTATTCTCTACATTTGCCCAGTCCTTATTGATATAAGACATAGAGAAGATCTGCTTGTTATACGGCAGGTCATAGAAAACATTGCCTTTCAATACACATTCGGTCAACGGAGAACCCATTACAATACAAGCCCAAGTATTACCTGAAGTAAGGTTGGCATAGTGGATATCACAATCGGAAATCTCGAAATGAGCGAAATTACCATACTTGATCTCACCGGTAGTTGCATCGGCATCGGTAGGAACTGTACGGATAATGGTACGAGCATAATTGGTAATTTCACAATTGCGAAGAACGAACTGATTGAAGAATACCTGCTTCTTATTACAATAGAAGATCTGACCGGAAGTAGCTGCAGCGCCGCTACGATACTGAAGATTCATGTTTTCAATAATAAGGCTGAAGTTATCGGCCTCAGTATTGTCACCGAACTGCCAGTCCGTCTGGAGAATCGGACGGTTACCGAGTTCGTCATTTTCACCAATAACATAAAGAGTACCCTTCTGACAAGTAACACCTGCATCAGATTTGATAGCACCCGTATTGATCACTGCACCATCAGCCAAACGCACGATGATTGTGTCCACGCCATCGGCCTCACGATTTTTGGCGATAGCTGCCGTGAACTCGTTCTTAGTAGAAACAACAGTCTTTTCTGCTACTGCCGTAACAGAAGACATGGCGGCTGCCATTCCCACGATAAAAGTAAATACTTTTTTCATAGTTCTTTTTGTTTTAAATGATTAGTAATTATAAGTAGTTGTTGTTATGCGTATTATCAAATTGTTCCGTCATGCAAGGAAAGTCCCGGGTCCTCATTCCCGGTACTTTCCTCATAACGAAATGTTATCATTCCGTTTTCAGCGTCCAGTCAATAAAATACTTTTCGCTCAGAGATTCGGCGACATCTTTCTTACGGCTGTCATTATATTTGCCGGCTACCCGGTCGTAAATGATCTTCCAATCTTTGCCATAACGTTCAGCCATTTTCACGAGATAGCTGTAAGACTTGCCTTCGCCGGTAAATTCTTTCAGGTATTCGTCGGCCAATGCCAAGTCGTACTGTTTCATACGCTCTTCGGAGAATGCAAACGCGTTTGCGGCATTTGCCAATTCCTCTGCGGAAACATTCTCGCCCAAGGAGGCCTTGTAATCGTCGAGGGTAGGAAGTTCATACTCCGAACCGCGAGCTCCGCCGACAATGCCGATATCTCCATATCCGCCTGAAGCGGCAAACCAATATTCGTACAAAGGATTCCAGACACGGTCGCCGGCAATGGAATCGGCCGGCACACTCACATAACCTCCGGGGAACTTATTCAGAATACCCTTGTTCAACAATGTGGCTGCCACCTCCCAATGTCCAAGATGATTCTCTGCCTCAGCCAACAGGAAGTGCAAATCATGACCGCGATAAAGCAAAATCGTGGGTTCAATCTCAAAAATATTCTGACGGAGATAGCCCCGGTTGTTCACACGACTGTAGTAGAACTTAGAGAGGCACTTCTCACCGTTGATCGTGCTGCTCACCAGCTTCTGGACAGGCCCGCGAAGATCCGATTCACAGAATTTGCCCTGCGCATATTCTGACGGACGAAGATAGTAGCCATCGCCCGGCCACGCCGGACAGAGATACTGCACCAGGCGGTTGTATTGCTTATTCTGATAATCATAGAAAATAGCGCCGAGCACCTGCTGTTCATAACCGACTTGTTCCGTATAGAATATATCGCTATAACTCAAAATCGTCTGCATGGTACAAGAGTAGTAGTCACTGCCCTTAGTATCGAAAGCCCTTGACAAGAAAGCAAGTACATTGTCACGGATCCACAGCCAGTCGCCTTTAGCCTCCGCTGAAGTGCCGTAATAGTTGGCGCGCCAGGAAGCAAGTTCCGCACGAAGCACCAACCACGGCGGGGTCATGAATTTCCAATAGGTATAGTTCGTATTGGCACCGGAGGGATCTACCCAATAGTTCCAATTCATCTCCAGATCGGCCGGGATGTGCATTCCGCCAAGATCGATGCCGTTATCCAGCAAAGAAATTGCCTTGTCGCAGATGCCTTTCATATCCAGATGTTCGAAAATACGGGTATCATCCAGATCTGTGACCTCCGCCAAATTACTGTCATACCAATAAGCCTCGCCATAAATACGGCCTAACATATAGTAAGCCCATACCTTAAGACGCAAGGTCGAGCTGATCAAACGCGGGAAATGGACCTTGGCGCTATCGCTCATGGCACCGTTGATATCCTTATAAAATTTACCCATCTTGGCCAGATAGTCATTACAGGAAACCACTACGCCATAATACCCGGTCGGATCCGCATATTCATTCCCGTCGGTAGCCTCATAATTGCCGATATTCTGAAGGGCAATCGGTGCATTACCGGTCGTTTCCAGATAATCGCAACGGGTGTCGGTCAGAAATATGGCCTGGTCACCGACTTCCTGAACTTTGGTAATGATACCGAAGAACCCCCGATACATCTCATTTTCACGGCCGATATAATCCTTTGCATTGAGAACATTGTCCGGATCGGTCTCAAACATATCGTCACAGGCAACGGTTGTGACCGTCAGTCCCAACATCATTGCAATATAATAGATAGTCTTTTTCATCTTCTTGTTTTTTATGAATTACCTCTTTAAACCATATTAGAAGTTGAGATTCACACCGACTTTGACAACCATCGGGTTTGTCACCTTGGCGTAATCGAAGCCGCGAAGCGCATCGGCGTATGAATACGAGAATTCCGGATCTCCGCCCAAATACTTCGTCCATGTAAAGAGATTCTCGGCAGCCACATAGACAGAACCGGAACAGAACTTCAGAATATTTTTATCGAAAGCGTAAGAGAGTTGCAGATTCCTCAATTTCAGATAGGACGCATCCTCGATCCAACGGTCCGAGAAGAAATTATTACCGGATGGGTCTCCGTAAGCAGCCCGCGGCATGGAAGCGTTCTGGCCTTCAATCTGCCAGCGATTCAACACCGAAGTCGACTGATTGAAGAACTTGTCCATAGATTCCGTCTGACGGCGGGTAGCATTATATGCCTTGTTGCCGATCGAGAATCCAAAATCCGCAGCCAGCGTCCAGGACTTATAGCGGAGCGATGTCGCAAACGAGCCGAACACGTCCGGAGTCGCAGAGCCGAGCGATACACGATCTTTATCGTTAATGATACCGTCGCCATTTTTATCGACAAAAATCACATCGCCGCCTTGATAATTGTTGCCATAAGTATTTTTCAGACCGGAAGCAAGAGCCTCTGCTGTGGAGCTATAAACACCGGCGGTCTGATAACCATAGAACTCATAAGGGGTTTTGCCAACTTTCATACGGGTTTGTGCGTCATCGTTGTTGAAAGCCTTATAGGTCTGGATATATTCATCCTGAGGTCCGAGATCTTCCACCTTGCTCTTCATCCATGCAGCATTGGCAGAAACGACCCAATCCCAATTTTTAGTATGAACCGGATTCAGACGGAGACTTGCCTCTACGCCGTAACTGCTGATTTCGGCAGTATTGTCATAATAAGAACCGCCGGTACCGAATACAGCCGAGATATTGCGGTCGAAAAGCAAATCGTAAGAGTCTGCATAGAATCCATTGACTTTCAAATTTACCTTATTGCCCAACATTCCCAGATCGAAGCCCAAGTCGTACTGCAGTTTCTTCTCCCACTCCAATTTGGTATTGGGAATACCGGCACGGACAATCGTACCCAGGTTGAAGAGGTTGTTGCTGACATAATAATTCTTGGCATAATTGGATGAGAAACGGCTGTTGCCGGTCAGGCTCACCTCTCCGGAAATATTCAACCGGTCAATCAGATCGGGAAGCGCCTCTGTGTTAGCTGCCATATAAGTAATACTGGCCGACGGGAACCATCCGAAACGGGGGGCGTCCAGACCGGAAACGGAAGTACCGTCCACAGTCACACCGGCCGAAGCTTTCCACAAATGATTATAGGTATAGTCGCCGTGCAGATAGAAGCTGAGCCATTTCCAATCGTCATTGTTACCTAAGATATTCCATTCGTCCGTGGTTTTGGAAAGCGTCTGATAATAATCGTTAGCCGTATTGTAACCGCTCGAGACATCATATTCGTAGCTCTTCGTCATGAAACGGGCACCGGCATAGGCATCCAACGCATGAACATCATTGAAGACATTCTTATAAGCCGCATTCAAATTGAAATAATAGGCATTCTGGCGGATTACACCCATGCTGACATAGTTTTTGCCAGTACCATACAACTGCGGGATGATGGCATTGTCGGTCACACCCGGAGTAAAGAGATACTCTTCCGTATAGTTATAATACAGATTGAGGGCCCCGGTGAAAGTCCAGTGTGCGGTAGGACGCCAATTCAATCCCAAGCGGATATTGGCATCATAGATCTTATCGGTGGCCTCGACCGTATTCACAATAGCCAAAGGATTGGAAACGTTGTCATAAGCATGCGAAGGATTGCTATTGACATTCCAGGCATTGTATTTTGCATAGCGGTTGATAGTCTGGCCGTTGTCCAACTTCTCATAAGGAGAGAGGATGGGCATGGCATGATAGGCGGCGAGCAACGGATTGGCCTCCTCGTTCATACCGGTCTGATTGAGATTACTGGTCAGATAGGCAAGATTCACAGAGGTGAAGATGTCGACCTGGCGGCTCACCATAATATTGGTATTGATAGCGGTATGATAACGGTCGGTAGAGGTATTGTCCAAAGTTCCGTCTTCGGAAGTGTATCCGAACGAGATGTTATATTTGGCCACTTCGTCACCACCTTCCACACGAATGACGTTATCGGTCACGAACGCATTACGCTGTATTTCATCCACCCAATCGGTATGATTGTTGAAAAGATAGCTATAATAGTTCGTTCCCCCTTTGAGGAATGGATAATCATTCTGAAATTCCGAAAGTGAAGCATAACGGGTCTGCCCGACACCCATCATATAATCGCGAAAATCGCCGGTTCCCAAAAGCGGAATCTGATCCTTAAGGATGTTGACACCATAGTTGCCGGAGAAAGAGATCCGAGTGTCGAGGTTACTGCTTGTAGCCTGTTCCGTCTCAATCAAGATCACACCATTGGAACCAAGAGAACCGTACATGGCTGCCTCGGCACCTTTCAGAAGGGTGATGCTGCGGATATCGGAAGCATTGTAACCGAAAAGGGCATCGCGAGAATAAGCATTGATAACATCCGATACCGTTGTGTTGGCAAGGAACGGCACACCATTGATCACCAGCAACGGCGTATTGTCACCATGAATAGAGTGAAGTCCTCGCAAGTTGATGTAACCGCCTTCACCGGGCATACCGCTCTTTCTTGTCACCTGTAAACCGGCGACACCATCCTGCCAAGCCAGATCTGCCGACGGGGAAGCCTTCATATCTTTCTTGTAAAGGGTTTCCAGAATGGCGGAAGCGGCATCTCTGTCCTGAGAGCCGTTAGCCAGCACTACCTGACCACTATAATTGGTCTCGGAGGTGGGAACCAATACGATGGTCTTGGGAATAATGGTCTCGTCAAGAGGATATTCGTGGCCGTAAAAATCTTCTGCAACAACTTTCATCGTTCCACGAACCGCGGAAGTCTCAAGAGTATAGACGCCTTCGGAATCGCTGATGGCGGAATGGTTGGTACCCGGGATGGAGATGATCACACCTTCGACAGGCATCCCCGAAGTAGAGACAATCTTACCGGTCAACACCTTTTTCTGCTCTGCCGGGACCTGCTTACCCTGTGCGTTCAGAACCGACGGGGCAAGAATAAGCATGGATGCGATTGCAAAATATATTTTCTTCATACTATTTACAAATTACGATTATAAATTACCAAATCATCCTATCGCTTATCAATAATTGTTGCTGGTCGGACGAAGACACCAGTGATACATCATCAACTGCAATACATTATTCTTGGAGCGTGTTCCGTCACCCGTGGAGAAAAGCTCCGCATCATCAGAAGATTCGATTTTAATCTTGAAGTTACCGGACTTTTTCAACTTGACAACAGCAACCTGATAACCATCGGTGTCATAAGCCGAAGCCTTTTGATAAAGCACGGGATCCTGCTCGTACCAGAAACGCCAGTCATAGTTCTCAGGATAGCCGACAGACTCGGAGCCATAAAAATCCAAACCTTCCATAGCACCGCCGCGGTCGAAGTGGAAATTGGAACCGGTAGCAATCAGACTCATATCTTTCACCAGACAATGTTCATCCGTAATTTCTTCATCGCCATCGGCAAAATAGATACTGATGGAATAACGAAGAGAATGCTTGAAGCCCATACGGAGATAATATTCACCGGCCGGCAAACGAACTTCGGCCAAGCCGAACGCACGGTCTTCGGTATTATAAAGCAAGCCGTCATATTCTACCGAACAAGGCAGGGAATCACTCAAAGCTTCGGCATCGGGAATCGCGGTCAGGACATGATAATACATGGTCGGGAGCGTAGATGACAATTCAAACAATCCCTGAGCGTCATTCACGATCAAAGGTTCTGCCCAATGATTCCAACGGAAGTAACCACCGTCCAAAGGCTTTTTGGCAGTCGCATCCCATCCTGTCTGTGCCGGAGTCAACGCACTCCAGATCTGATAAAATTTCGATTTCACACGCCAGATGACAATATGATTCGGAATCTTATACTCTGTAAGATAGTAAGCGATACCGTTACTCAATTTCACACCGTTCTGGGCATCGACCTTTTGTACGGAGGGCTTCCACTGAGCAGGCTCATACTCGCTGTAAGTCCGCTTGTCAAGGGTTTTGTCAATCACTTCGACACATCCGCCGACACATTCGAACTGTCCTTCGGCCTGAGCGGAAACCTCTTCCGGGGCCAGACGGCGGTCTACGAAGCAGGAAGCTACAATCCATTTCTTGAACTTGAGACTATCTTCCGGAGTAGCGGCCCTATTCATCCAGACCGGGATACTATCAAGCGCGCTTTCGTAAGCCTGCCGGAGAAGTGTATTGTTCGGAATAAAAACCGTCGACTGAAAACTCTCGGAGCGCATATTCCAGGAAGCAAGCCCCTCTGCCGTAAAGCGGTCCATCAAAGTGTTACGCGTCCCTTGAACAGAATCGGAATAGACGGTATTACCCATTGCATCCACTCCGCAAGGCGTACTAGCATCGGCATCAAAATATACGTCCTCAAAAGACGAAATATATTCTTTAAACAATGAATAATCATCGCCAAGGTTCCGAATATATTCATAAACGGATGGCTGCACGGCAATGGGTGCATCCACATAATAGATATAGCCATTAGAGACCTTGATAGTGCGAAGCAGCTTACGTTCATTCAGCAAAATGCCATTATCGGCATCCTTCGTCACCCAGATGTTCTTTTCGCTTCGCATATAAACCCCGGCACCTTCTACGAGAGAAGAAGGAGACATGGCAACATCGGAAACCGAATTCCGGGCAAATAATGAATCCTGAAGAATGGCCTCTCCCGCCTCATCGATACGGGAATTTTCACAAAGAATGACCGTACATGCATCGCCATTCAGGATATCAGCTTCCGTCTTCAGAGCGGCCCAGAACTTTGAAAGCTCCGACTGATCCTTCAAATAGGAAGCGGCACTCCCCCGATAGACTTCCACCTGGGAAGTCGTCACCAAGGCGGTTCCGTCATAATGATCATCCCACTCATCGCTACAGGACGAGGTGATCAACGACGCACATCCGCAGAAGAAGGCCACCGTGACAGGAAATAAATACTTTATGTTTTTCATACGAATTTAATTTGTTACAAATTATAGACTCAGCAATCAAGCATATCCGGAAAAACCGGTCATTATTCTTCTCCCTCGGAGGTTATCGGAGTGAAAAGTAGATAATCCCAAAGCTGATGATAAGATCCGTTGGTCTTGGCATTGATGTCAAGCATGGTTGCCTTAAAGATGTGGGAACCTGAAGTCTCAAATTCCACATCATCAAAGAGAACGATATCGGCACTTCCGTACGTGTAGGCGGAAGTCGGCAATCCCTTGAAGATATAAGCATTCTTTGTCCATTCGGCAATATTGGCCTCCGGATCCAACTGGAATTTGGTCAGACTTCCGGCAGCATGGAACGTACGCATCGTAGCCTCGGAAGCATAGTGCAATGTCACTTTATAACGTCCCTTGATAATCGTAGGCGTTTCAAACTGTATCCAGCCGGCATAACCCAGATTCAGAACAAGCAAATTGTTCAAATAGGCACCATAGGCGTTAACGGTTTTCTCTTCCGGACGCGAAGACATGTATTTACATTTCTTGAAACCAACCTGACGATAGTTACTTGGCTTTGATTTTGCGTCGTTGGCCAAATAAGTAAAGCTGGTAATTTCTCCGTATTGGCCGTCACGATAGGTATCGGTAAGATCGATCTGATATTCCTTGTTTGACAAGGCAGTGGAATAAAGGTCACCTAAATTTTTGTCAGCGCCATAGCCATTGACAAAAGAGATGATGTCTGAAGAATTACAGAAGTCCCATTTTACTTCTACCGGATCCGGTTCCCAGACAGGCAGATAATAATCGATCTTGTGGATAAGTCCGTTACGGGCCTCGATGTTACTGCGCAGCACACGCGCGATCTTATTAATTCTGGGGATATAGACACCCGTAGTCGAATCATTTTCACACGTCACTACCTGACGGCTCAGATTGGTATCATAAATCAAAATCTGATCCGGGGTGTCGAAAGAAAAAAAGTTTTCACGCGAATAACGCTGGTCGATGAAATGATAGGCGACATAATTGTAAAGGGCAGAGTCCCCGGTTCCCACTTTTGCTTTCAGTTCGTCCAATGAATGAATGCCTTCCTTCTCAAATGCAGCATCATTAGGAGCAAAACAAGTGAAACTATAAGTTTTCACAGCATAACCGCCTCCGGCTACACGGATGGTGTCACGAACCTTCTCCACCACCTTATCATAACCGCAAGCGCGGGCAGCGGCTGCAAAGATGGTATATTCGCCCTGTTCCTCCAACTTCTCAACCATGGTCTCGGCCAACGGATGAATCACATCGTCCATATAATAAATGATGGCATTGCTGGCCTCAATGAAATTGATACCGCCGCTATCTCTCGGCTGCACAGCGGCCTGGTTGTTGATAAAAATGGTTTCGGCATCCAAAATGACATCGTCGCGGTCCGCATCGTCAACATCTGTAATCTGACGACCGAAAGTGGGAAGCAAATCACTTTGGAAAAGAGATTTGTACTGAAAGGCTACCCCTTCGACTGCATTATCAACAAATGTCTCGCTATTGATTTTCGTTCCGTTCAAAATATGATTCTGAACAACATAAGCGGCATATTCACGATCCAGATCCTCGACGCTTTCAACTCCTTTCCATGCCAGGAAACGGCGCATGGCATCATTGGTTGGCGCAAACAGCGTTGCGGTGGCATCAGCATCTTTCAATCCGTTATAATAATCGGCATAATTCAGAAGTTCCACCAACAAAGAAAAATCTTCCGGATATTTCTCAAGCACTTCCGTGCAGGACATCTCTTCCTCCAGATCGGTAGGAGTCACAAACGTGTCGCCTTCAAACGGATCATCGCATGAGGCCAGACCCAAGGCGACGGCAAACAATACGATACCGCGTCGTAGCCACGCCGCCGAAGCGAAGGAATGCTGCATTTTGTTATATTTCATAGTCTCCATATTTTCGATTAAGTTTTACATAATTATTTTATCGCTCCCCAAACCCTCTAAACCTAAAGGCATCAAACGCCGGGGATACCAGGAATCTTATTTATAATAAGGGTTCTGAACCAATAGAGGATTACGTTCTATCTCGCTGTTCGGAATAGGCAGAAACAATGCGTTATCACTATTCAAAACAGAGCGTAACCAAGACTCGCTGGCCTGTGTATTATATTTTATTACCTGATTTACCAGGAAAGAAGACTTATACTTATTATTGTCACGACGTCCAAAACGCAGGAAGTCATACCAAATCTTACCCTCACCCAAAAATTCGATCTTGCGTTCGTCTAAGATTGCCTCCAGAAGTTCTTCCTGAGAATAAATACTCACTTCGGACAAAGCGCCTTCCAGATCATCCGGATTGTCATACATGCCTGCAGCAATATTATCTTCCAGCGCAGCACGTTCACGGATCTTATTGATCAGTTTGACCGCCTCCAACTTATGTTCATCCGTCGGTTCGTCACCATCGACAAGCAAGAGGGCCTCGGCCTTCATCAAGATAACATCTGCAACGCGATAAATAATAAAGTTAGGATCGTAATAGGTCAATGTACGTTTTTTATCTTCGGTGGTAGAACCCAAATACTTCCACACAAAACCGTAAGGCAGGCCGTAAGACATTCCGGTAGCACCCGGATAAAATGCGGAATGATAGGTTCTGGGAGACTCTTTCATGGAAATGTTTCCGCCACCCTCTCCGGCATCTCCGATTACGGCAATATACTCATTGACAATGTCGGTACACATTTCCGAAGAGACACGGTAAGTTGCCGTTACTCCGCTGCTACCGGTCACCTCCTCATCACTGAAAAGATAAGGCAGGTCATTGGTCTGATCCTCTTCATAATTCCACTGCAGTTCAAAGACTGACTCGTTACTATTGCCAGGATTGAACATAGAAAAATAGGATGTCCGGGTCGGAGAAGAAAGGAACGCCGGCGCCTTGGGATTTGTACCCGAAGCATTCAGTAAGGCATCACAATACTGGATGGCCTGTTCATAATCTTCATCCCACAGACAAACATCGGCACCCAAAGCGTAAAGCGCCCATTTGGTTGCCCGACCCTTAGTTTCCCAAGTGGTCCCGAATGCCTCCTTAGCGGCACCGGTTGCCAAAGCCGCACGAATATCGGCCTTGATCTGATCGACAATCGTGTCTTCATGGGTAATAGGAAGATTGATCCGCACCTCATCATTTTCGTAAGCAGAGAGAGGCATCGGCACATCGCGCCAATTGCGAACGAGATAATAATAGCTCAATGCACGAAGGAAATAGGCCTCGGCGTAATGGGCGTTCCGTTCCGATTCTGTATAGGTCTCATCGGCTTTACAAGCCTCATCGGCACGTTCCAATACCGTATTGGCGATATTAATGATTTTATAGAAAGGACTCCAGTCGCAAAGCGAAGCATTTGTCGCTGTGACCTGATAGGTCTGCAGGCGATTCCCGGTGCGACTATATATCACACCCGCACGTAATTCTCCAAAAGGAATCAGAGATCCCGTCACGGAACTACGAAGATAATAATATCCGCCAAAAAGGAAGTTCTCGACATCCTGTTGCGTACGCCAGTAATCATCTGAAGGCTGCGAGTTCTCCGGTGTTATTTCCAGATAGTCGGAACAGGAAACTCCGGTAGAAAGGAACAGCGTGGCGATCAAAATATATGTTATCTTTTTCATGTCAATGGTAATTTTACAAGTAAAAAAGAGTTTTTTCAAGCATTAATCCGATTAAACGATTCCGGCCTTATTAAAAGTTTAACGTGAAACCGGCTGCGAAACGACGGCTACGGGGAGTTGAAGACTTGTCCTCGGCCAAATCGGTCAGTTTAGACGGCAATGTAACCTCGGGATCCTGACCTTTATAATCGGTGAAAGTGAAAAGATCATAACCGGTAACAAACACACTCAATCCGGAGGCATGGAACTTCTCGCAAACACGTTTCGGCAATTTGTAGGTTAGAGAAAGCGTCTTCAAACGGACAAAAGAACAATCTTCGACAAAACGATCCGAGCCCAGATAGTTATATCCATATCTGTAAAGTGCTCGCGGAATATCGGTGTCGTCACCCTCGTTACGCCAACGGCGCAACACAGACTTCGACTGGTTGTCTTCATTATACATGGCCTCGTTGTTCATACGGGTCGTATTCACGACTTTCTGACCCAGACGATAATGCAAGAAAATCGTCAGCGCCCAGTTCTTCCAGGAAACATTGGCACCACCACCGCCGGTTACTACCGGGTTGCAGTTACCGATGTATACGATATCATTCTGATCGATCTTTCCGTCATGGTTGATATCTTCATATTTGGCATCACCCGGGAAACAGGTTATATCCATATTCTTCATGACAATGGCCTTGCCTTCAAGATCACGCATTACATTGCCATGGGCATCACGGGCATACGTATCTTCGGTATTCTGATATACACCTTTATACCGATAACCGAAGAATGAACCGACAGGAGTTCCTTCGATGAGCTTCATCGCGTACGTACCGTTTTTGGCACTATACTGTTCTTCCGTCAAATTGGAAGGCAGCTTCTCAATCTGATTCTCGTTGCGGTTGATATTGAAGTTGAGGGCGACACGCCAATCTTTGTTTTTGAAGACCTCGTAATCGATGCGGTACTCCCAACCGGTATTACTCAATTCTCCGGAGTTGGTATAAGCAATAGAGGCGAAACTTGAGACATTGGATACCTTGACATTACTCTGCAAAAGGTCCTTGGTAACTTTCTTATACCAGTCGAAAGTCATGCGCACTTTGTTATCGGCAAAAGCGAGATCGGCACCATAGTCCACCTCTTCGGAAGTTTCCCATTTCAATTTGTCCAACTGCATGGCATTAGGAACAATCGGAGTTACCGTACCGTATTTGTCAGTCAATGCGGTATAAGTACCGACATACGGAGAGGTACCGCTCGGAGCCTTTCCTGACTGACCCCAGCTGGCACGCAGTTTTGCCTGCGACAGCCAAGGAGCGCTCTCTGCGACAGCGGGAATTTCCGTCAAATGAACGGCACCGCCATAGGACTGGAAAAGCCCCCAACGATTCACACTACTGATAGCGGAATTACCCTCGTAGTTAACCGTAGCATTCAACGTCAGCCACTGATAGAAAGTATAGTTCACGTTACCGATCAAAGAAAGGGTACGCGCCTCGGAAGTTCCGGAATTAATAGAACCGGAATAAATAGTGCCGCCGGTCGTAGGATCGGACATACCGGATGATGCGACTCCATACACGGAACTTGCATAAGTGGAACCCGAGGATTGAGTTGTACGCCAGATGGCAGCAGCGACTAACTGATGATTTCTGTCTTTCCAATCTTTATTGAAAAGGAGTTTGGATTCCGTTTGCAAAGAAAGGTTATTGGAGTAACCGTCATAACCATAATTGGCCCAATCGCTCTCGATGCTGACACCCGTTGCTTCCTGCGGAAGGAACTGCTTGGTCTTGACGGTTTTGAATTTCATGGAAACATAACCGGACAAAGTCAGTATCGGAACCTTGTTTTCGTCGACAAGAATGCGATAAGTAGGACGGAATGTGATTTTTTCCTCCTTGGTGTTTACACTGCTGTAGCTGTCATCCATCACTACGATCGGATGGAAGTTGCGTCCTGTCCTTTTTCCCTTATCACCACTGAATGCGCCCTGAAATTCATTGGCATCCTGATAGGTGAAATAGACATCGGTAGGCTTTTTAGTTACGTCATCGATATAATACGGACTCTTATTCGGCATCTTACGCATGGATTCGGTACGTACGGCATCGCTCTTGAAGAAAGCCTCTTCGTTTTCAGTATCCGAATAGGTAAATTCGGCCGATACATTCAGGCGATCGGAGAAATTGTATCCGATATTCAAAGAAGAGGTCAAACGGGTCATACCATACCCCTTGGTAGTACCGTCTTCAGTGGTATAGCCCAATGAGAAACGATAGTTTGCCTTTTCACCGCCACCGGACATAGCAAAGTTGTTATCGGTGGTAACCGCATTTTTCACGGCACGGCCCAACCAATCGGTATTCGTATTATATTCGTCGAAGTAGCTCCAGTCGGGTTGATAGCCGATGGCATAAGACTTCTTGTCGAACAACTGATCCAACAGGCTGGCACTTGTTGCAATACCGCGGGCATTGGCCGTATTCCAGATAGCATCCTGCATATAGGCCGTATATTCGTCACCGCTCAGCATCGGAATAGCATCCGGCTCGATCTTAAGAGTAGTCTTGTTGGAAAATGTAAATTTAGGTTTACCCTGCGCACCCTTTTTCGTTGTAATCAAAAGCACACCGTTGGCACCCTTGGTACCGTAGAGTGCTGTAGATGCGGCATCTTTCAAAACCTCGATATTCTCAATATCATTGGGGTTCAATGACAACATGTCGGCAAAATCATCCGTATTGGCCGTAGCAAAATCGAAATCATCTGAGATATCGGTATTATAAGGTACACCATTAATAACAATCAACGGATCGGCACTGGAGTTAAGAGTTGCCGTACCACGGATACGGATAGAACCTTTCGCACCCGGATCACCACCGGCAAGAATATCCACACCGGCCAATTGTCCCTGCAATGCCTCTTCTACAGATGACACCGGCAGGCTCTCCATCACCTGATCCATCTTAATGGCCTGACTGGCTCCGGTAAAGGCTTTGGCCGAAACACCGAGATCAGTCCTCGAAACTTTTTCGGTAGCGACCACAACCTCACTCAACTGCTTAGAATCTTCAGACAAGGTGACATCCTGCACCTTTTGCCCGGTATAAGGAATACGTTGCGTATTCATACCGATGAAAGAATAGACAAGCGTCAGTTTATCACCTACCGGCAATTTCAGAGAATAACTACCGTTCATATCGGTAATGGCACCTGTCAAGACTCGATTCTGCTCATTGACAATAGATATGTTTACACCCATACAAGGCTCCTTATCAGAACCGAATAACTCATATACCGTACCGGTAATGACTTGAGCAAATGCCGGAGTAGCCCCCAACAGAGCGACCAGCAAAAGACAGAGTTTAAAATATATGTTTCTCATAATCTAGAATTAACGACTTTTATAATATACAATGATCCTGGAGCTATCCCGATCCGATTTCCGACAATCAAGGAAGTACAACGATCTCATCGTAAACCAATCATTACTACTAATCATTTATTCAATTAACGTGGCCATTTATCTTCAAACACACCTTCGATGAAATGAACACATCCGTCATCGAATACAAACGGCAGATAATCATATTTACCAAGGAAGTTGATCCTTTTACCTTCGGCACCTTTGACCCAGGCCGTCAGTCGATCGCCCTCATCTTTAATATAGACTGTAGCGCTTATGGCTGGAGTAACCGAAATGTCTGCAATAGTAGGAATACCGCCATCCTTTTCCATATCTTCACCCCATCCGATATATGGATAATTGGAGCAAGGGGCTGTGCTTTCCGGCAAGAAATATTCAAGCATATAGTGCTGGAAATCTGCCAAGGTGGCAGGATCCGTAGAACATTTAGACCAGAAATCCGGATCATCAGCATTCAGAGAAGTTGTCGTGACATAGGGGAACTCACCGGCAAGAATAGCACTCTTGATAGCATCCGTAGTGGGAACAAGCATTATGCAGTCTTCCGTCATATAGTTCATGGTCTGAGCCTGCTCGTCAATCATCTCGGCAAGAATGAGCATCTGTATAAAGCCCTGGAAGAGGGTTCCCTCGTCATTGCGGTGAGAATACATCATCGGGACGAAGTTCGCATAGATCGCGTTTTCGTTAGAACCCTCCAGCAAGAAGGTCTGATTTTCCGTGTCATATTCATAGCAGTGACCGTTGCTCCATGGTTGTCCGCGGAAAGTCAGCTCTTTAAGATCGGCATAGACCGACGCCGGATTCACATCCATATTACCGGCATATTCGATCAAAGAATTATATTTGAAACTGTTTGTTATCTTTCCGTTCTTTACATACCAATATAATTTATAATTGGTAGACAAAGTGCGGTAGACTTTGACGCCGTCGCCCGTCGGCAATCCTTCCATGGGTGCGCCATCCAGGCTGACGACATGGCTGTTCACGAAATTCTGCTGGGTAGCGGAACCCAGGTTAGAGGCCGGAGTACTACCAACAGGACCATTTTTCAACTTTCCGCTGGCCTCATCATACCAGATGTTATTGGCCTCGAACTGAGCATTATTCGGATAAAGCGCAATAAAACTTACAGCATCCTGACAAAGCGTAGAGTTCATATCAGAGCTGGTAAGCATCTGAAGGAAATTGCTGTAACGCTTGTATTTATAGGCCGGACCGGTAACCGAACCGAAGACGGCCGGAGGTGTCAACAAATTCTGACCGTAAAGCACACCATTGACACACATTTTACGATTTTCCTTCGGAATGGCAGTTTCATCATACGGATCGAATTTGATTGTCATTCCGGTAAACTGGTTGACAATCTTGCCTTCCGCAATCTCATCGGGGAATGCAAGATAGTTAAAGCTATTATTGGAACTGCCGAAATTTCCACAAATACAGTTGCTTAACAGATAGCCGATCGCATCGCTGGAAATAGAATCATAAGAAACCTCTGTCGGGTAACCGGTATCACCGTCACCCCAATAAGATCTGTAAAATTCATCAAACGCGGCATTGGTCGGTGCAAAAATAGAATGGGCCACCGATGACAACTGGGCCATTGCGCTATATTGCGTCACAGGCCATTCGCTATCAATGGCGACAAGCGGGAAATTGCGGCTCTCATAAAGACGCTGATAATAAGTCTTTGTTCCACCGCCATAGGTATTGGTCAGATCTTCGTCGGCACGATAATATGCATATTGATCGTACAATTCAAGGAACTGGCTATATTCCGGATTTTTCTCCAATTCGGTATGTATAGTTTCCAACGGACGAAGCACTTTATCCACATAATAAATAAAACCGTTTTTGGTCATGACCTCATACTCGGTCACGACAGCATTGGCGACATTAAAACCATTATCGCCCTTCCATTCGGTTTCCGGGAAAAAGTATTCGTAGTTTTTCTTCGCATCAATAAGTTTCGTCTCAAACATATTGTGCGAGAAGACCGGCAAAAAACGTTCCAGATGATAAACATCGACCGTCACACCCGACGTGTCTCGTATTTCTCCCGCGCCGGTGTCCTCGTTGGTAATTTGAAACATTCGTTTAGGGGTGTCCTGAGACGGTGCATCCTGACTACGCGTGCGGAATTTATAGTAAAGACCGGCATTCTGCAGTTTCTCTTCCTCACTGGCGCCGTCACCTTCCAATGGACGGAAGTTCATCAGTTTCGCCTTATCGAAAGAGTAATAAAGACAATGGAAACCAATCAGCTTCTTGACTTCCGCCTTGTCCAGATCCTCGATAGATTCGGTCTGATAGTTGTCACGAAGGTATTTCCGAAACGATTCATCATCCGGAGCCATAACGGTCATAATGGCACGACCTTTCAGCAATGCAGTATAGTCTGCAATTTCAACACCTTTCAAAAAAATAGAATAATTGCCCCGCTCTTCCAGCACCTCGTAGATACTTCCTTTCAACCATTTCGGCACTTCGTAGTAATCTTCCATCTCATCTTGACAAGATGTCCAAAACAACGGAATAAAGACGGCACAAACTAAGATTTTGATCCTTTTAAACATTGTTTTCATGATATGATGTTAATAATATTCACCATGGATTATTTTGCTATTTAAACAAATATTTTAATGCAAAGAAACTGTTTTTCCAACAAACCAACAAATATTATTTTAGTTTTAATATCATTTTCCCCGAAAAATAACAAATAATTCCACTTGATGAATTAAAATTACACCCTTCATTATAAGAGTGTCAAGCAAAAGCGCCGGCAGCTTCAATTCTATCCGAAGGGTTTCACGCGATCTTTTCAGCGTCTACAATATAACCGGAGGGCGGAAATTCACTCCGGCAACATGTACAAATAGCATGAAATCCCATTCATTTTTCAAAGACAGCAACATCCATTATCCGAAGGCCTTTTCCCACATTCAGCGAACCGATATTCATCATAAACAACCGGGATAAAATATGCCGGCAACAACCGGATCCAGCCCTCCGAACCCAATCCTATGTTCCGGCAAGATAACCCGTCCTATGACCCGCAGTTCCATGCGAACAGCACAAAACAAAGTGGCCGTGCGAACATGTCGCACGGCCACCGATACAATTCAAATCTCGATATTACTTGCGGTAATTTACGAGGCCTGCGCTGTCGATATTCTCAATAAAGCTGGCGTGCTTCTCGATTTCAGCAGCGGCAAAATTGACATAGACATTGGCCGAAGTCTGGAACAATTCCGGTGCCTTTGTTGCATCGGCCAGAATCAGATGACACATGATGATGTCGGCTGCCATTTCATAAAGACGGCGTGCAGTGAAATCAAGCAACTCCTGATCCTTCTGTTCATTGATCTTGGCTACGGCCGCATTATATTTAACGGCCATGGCAACCACCCGATCTTTCAGACCCTGCAATGCCGGAGCCACCTCGGCCTGTTCCAACTCAGCAATATGATTGCCATAGAATCCGTTGGTCACATAGCGAATAGCCGCAACAGTCTGTAACTGCGTCGTACCCTCGTAAATAGAGGTAATACGAGCATCGCGATACAAACGCTGGCAGGCATACTCCAACATGAAGCCGGAACCGCCATGGATCTGAATGCAATCATAAGCATTCTGATTGCAATACTCCGAATTCATACCTTTAGCCAAAGGTGTGAAGGCGTCAGCCAGTTTTGAGTACAATTTCTGCTCTTTCTTCTCCTCCGGAGTCAAGGCACGTTCACGAGAAATATCATCAAGAGCCTTGTAGATGTCCACATAACGGGATGTCATGTAAAGCAGAGAACGGCCGGCGTCCAATTTTGCCTTCATGATAGCCAGCATGTCATAAACAGCTGGAAAATTGATGATGTTCTGACCGAACTGACGACGATCCTTGGCATAAGCAAGACCTTCGTTATAGGCGGCCTGGCTGATACCTACCGACTGAGCGGCGATACCCAGACGGGCACCATTCATCAGGGCCATTACATATTTGATCAAACCTAACTTGCGACTGCCGCAAAGTTCTGCCTTAGCGTTTTTATAAACCAGCTCACAGGTCGGACTTCCATGAATACCGAGTTTGTTTTCGATACGGCGGACATCCACTCCACCCTGACGCTTGTCATAAATAAACATCGAAAGACCGCGTCCGTCCCGTGTACCTTCTTCCGAACGGGCAAGTACCAGGTGAATATCAGAATCGCCGTTCGTGATAAAGCGCTTACAGCCGTTCAACAACCAGCAATTATCCTTCTCAGACCATGTAGCTTTAAGCATCACAGACTGCAGATCGGAACCCGCATCGGGTTCGGTCAAGTCCATTGACATAGTTTCACCCTGGCAGACACGAGGAATATAGCGTGCGTGCTGATCCTTGTCACCGAATTCATACAAGGTCTCGATACAATCCTGCAAAGACCAGATGTTTTCAAAACCGGCATCGGCAGCGGCAATGATTTCGTTGATAGCCGTATAAGGAGCCACCGGGAAATTAAGACCGCCATACTGACGAGGCATCGTAACGCCGTTCAAACCGGCCTTAACGGTAGCATCCAGATTTTCCTTGGTCTTGCTTGCATAGTCGACGCGACCATTGGCACAATGAGGACCCTCCGCGTCAACACTTTCAGCATTGGGAGCGATAATGTTGGCAGCGATATCGCCCGTGAGATCAAGCACACGGTCATAGGAATCCATGGCATCCTCGAAGTTCTGAGGAGCATAATCAAACTCATCCTTATCGCGGAAGTTGCGCTCCTTGAGCTCAACGATGCGCTTCATCAACGGATGATTCAAGTGGAACTTGATTTCCGGATTGTCTATATAATAATTAGCCATATTCTTTCAAATAAATTAAATTGACGATTCGAAAAATTATTTTGAATTCTTCTTATAATACTTGATCATTTTAGGAACAACCTCCTCAACAGTACCATTGATGACATAGTCTGCAATAGTATTGATAGGAGCATTCGGATCGCTGTTCACGGAAATGATGATACCGGATTCCTGCATACCTGCGATATGCTGAATCTGGCCGGAAATTCCACAAGCAATATAGACCTTAGGACGAACAGTTACACCCGTCTGACCGATTTGGCGGTCATGATCGGCATAACCGGCATCCACCGCGGCACGACTGGCACCCACTTCGGCATGCAACTCTTTGGCCAATTCAAAAAGCATATCGAAACCTTCTTTAGAACCGACGCCATAACCACCGGCCACGACAATAGATGCGCCTTTAAGATTATGTTTAGCCTTTTCAATATGACGGTCGAGCACCTTCACCACATATTCGGTTTCAGGCACATACTTGGCTACGTCATGTTTTACGACTTCACCCTGATAATTGGCATCGAGGATCTCTTTTTTCATCACGCCCTCACGAACAGTAGCCATCTGAGGACGATGTTCCGGATTGACAATCGTTGCAACGATATTGCCACCGAATGCCGGACGAATCTGATACAACTGCTGCGTATAGTGCTTTACAATCGGCTTCTTGTTTTCATCGAAACCTACGTTCATGTCGAAATCTCCGATTTCCAACTGAGTACAATCGGCCGTCAAACCGCTGAAAAGAGCCGATGAAACACGCGGACCCAAGTCGCGGCCGATAACGGTAGCGCCCATGAGGCAAATCTGCGGTTGTTCCTCTTTAAAAAGATTCACGACAAGCGCCGTATGAGGATTGGAGGTGTACGGGAAAAGACCCTCGGCATCAAAAACGTGGACTTTATCGACGCCGTAAGGCAGCACCTGCTTCTCTACGCCTTCGAGACCGGAACCGGCACAAATACATTCCAACTGAACTCCTAACTCATTGGCCAACTTACGCCCCTTGGTCAAAAGTTCCAAACTTACATCAGCGACGGTTGCGCCTTCAAGTTCACAATATACAAATACATTATTCATATTTCTCTGTATTATAAATTACGACTGCGGACAATCGATAAATCGTGTCATACAGGCTTTCCGATCATATTGGATTCCATAATCCGACCGGTCTTTCAGACACACAGTGATATCGCTCCGGCAATCATAATCATGAATTTATCCAATAGTATTGCTTTCAAGGAGTTCTACAATCAAGCCCTCTACATCAGCGTCGCTGGCGGTCATCGTACGGCTTTCCTTGGCCTTGAATACAATATTCTTCACAGCCTTGACATTGGTAGGAGAACCGGCCTTACCCACCTGCTTGAGATCCGCTTCGATATCGGCGGCACCCCACTGATTGATATTCAAGAACGGTTTGGCGGCCAAAAGAGCATCATACTCTTCGCTGGTCTGTACACGTTCGGCAGGAGCGGTAGCCTTCTTATACTTCATAACGCGCTTTGCGTTACGCGGACGACAGGGAGCGGCAGAGCCATTCACAGTTACAACCAACGGCAACGGACCCTCTACGGTTTCAACACCGCCATCGATATGACGTTTTACCGTAATGCGACGGTTCACCTCATCCAAGTTAAGGATTTCCTCGGCATAAGTAATCTGAGTAAGACCCAGTTTTTCGGCAATCTGCGGACCTACCTGAGCCGTATCTCCGTCGATAGCCTGACGACCGCCCAGGATGATGTCATAATCTCCTATTTTCTTAATTGCCTGAGAAAGGGTATAGCTGGTAGCCAACGTATCAGCACCACCCAGACAGCGATCGGTGATTACATAACCCTCATCAGCACCACGATAAAGGGCCTCACGAATTACTTCAGCCGATTTGGGAAGTCCCATGGTCAAAACAGAAATCGTAGAGCCGGGGAATTGCTCTTTCAGACGAAGTGCCTGCTCAAGAGCATTGAGATCTTCCGGATTGAAAACAGCAGGAAGTGCTGCACGATTGACAGTACCTTCCGGTGTCATAGCATCCGGGCCTACGTTTCTTGTGTCTGGTACTTGCTTGGCAAGTACAATGATTTTCAAAGCCATATATTTTAATTAAAAATTATGAATTAATTATGAAGTTATGCGCTGGCAAGGCTCTATTCGCTGAGAAGAAGCTAAAATACAGGATTTCTCCAAGCTGGCATTGCCAATGCGCCTTGTTATTTTTCTTTTTTCAGTCCGTTATTTGCGACCAGCCATTCGGCAATCTGCACGGCATTAAGTGCCGCGCCTTTTTTGATCTGATCGCCGACAAGCCAGAATGTCAAGCCGTTCGGATTAGCGATGTCCTTCCTGATTCTGCCGACATAAACATCATCCTTACCGGCCAAGAAAAGCGGCATCGGATAAACCTTATTGCCGGGATCATCCATCAGCTGTACACCTTCAGCAGCAGCAATCGCCTCACGGGCTTCATCCACGCCGAGAGGGCGTTCCGTCTCTATCCAAACCGCCTCCGAATGCGAGCGAAGCGAAGGGACACGCACGCACATCGCCGAACAAGCCACGTCGCTGTGCATAATCTTGCGGGTCTCGTTAAACATCTTCATCTCCTCTTTTGTATATCCGTTATCTGTAAAGACATCGATCTGCGGAATAACATTATAGGCCAGCTGATACTGGAACTTGCTCACTGTAACGGGCTTTTCATCCAGCACTTCACGATATTGCTGTTCCAATTCGGCCATAGCGGCGGCACCGGCACCGCTGGCCGCCTGATAGCTGGCGACATGAATCCGCCTGATATGGCTAAGGCGCTCCAAGGCCTGCAGAACAACCACCATCATGATCGTCGTGCAATTCGGATTGGCAATGATCCCTCTGGGTCGGTCGAGCGCATCTTTTGCGTTACACTCCGGAACGACCAAGGGGACATCATCCTCCATACGGAAAGCACTGGAGTTGTCAATCATCACCGCTCCATACTTGGTAATGTCGGCGGCATATTCACGGGAAACCCCGGCACCGGCAGAGGTAAAGGCAATGTCGACGTCTTTAAAATCGTCGTTATGCAGGAGCTCCCTGACCGCAATATTCTTACCCCTAAAAGTGTATGTTTGACCGGCACTACGTGCAGAACCGAAAAGAAGCAACTCGTCGATCGGGAAATCGCGCTGCTCCAGCACTTTTAAAAATTCCTGTCCGACGGCGCCGCTTACGCCAACAATTGCGACTTTCATATCTTGACAAATTATATATCCATATTAATAAGGAGGAAGAATCCGCCTCCGAATTTCTTTTCTCTCTTTTCTATCGCCCTGCCCCTTTTATCGCCTGCCGGCTGCCTGTCGTAATTTCCGGACGAAGCAGTAGCGACCACATGCAAACAAACAGAACATCGGGCAAGATCTTTTTTCAGTTCGATATTCGAGGGCAAAAATACGAATTTTCTTTGTATTACAACGATTTTACAGCTAAATTCAAGATTTTAAGCCTTACTTTGCACCTGTTTTATAGTAGAATGTCAAACCAAACCTGCACAAAACGCATTAAAGTATGCAACTTCAAGCCTCATCCCCTATCCGCAAAATCGCTTGGCAACGGGCCGCCGCGGTCTGCCGGTGAGTCACCATGACAATGGTTTTATCCTTTACCTCTGTCAGAATATTGTCAATAACCACTTGTTCGGTCGCAGGATCCAAAGCCGAAGTTGCCTCGTCCAAAAGCAATACCGGAGCCGGACGCAATAAGGCTCGGGCAATAACAATGCGTTGTGCCTGCCCCTCGGAAAGCCCTCCGCCACGCTCTCCGCAGGGTGTATCCAATCCCAGCGGCAAACGGCCGACAAAGTCAGCGGCGGCACAATGCAACACGCGCCACATTTCCTCTTCCGTAGCATTGGCGGCGGCCAACCGCAAATTACTACGTATCGTCCCGCTAAAAAGCGTATTCCCCTGCGGAACATAAGTAAAACAACATCTGGAGGTCGCATCCACAGGCCTTGAGCCATAGTCAGAATATAGAGAGACTGTTCCGGCCGTCGGATGAACCAAGGCCAGCAACAAGCGAATCAAAGTAGTTTTCCCGGCACCGGTCTCTCCCAAAACAGCAGTACAGGTCCCCGGCCGAAAATCATAGTCAAAATTTTTAAGCACATAACGTCCGCCGGAATCCGGATAACAGAAACTTACACCCGACAGCCGCAGCCCAATCACTCCCGGCAAAGGGGAATACCCAGCCGCAGGCTCCAGAGGCAGGACCCGCAATTCTGCAAGACGTTCCGCTGCGGTAAAGGCTCTCACTATTCCCGGAAGCAACCGGCCCAGTTCCATGACCGGGCGCTGAATGCGGGCCGACAGTTGCAGGAAAGCCGTCATGGTGCCATAACCGATCACTTTCCGCCCGATCTGTACCACACCCCAGGCAAAAGTAAGAACATAACCGATGGAGAACCCTCCGGAAATCAGCGTACGGGTCCCGACCGACAAACCGGCACGACGACGCACGTAACCGCATAACTCTGACATAACGTCAGAAAGCCGGTCCAATGTACCTCCGGTCTGCTCCAATGTCTTCAATACCTGACGATGTTGAAGGCTTTCCTGTATCCGACACTGAATCTCGCTATCGATTTCACGCACCTGCCGGGTAATGGCGTGCATCTTCCGGGCATATAAACGGGCGACAATCATGAATACCGGGCACACGCAAAGAAGGGAAACGGCAAGCAAGGGATCCAAGGCCCACAAAATTACAAAAGAACCTATAAATTCGACCGTCAGTACCAAAACATTCGGCAACGTACCGTTCACAAAGCCAACCACAGCCGCGACATCGCCCTGCAGCCGGTTGACGATATCCCCTGTATGATACTTCTCTATGCCTCTCCACTCGCTGTCAAGCAGATGCCGGAACAAATCCTTTTTCAGGATATTATCCATTCTGACACCCCGCATTTCAGCCAGACGGCTGACAACCGCATTCACTCCGAGTTCGACAGCGATAACCAACGGGAGCAGGCACAATATTCGCCAAAGAACGCCTTCCCGCTCGCCGGAAGCGATATCCACAGCCATTTTACTCAACCAGATAAACGTCCAGCCCAGGCCGATCTTCAGCATCCCGACCAAAGCATAGATGCAGATCCCGGTCCGAAAGCCTTTTGCGACCGACCACATCCATTTGAAATTCGTCCAATATCTATACATAGGCTACAACCTTCCGACAACAATATCAGCATCAGGATTCAAGCAGCCCTGCTTCTTGCCAGCAAGCAATCAACTTCCGGCAATCGTCCGCAGCCTCCGATTCACCGATTTCATACTCCCGGCAAAGCAACTCCGCCATATCCGATTCCGTAAATTCACGACCGGCCAACGCTTCCCACAGAAAAGCGGCAGACTCATTCAAATGTATCACACGACTGAGATCGACACCCGTCTGCTCCTCCGCCACGATTATCTTCTCGCCACAGAGTTTCCTAAGCTCAAAGCCTGTTTTTGTTTTCATGATATTTTCTCCTTATTAATATTCTACTCCGATTTTATTGCCGGCATCTCCGGCAACCGATACGAAACAACATCAGCACTCCGTAGCGCACCCGGCCGAGACGCATCCATAACCACGAATAAAACCGCCACCGCCAGCCGTCGCAGGCATAGAAACATTTTCCTCTCCAGAACCCGGAGGCTACGCCTATGACATTATTCAATACGCATCTCTCCGGCCCGCCGCGATTCCCGTCTCCACGCAGGAAACAATGCTCTCCCGGCCCTATCGCCACAACGCGATGTAAAAGATATCTCCCGTCGTCAGTCAAGGCCAGAACGACCGTCCCGACCCGGATCTGTTGCGAAGGAACAATCACGACCCTATCGCGGCCACCCGCCAGAAACGGACGCATGCTATCTCCTCTTATCGGAAATGTCACTGCACGGCCGGCAGCGAGTTGGCGACGAACCTCAGCAAAGAAAACATCGTCCGGCAACACAATCGCCGGATACCCGGCCCTTTCCTCAATTTTTTTCATCGGCCGGCAATTGGGACGTTACAGTCTCATAGCACAATTTCGCGGCCGCCGCATCAGGACGGCACCCAAGCCGATAGACCGGCACGGCAGATATAACGGTCTCAATCATATCCTGACGTATTTTGCGAAAATCCGGATCCCAACCGACACCGGAGCTCGCAGCAAGCAGGGAAACCCATGCCTGCACGACATTTTCCCGCACTATGCGATTCCTCTCCTCCTGACGAAGCCGGACAAATGCCCCGACCGGGAAAGAGACATTCCTATAGCATGGCGTTTTCCCGCTCCACGGAGTTCCGTAAACGAACACTTGTCCGTCACGGATTCCCACCGCCGGACAATCGTCATTCACCAACTCCGTCCCTCCGATATGTTCCAGCCACAACCGGCTATGGGTGCTCTTTCCTGTCCCGCTTTTACCCAGAAACAAATAAGCTTTGCCCTGGCAACATACTGCCGAAGCATGAAACAGCAACGTCTGTGTCGGCAGGGCGGTCAACGCGAACAGCAACATCAAAAAACGATCGACACAACATTCGCGGGCAGCCTCATCTCCGGACAACCAGGCTTTCGCATGACGGAAATCGCGACTGCATTGCATCCGTGCTATCGCCGCGCCCGTCTCAGGAAGCAACCATGAGACGGAAACCTCCGTTTCCGTCATCTCAAGAAGACACTCCAAGCCGTTATGCGACCATCGCGCCACTTCTGTAGTTCCCGACAATGATGCGAAAGGCGGGACGATGGTCAGGTCGAACAATACAGACCTGCACATCGCCCCGCCCGCAGGAACGGCAAAGGCTCCATAACGCCTGCGCATACATTCCCCGACGACACCATCGGTATCATACACGATGAAATGCCGTTCGGCAACGACGTAATGGCAGGCGGACATGAGAATCCGAGAAATTACCGGCGCGAAGCCAGATAAGCATTCACGTTGGCCTCGATACGCGCTGCAAGACCGGAAGTCTGCGCCCCGGAAGTGCCGGCAAGAGCCGCACGCTCAAAGCGCTGACCTACGATGTGCTCATACAATTCTATATAACGATCGGAAACACTTTCCACATACTCCGGCGTCATCTCCGGCACGGCCTGACCGGCCTGTCCCATGAAACCGTTTTCAATCAGCCACTGGCGCACGAACTCTTTGGAAAGCTGCTTTTGCGGCTCGCCTTTGGTAAATTTCTCTTCATAACCATCGGCATAGAAATAGCGGGAGGAATCCGGCGTATGAATCTCGTCGATCAGATAAATACGGCCGTCCTTCTTACCGAATTCATATTTCGTATCGACCAGAATCAGCCCCTTCTCGGCAGCCATTTTCGAGCCACGTTCAAAGAGCGCATACGTATATTGTTCCATCTGCTCGTAATCCTCGCGGCTCACGATACCCTGACGGATGATTTCCTCCTTGGAGATATTTTCATCATGACCGGCATCGGCCTTGGTGGTCGGGGTAATGATCGGTGTCGGGAATTTCTGATTTTCCTTCATACCGTCGGGCAACTTGACACCGCAAAGTTCACGGCATCCCGCCTTGTATTCACGCCAGGCGCTACCGGTCAGGTAACCGCGGATAATCATCTCCACGCGGAAACCCTCGCATTTAAGGCCGACGGTCACCATCGGGTCGGGCGTAGCCAGCTTCCAGTTGGGAACGATATCGGACGTAGCATCGAGGAACGTTGCGGCAATCTGATTCAAAACCTGCCCTTTGAAAGGAATTCCTTTAGGCAAGATAACATCAAAAGCCGAAATGCGGTCGGTAGCCACCATGACCAAAAGATCATCGTCGATATTATACACATCGCGTACCTTGCCGTGATATACCGATTTCTGACCTTCAAAATTAAAATCTGTACGGGTTAATGCTTCCATTTGTTTATGATAATTATGAATTAGTATTTTCATCCTCCTGCGGCTCCGCCGAGACCTGCCGGCGTTCCTCATCATAGCGGTCGTAAGCCTCGACAATGCGTTGCACAAGCCGATGCCTTACGATGTCGCGCTTGTCGAACTCCACAGTAGCAATGCCAGGAATTCCTTTCAGGATCCGCTGCGCATGCACCAAGCCGGAAGTGACGCTGCGGGGCAGATCGACCTGCGACATGTCGCCGGTCACGATCATCCGCGCGCCGATACCGAGGCGGGTAAGGAACATCTTGATCTGCGGCGCGGTGGTATTCTGCGCCTCGTCAAGAATGATGACCGCATCGCTCAATGTACGGCCGCGCATATAGGCCAACGGTGCGATCTGAATGACATTCGTCTCCAGCAACTCTTTCAGGCGTGCCGCCGGAATCATATCCTCCAGCGCATCGTAAAGCGGCTGCAGATACGGATCGAGTTTGTCCTTCATCTCGCCGGGCAGAAAGCCCAGTTTCTCACCGGCCTCCACTGCCGGCCGGCTCAGAATGATTTTCCTGATCTCTTTATTTTTCAACGCTTTCACTGCCAGCGCTATCGCCACGTAGGTTTTGCCTGAACCTGCGGGGCCCAATGCAAAGACAAGGTCATGCTTGGCAAATGCGTCGACCAGCAGCTTCTGATTGGCCGTGCGTGCCGTGATAGGCTTGCCGTTCACACCATAAATAATCAAATGATCCTGTTTCTTTTCCTCGGGTCCCTCCCCCTTGTAGAAATCCAGAATCACCTGTTCGTTCAGTTTATTGAAATTATTACAGTATTGCACCAGACGGCTCACGAAAACCTCGAACATCTCGATATCGGCCTCCTCTCCGTACACCTTGATAGCCCGTCCGCGAGCTGCAAAACGCAATTTGGGATAAAGGGTCTTAAGCAGCAGAATATTACTGTTATTGACTCCGTAGAAAATCACCGGATCGGTCTGTTCCAAAAGAATTACTTTCTCTATCATCTGCTTTCCGCATGCAAAAATATGCTGCAAAGATAGTAAGAGACGACGAAATTCCCAAAATGACGGCTAATTATTTGGCAGATACCGTTAACACAGACAAGAAAAAAAACAGAAAGCGCCCTACCGGCGCCTCCTGTTTTTCAAATTCATCCGATATCAATCCTCCGGCTCCGGTCCGAATTTATTGTCGCCATCGGTTCCATGCGTACAGCTCTTTACAAAAAGGAAAATACCATAAGCAACCGAAACACTTTGCAGAATCACAACAGGCGTAGAATGTAAATATTCATAATAAGCCAACATCAAGGAAAAATCCCCCTGCTGCATCTGAACCAGCATCACAACTCGGAGAAGTGAAAAACATATGATGAGTATATAACCGATCAGACACCAGGCCCCATGTATGTTACAGTCTTGTAGACGGCGGTACTGCAAGGAAAGATTCGGCACAAAGAACAATAATGCGAAAAGCATATTGACCCACACCTGCAATTCTGGTGCAATAAACTGAATCAGGACTGCAATTACGACCAAAAATAAAAACTGAGCAAGCGCCCAATACCAAAATTCAGACCGGCTTGCACGTCCTGAAAACTTCGCGTAATTTTTCAACACTGATTTTGTAGCTGTAATCACATTCATAATTTGAAAATATTTAATTAAACAATCTTGTATCCAAGTAAAAAATTATATTGTAAAAATCATTTCCTGTCATTCATCCATCCTGCCATATTTTCAGCAGATAAGAACGAATAATGTACAAATTTACAATGGAAACTACGAACAAATACAATGCCGCAGCCATTACCACCGGCCAGAAGGAAGAATCCCCCAAGTCGAGTTCCTCAAGCCGTTTTAACCAGCCTTCCCGACAACCGCATGTAATAGCTACAGATATTATCGCAATTCCCACATTGGCTATAAAAACCGAATACTCATAATATCGGCCTAACTCTTGCGGAGAGTAACCCAGCAACATCAGATTCCTCAACGTCTTCCTGCTCTTCTGAAATAACAGAAACAGACTCAATATAAGGATAAAAATTGCGAGTCCGCTCATCACGACACCTCCGATTGAGACCACAACGGATACAGTACCCAAGAAACTGGAGATTTTACCCGATTCCGATTGACCTCCGCCGATCTCCAAGTTTTCCCGGTTGAGGTATCTAAGCATATCGGAGGATTTAAGTCTGTCAATGTCTACGATCAGACGAGATGGGGCTGCCGTTCTCCCCTCCGAGTATCTCTCATTTGCCCAGTCCATAAAACTCTGGGGCACCGCGATGGTATTCAAACGAGAAGAAAAACCAACAATCGCCGCATCATAACGCTCCGCAATCTGATTTTCACCGGTAAGTCTGAGCGTAATAGGCACTGCACCGATTACCTCCTCGCTCAACCGAGGCAGACCGTGCGGCCCGGCGAACCCAAAATTGTATAGCGCCAGGTAATCTTTGCTCAATATGATAGGGACAAACTTTTCCCGCGGATCGAAATCCCAGGCCTCAGGTCTTATATCGAAGAAATCGTCCGGAACCGACTCGAAAAAAAGGTATGTCGACAATCCCCGGCCACCCATATTTACCGACCCATTGACAGCAAACAAGGAGGAGGTAAACCGGCCTATCCGGTTTACCCATTTTTCATTCTTCAGTTTTTCAATCTCCTCTTCACTGAACGAGACCGGGTCAAAGCCTATGCCATCGACCTTCTTGGAAAGAACAATATAATCCTTGGAAAAATACCGATCCTCTTCAGAACCGGAGCCTTGACTATCAAAGTAAAACTGAATTCCGGCAAGAATGACCGATAAACCGATTACATTTGCCAGGCCATAGCCGATCAACTGCCCCTTGGAAATATTCCGCCGGAGAAGACACCACACCTCTGATGTAAATCCAAGTTTCATATCATAACGATTTCAGGATCCTTCAAATGCAAGGGATTACCCACCGAGGTCACAACGACTCCCGCCCCTTGCGATATTGCTTCTTCCTCAATAATGGCAGCCATAATTTCATTGTTACGCAAATCGAGATGGCTGACAGGCTCATCAAGAAATATAAAATCAAAAGGCTGACAAAGGGCACGAATGAATGCGACCCGCTGTTGCTGGCCGATGCTTAGCCGTCCGACCTGATCGTCGGCATTGCCTGATATCCCCAACCGCTCCAGCAGCAAACATATCTGCTCCGGCGTCTTATGGTTGGTCATTCGGTTTTTAATCCCGATATTCTGCAACACCGTCAACTCAGGGAAAAGCTTCAACTCCTGCGGCAGCAAGGCTATAGCAACCCTCCGCAACTCGCACCATTGCCTGACGCCGAAAGTTCTAATATCCCGACCGTCCATGCAGATCTGTCCCCCGTAATCCGTACGATTACCGTAAATATAACTCAAAAGAGAGGACTTCCCGTGTCCGGAATCCGCCTGTATACACACTCGGCAACCTTTGCGAAGCATAAAAAAGGGCACTTCCCAGACCTGGGAAATGCTTTCCTTTCGAAAACTCCCCATCGCTTTGAAAACGTCGGGAAGAACATTCTTCAGTACAATGGTGTCAATCATGACGATACCGGTTAGTTCACCACCCTCTGACGCTATTTCTATGGTCTTCCCATCGGCCGGTCAACGCCGACTCCTGATCGATTATATTCAAGGCAATTTCCAGCATCTTGGCAATTACACCTTTTTGGGCACCACCATCGATCTCGAGAGTCAATGTTCCTTCCAATGTCGTTGCGTTTCCTGTCATGAAAAATTTGATATCATTCGGAAGATTCAGATCCCGGATAAGTTTATTGTCCCGGCTCAAAACAATGCCTGCACCCGAATTATATTTACTGAAATCTATTGAATTTACCGTTGCATTGGCATTGCTGCTCCTAATCTCATGATCGGACGCTATCAACATATTGTCTGCCGCCTTAATGAAAAGCTTCTTACCCCGTTCTCCCGGAATTTCAAAAGCGACTTCCGAAGATTCGGCCTCATAAGATATCGCTCCAGACTCCAGTAACCCCTTGATAACATCCAAGAAGGCATCCGCCTCGCCGGGCTTAAGCTCAACAAGAGCCGTGACTGCCAACTGGGAAACGACATCATTGCCAAGGCTGAGATCGAAAATAGATTCAAGACCATTTGTAAGACCGATTCCGAATGCTATCGTCCCGTCTATCTTCTCAAAATAACTTTTGACAAGGGGAAGCATCGCCCTATCGGAATGAGATAATCCCCCCACCTGACAAACGGATTCGAAAATCCGATCCCAATCTATCCCCTTAAAACTCACTGCATATATCAAAGATTCATCCGATCCCATATAAGAAAGGGCCCGGGAGCTTATTTTCGCCGAAAGATCATAATATCCGAAAGCTCTTGCGTTCATAGGTTTACCGTCTTTATCGCCCCACCGGGTATTAACGGTCAGAATATTCCCGTCAAGACTTCCTTTAAAGCAAACCACTGGTTCCGACACACCGCACATGGCAACAAGAGATGTATTCGCATTCCGAGGAATTCTGACAGAAAATCCGAATGCATTTCCTTGAGAAATATAATCTCCTAATGATGTTTTTCCAAAAGATTTTACCTCCGCATCACTTATCAAACGGCCGAGAACGTCGAGTATAGCCTCAGAACGTCCGCCCCAAACCCGATGGACCCAATAAGCATAAGAATCCTTAACGGCGACATACGTGAAAGCATCATACGTACCGTCAGAAGATGCATTAACCTTTTTGGAATAAAAAACGGCACCGTCCTTATTACTTTGCTCCTGGAAACCTTGCTCCTCAATCGCAGTCACGAACGACATCTTATCCGATAATGCAAATAAACATATTGGGTAATTATCCTCATAATCCATCATCAACACACAAGCATCGGCATCAACTCCCCCTTTTTTAAGGAATGAGCAGACCTCATTAACATTATCGACCACAGAACCGGGGAGTTTTTGAGTAAGAAACGCCGGCAAATTCAAGGTTGAGGCCTCTATCGATCCTCCTGCAGATTTGACAATCGTCTGCAAATCTCCCACAAAAACAATATCCATATCCTCGGGGACATGATCGAGCAGTTTCTCCATTTTAGAATCTTCGGAACAGGCCGCCACCACAATCAGCGCCCATAACATCGCTGCAAAGCGTATCAATTTGTTTTTCATTTGAACAATAAATCATTAATTTTTTTTACTTTTCTTCTATTCACAAAATAGTGCCGACAGACATCATCCCACAAACATACGAGAAAAACCCGTTACAGACACAGCGCATCTGTAATGCCGGCAACCATACAAGCAGAATCAACGACAAAGAAATTCCACCTCATTACTTTTATTTTATGTCACATTCATAATTTGAGAGTTTTAATGTTAAACAATAGATTAGATGTCGCAAAGATAACAAAAAAATAACAATATCGATATGATAACAAGAAAAATTTTATAAAAAACATATATTTCACAAACATAAGTCCCTATTTCCGCCCGAGAATTTTCAATTATCCGATATCCAGGCCTTCATCCACCGTCGAATCCGCAAAAAAGGCTCTGCCTGCCGACATCAGCAATGCATTTTCTACCAATCACAAGATCAGAACAGGAACAGGAGAAAACGCAACGACCGGAAAGGCCCTGTAAGATACATTCCCCGTTCCCGCAGGCATCGCCAACAATGTAATAACTTCCCGCCGCAAGGCCGATAATACCATATCCTTTCCATTACCCTCTTACCGCTCTTCTACAACAACCTCCGGGTTGATAAATACCCGATAAAACCCGAAAGGAACCGGCAACAATAGAATCACTGGGGCTTCCCGTTTAGGAGAAAGCACCTATCCCACCTTTGTAACAAATTAATATCTCTCGGGCGACTACAAGTAGAATATTGACAACTTTCCAGTAGAATATTCGAGTAGTGTTGACTTCATATTGACAGATTACTGACAGAATGTTAACGGAATATTAGTGCAATATCCGTTTGACATTTGTAAAAAATATATAAAAACTTCAGTTTTTTGCCTCTTAATTATTAAAGAATATATACCTTAGCGAAAATTTTTCATCTATAAAATTAATTTAATACACTAAGAACTACTAAAACACAAGGAAAAAGAAAGAATTGCACACCGAAGAATCTCTCCACTAAAAGAGATTTGTCGCCGTTGCCCTTACCACTCAGATTGGAAGGGTTAAACGTTCCGCAGCGGCGAACAGACCTTTTAACAACACAAATCTAAAACCGCGCAAACGGAACGAAAGGCGCAGAAAAACAAATCAATTCAATAATGAAAAAGTTTTCTATATCATTGCTAATGTTCTTGGCGGCAATTCTCTGCTTTCCGCTAAGGGCCTTTGCTGAGGAATTCGTTCTGTCTCCGACACAGACCACAGTCATTCAGGCTGATGGGGCAACCGAACAGAACGCGGATGTAGTGCTCTACAACGCCGATGCCACGGCATGGAACTGTTCACAGTCCAAAATTTCTGGAGGAATCTTCGAAAACAAACTTCCAACCTACGAGGGTTCACCGGTCGTTATCACCAAGATTGATGCATCGGAAATTCTCAATGGCAAGAGTCTGAAAAAAGCGACATTGACATTCAATTCCAAATGTACAGTTTCTGGAAAGAACTCAAATGTGCAGATAGCGTCTATCGGCACCGGCTGGGATGCCACGACCGCTACATGGACCAACACTAACAAAATCGAGATACTCAACGCTGTAGGACTGAACGGCGACGGAGTAAACGTAAAGACTTCGACCGTAACGCTGACACAGGACGTGACAGAAATACTCGGTGCCGATGAAGATAATGTCATCGGATTCGCTATCTTTACATTTACAGGTCGTCAACAGCAAATATCTAATATCAAGTTGACCATTGAAGCTATCGACGCTTCAGCCTCATCTACATACACGATCAAATATGTAGATGCCAATGGCAACGAGCTCAAGGCAAGCGAGACCCGCTCTGAGTCAATCGGTACAGCAGCTACCATCACAGACGCAGACAAGGCAAGCATATACAATGAAGACCGTACTACAAAGTACATCTACGTAAGCGATGATGCCGCAGGACAGACAATCAACGGCGACGGTTCGACCGTCATCACGGTAACATTCCGCGAGGCTGCCACATGGAACTATACCATCAATGCCGTTGACGGTGATGGCAATCTGCTGAAAGCACTCAAAAGCGGAACGAATTTCGAGGCAGAGACTTTCGACGTAGCATATGGTGCATATATCGATGTAGATGGAACTATTTACAAATCTTCTAAATTGAGTTCTGACAAGAAAGGTTATTATTTCTCAATGACACTGAGCGCGGACAATTATACAAAGGATGTTACATTCACTGCATCAGACATCACAGGCGTGGTTTACTTCTCTGAAGCAGAAGACATCGAAGGCCTGACACAGACAAATAATAGCAATACTTTCATACGTAGCTCCAACGGCGCTTCCGCATACGCTGCCGACGGCGACGTAGTATTCACTCAATTGCCCAATGGCAAGTATAAGATAACCACCGTAATATGCGATGCTTCTAAGAATGCGGGATCGGTATGGAATTTCAAAGCAGGAGACAATAGCGTATTCGAATTTACGGCATCTTCCGTAAACTGGGCAGAAGGTACTTCTGAGGAATTTGAACTCAATCAGGCTTCTACCGATATCGCACTTGCAAAGAACGGCGGCAACAATCAGGGCGTAGACCTTATCTACATCGTGAAGACCGGCGATGCCGAGCTGGCAAAACCCGTTCCCGCCTATGGCGTTATGGACTTCACAGCGATGAACATTCCGGTGTCTACAAACAATAGTACCGACGGTGACATCACAGAAAATAAGACCCTTACAGCCGATGATTTCTCTATAACCATTTCTCCGAAAGCATCCGGTAGTACTAACAACCGTTTCTGGAGTACAAACAATGGCCCGCAGCTCCGCATTTACAACGGAACTTTGACAATTAAGGCCGCTGCCGGCAAAGTGCTCGACAAGATTGTCTTCGCCACCGGAACATGGGGCACAATGACTGCTAACGTCGGAACTTTGGACAGCAAGACATGGACCGGCGAGGAGGAAGAAGTTGTATTCACTGTAACAAAGCAGTGCCAGATCAACTCTATCACCGTGGGCGAAGCCCCCGCAGAACCTCTTGCAGACGCTGCCGACATCGCTGCATTCAAGGCTCTTGAGGCAGGAACAAAGGCTAAATTGGCCCTCAACGGTACAAAAGTTACATTCGTAAGCGGCGACAATGCCTACATCGAGGATGAGACAGGTGCACTGCTGCTCTACAAGTCCGGCCTTACACTGACCGCAGGCAAAGCCCTCACCGGATACATCAACGGTGCATACACAGAATATAAAGGTCTGGCCGAGCTGACAGCCATCGATGAGACTGCCGCTTCTGAGTTTACAGAAGCTGACACAGAGATTGCCGCTACCGTAGTGACAGTAGCCGAAGCCAACACTGCCGAGAACGTTTCCAAGTTGGTTAAACTGGAAAACGTTAAAATCAACGCAGACTACCAGACCATCACTCAGGGCGAAGACGAAATCGGCTTCTACGACAAGTTCGGCGTAATGGGAGACTTCGTTTACCCCGAAACTGCCAAGAGCATCGTCGGTATCATAAACACAGTAAGCGGATATAACACATTCCACCCAATAAGCCCCGACAATGTCGTTGCAGATACTCCCAACCCACCCGCAGGCGACGATGATATCATTGCCCTGACCGCCGATATGTTCTATACATGGGACGGCTACGGTGCTGACGCCAGCAAACTGTCGCCCGCAACGGTTGATTTCAACATTGGTAACGATGTTGAGGTTGGTGCCGGAGGAATGGTTTGCGGTACAAGCTCTGTTGACTATCTGACTTATGCAGACCTTACCGGTAGCTCTAAGATGATTATCGAAGGTACTCCCGGCATGGAACTGCGCGTACTGATGAACCGTCAGGAAAGCAACAACGGTCCGCTGGTAGAGAAGAATCCGAAAATCGGTGACGACAGTACGGTAGAACTCGATTTGACTGATTTGGAATACATACACATCAATGCCATTAAGACTGGTTGGGGCAGTGCCGCAGGTAAGATTGCTTCTATCAAGTTTGTGAAGCCAAGCGATGCTTTGGCTATTCCTAAGGAGGCTCTGAAGAATATTATCGAAACAGCCAAGTTGCATAATGCCGTTGCAAAGACCGAAGAGAGCTATGCCGCTCTGCAGACCGCTATTGCCAACGGTGAAACTGCTCTGGCTGCAGAAGACGCTACCGAAGAATCTCTGACCGCTGCCAAGAACGCTATCGAGGAGGCCATCGCCGGCCTGACCCTGATGGAGGGCTACTCCGATCTGACGAAAGAGATGTTCATGGAGTATGCATCGTTCGAAGAGCCCGGTGAGGGTCAAGCCGCATACGGCGCCTATAGCCTCTTTGAGGCCAGCGGTCTGCCTTATGGCGACGGAAATGTGAACTATCTGTTCTGGGCTGACCTGACCGCTTATGACAAGCTGATCATTACGACTGTAGGCGAAACTAAACCTCGTCTGTGTCTGAACCGTCTGACACCCGATGGACAGCAAGCTGCAACCAAGGAAGATTCGAAGATGGTGGATATCAACCCCAACAATGATTTCGCTTGGTCAACTGAAGCTTATCAGACAATTGACGGCAATGTCTACACTATCGATCTGAAGAAGATTGTACAGGACTATACCTTCGCACGTCTGCACTGTATCAAGAAGCAGGGATGGGGACCGGATGTCTTTGTCACCGGTATGTATCTCTACTCAGGCGGCTCCAGCGTGGTAGTAACTCCCTGCAAGGAAATCACCGAGGACTATGTATTCACCATGACCGAAGAGAACATTGCCAAGGCCGTAGAGGAAACATGGGCTAAGGGTGGTACAACACGCGTTGACAACAAGAAGGGTTCAGTAGATCCCGCAACAGGCGAGACTCTGGAGAGTGCAAAAGCATTCCCCGGCATCGGTTTGAAGAAAGGCAACGCAGGCAAGACTTTCAGCACCTGTATCAAGGGCGCTGTAAAGGTTATCGCTTACGGAGCAACGACAAGTGGTTCCGAGGCAAGATATGTTGAAGTGACAGCTACCCCGACAGAGGGCGAGGCCGTAACGGCAAAGGCCAAGAGCGAACCGAACGTCAGCGCTGTCGTTGAACTGGAACTGGACGCTACCAAGGAGTACACCATCGAATACACCGGTGTGAATGAAGAGGGTGCAGGTGCCGATGTTGTTCTGCACGGCGTGAAGTTTGCAGTAGCAGGCACTGTCGATCCGACTCCAGTAGCTGCCAACATCGCTGCCGCCAAGGAAGCCGACATGAGAGACACGGAAATCAAGCTGAACGTGACAGGTGCCAAGGTTACCCTGTACGGCGGCGACAACATGCAGGAGTCGTTCATCGAGGACGAAACCGGCGCTCTCATGGTAGACTTCAACATCAGCAAGCTGCTCGGTGAAGACGGTGTGGCTCTCAACGGCTACATCATCGGTAAAGTAACCAAGGATCAGCGCTCCGGCGGTATCTTCAGATTCGAAAGCTCTGACAACACGGCTTCTTCTGAATTTACCAAGGAGGCTACAACAGTAGAGGCTACCGTAACAACCATCGCCGACATCAACAACGGCACTCCGGCCGAAGTTACATCCAAGTACATCCGTCTGGAGAACGTCAACGTGAAACTTGACGGCACTGAAATCTATCTGACCGAAGGCGATCAGGAGATAAACGTAAATAACTTGATGCAGACACTGCCCAATGACCTGTCCGCAATCGAGAAGTTCGAAAATATCAACGGTATCGTAATATACGGTTGGTTTGGATATGAGTTCGTTCCTTACGGAGAGTTCAAGGCTGTTGAGAAGAAAGTTGAGTACACTGAGGTTGCAAACATCGCCGCTTTGAAGGCCAACAAGACTAACCTCGATGTGAAACTGACTGCTAACAACCTGCAGGTAACTGTATTGGAAGCAGGCGAGCAAGGCAGCACGATGTATGTAGAGGATGAGACCGGCGGTATACAGATGAATGACGCAAACGGCATATTCACTGAATTCGGACAGACATTCAACGGTACTTTGGTTCTCAAGCTCGTTTATGACAATGATCAGAACATTCTGAGCCTTGAAACTACAGATCAGACCGCTACCGAGTCCGCATTTACTTCAGAAGTTAAGGACGTTGTAGCTAAGGAGGTCGCTTTGGCCGATGCAACTTCTGCTAACTATGACCTGCAACTCATCAAGGTGATGAACGTCGGCATGGCAAGCAAAAACATATACTATGGCGAAGGCGAAGAAGACTTCTATACTGTCATCGTACTGACCGATGGAGAGAAAGAGTTGCTCGTCAGCGATATGTTCGGTAAGTTGACCGCAGAAACACTCTACGACCAGTGCAACGCTACCGGTATCATCATGACCGCTCCTGAATACAACGACAATAACGAAATTGTAGGCACGGTTGACATCTTCGTTCCCACAGGCGTGGGCATTGAAGAAATTGTACCCGTAGAAAATGGCCGTCAGTGGGACTTCACCGCTATGAGTGAGGCCGATGAGGCTCTGCTCGCTGCCGACACCGAACATTGGACCGTAAACAAGTATCGTTACCAGAATAATGGTATCGCATTCAACGATGAGGTAATCAAGGTGAATGGCGTTGAACTCGAAGTGACCAAAGGCCTGCTCTTCACCGCCGAAGCAACCAAACTGCTGCTCGGTTCAGGTGTGAACGGTAGCAACCACTTCATGCAGGTACAGAAAGGTTCTTCATTCAAAGTAACCAACCTTGCAGTAGGTGACACCGTACGCATGGTTGTTCAGACCTCAAGCAAGAACGCTGCCACGGCAGCTGCTCCGGCCGCTTCTGTTGCCAACATCATCGAAGGCTTCGAAGCTACCACAGAAGCACACACCTGCACATTCGTAATGTGCGAAGCTGGCGACATCGTACTGAAGGGTGACAATTGCGACCTGCGCTTCCTCACTCTTGAAGTTAAGGCCGGCAACCCGAACGAGGTAGCTAACCTGCGCGAGTGGAACTTCACCGCTTGGAGCGAAGAGACGAAGAACAATCTGGCTGCCGATGCAGCTACAATAACACCCGACGAAGAGGGTAAATATCCGACTGTAACTCCATGGCGTAGCTACGAAAAGGTAGGCGGCCCGACAGAGGCAGATCCCGATCATGGCGGAGCTGCTTACTGGTACGGCACTGCCATCTCCGGCGCTGAGGAACTGACAGCCAACGGTACCGTGATCGCAGAAACCAAGGGTCTGCTCTTCAATACTATGAGTGCAGGTGCTCTTGCTATAGCAGTTGACTATCCGTCTACCTCTCTCGGCACATACGAGGGTCCGGCTTATCTCTGGATTGGCGGTAAGAACAATTCGTTCACAATCCCGAATGTCAAGTCCGGTTCTAAGATCACGCTGGGCATTGAATCTCACAAGAACACCGATGCACGTGGTGTGAAACTGACTATCGACGGCAACGAGATCGGAAGCGCCGTTCCTACCACATACGAGACATTCACGATCACCGTTCCTGGCGAACTGACAGACGCTACACTATCTGATGTTGTAGTAACTAACACCAACGGTTGCCACATCTACTATATTACTGTAGACGCTACAGGTAAGATAATAGACGGCATCAGCGAAGTGAAGACAGAAGTGAAGGTTATCAACAACGGCGTTTACACTATCAATGGTGTCAAAGTGCGCAATGCCGGCGAGTCTCTCAATGGTCTGGCCAAGGGCATGTACATCGTAGGTGGCAAGAAGATTATTATCAAATAACAACACCGCCTAAGCTGTATAACAGCAAATCTCTAACATGGAGCGACATCCCACGCAATGCGGGATGTCGCTCTTATTTTTAAAAGAATCCTAATCGAAACACAACGCTTCAACCGTCAAGTATTCTGTTGGGATTTCCCAAGTTCAAAGAATTACGATACTGACATTTTCGAACCGGCCGATTTACTGCCTTTACCGTTCAACGGCCGCTGAACGGTAATTTAAGTTGACTTCTATGACACTTTAACTTATCTTCTATGACCGTTCAGCGACCGCAGAACGGTGCATGATGTAATTTCGCCATGAAAGTAGACATACTAAAGAATAAGGTTATAGGCTTATTACAAATTTATCGAACATTGATTTTATCTCCTTAACAAGAACCACTGAAGAAAATTTATGTAACGCAGATGCAAACTCACGGAGTAGAGTATCCGGTATGAGTATCTGCGTTCCCTTGATTTCCTTCCTGCCTCGGTATCCCCGGTCTCCGGCAAGACATTTGATTTTACGACCGGTGATGCGTTCCACCTGTTGTAGGCTTTCCTCTATGGTATGTCCATCATACTCGCCCGGAAGGATTTGGTTCCCAATATGATTCCATTGACAGAACGGATAATGGAGACTTTGTTCTCCAATACGTTTGCAAAAATGGACTAGTTCGAATGAGTTACTGGGATAGCTCGGTGTAAATTCATCCATACCGCAGAAATATTGATAGTAAGCATTTTCGCTCCATTGTTCTACTACTGATTCATCGGAAAGATTGCGTACATGTTTTAATATCGGTAGACCACACATCAGGCGGATCGGCTTGGCCTTACGACCTGTGTCCGGACTGTACAAGGGGGTGAAAGCCGCTTCAAAACGCTGCCAGTCGATTTTATGACTGAGCCTGTATAAAGGATGTTTCTGGTTCAGCTGATCTGCAAGGGAACTGAAAAAGGTAGATTTAGGGATTGGTCTGTTTATCATAAGATTTGCAAGTTTTCTTCAACAAAGATACGAAAGCCTGTGGTTTTATCAAAGGTTTTATTAATGTATTAATCTGATGATCAAATATAAAAATGATTTTAAGGGACAACTATTTAATTATTCGATTGATTCAGCAATCGAATTC
Source organism: uncultured Prevotellaceae bacterium (assembly GCA_964567855.1). GTDB lineage: Bacteria > Bacteroidota > Bacteroidia > Bacteroidales > UBA3663 > Liminaster. The sequence goes on from CAZMOE010000009.1 coordinate 81,367, forward strand.
AACATTCTGCAAACCTATCCTTTCCCAATTAGAAAAAGATCTTGCACAAAATTCAGAACACCAGACTCTGCAGCCATTCCCCCATGAAGCGGTCGTATATTATATAACCGCAAGAAGTTTGATAGACCAGTTCGTTGTCAAGCATTTTTTTTAATGAGGCCCTAACGCTACTTGCCGCACGAAGTTTATGTTTGCTTATAAAATCCCCTGCCAGCACTTCTTTGACACAGCCCTCTTGGGCAATAGCTTTCAACAGACGTATATGACCGGACGAATATGCTTTTAATAAGTCTGCATACGAATAACTCTGTTCAAAAACAATCTGCTGTACCGCATATGCGATCAGCTCCTCATCCACATCCCGATTATAACTATACAGACGGTTTAGAAGATTCTGAATATACCAAGTGTGACCATCAAACTTATCGTAAATCACATCAAAAACTTCACGTGGCAGCTGCAAATTGTACTCGGAAAAATGTTCTATTGCAAAATCGGCATACTTATCTCGGTTAATAGCCCCAATAGTAAGCAATTGCGTACTCTGGTAAAACGGTTTCTTTGATGACATAAACATTTCCTGCATCACATGCTGCTTACTGCCGGCAAAAATGAAATTGACATTCGGTACAAACTGAATATAAGAACGTAACAGTGCTTCCACCCCCTTTTCGGGATATTCAGCAATCTGCTGGAACTCATCAATGGCAATATAGCATCGTTTTTCCGATGAACCTAAATAGTCAAATATCTCCTTCAGCGTACTTTCTTCCTCTGCAGGAGCAATATCAATAGTCACTTTTGGGACACCTGTCAATTCGTCAAGGGTGAATACAGGGCGACAACTGCGAATAAACTGCCGGATACGGCTTAGTGCTTTTTGAGGTACCGTATCCAATTTTCCCAATACAGTATTGGCAAACAAATGCACAAAATCTCCTAATGACTGTGTGGAATATATATCCATATAGAGGTTGACAACATCCGACTCTTGTTCTTTCAGACGGTAAAAAGCATGACGAATCAAACCGGTCTTACCCATACGGCGTGGAGCGATCAGGGTAATATTACGCCCATTATAAAGCGCGTCGAGAATTGTCGCTGTTTCCGTCTCTCAATCGCAGAAAAACTCCGGACTATGATATCCGGCAATCAAAAAAGGATTATTCGGTTTCATTGCATTGCTATTTTGACGTTACACAATTATTGTAACGCAAATGTCGCAATAATTTTCAGAATAACCAAGAAATCATCTAACTAATTACGCTAGTTTGGGATAAGCAATTAGAATAATGCCAACTGCTTATTGTCTTCATTTTGGCTTTGATGCCCGTGACCAGATGTACGCCGTCGGCAAAGAGTGTGTCGAACAGCGGCTGTGAGATGTATCCCCTGTCGGCAAAGAGTTTCCCGTAAGTCTTCTTGCCCGGCAC
>CAZMOE010000010.1:0-77565 GCA_964567855.1 uncultured Prevotellaceae bacterium
AATGGATCACAACAAGCCTACGTTTCAATCCACGCACCCACATGGGGTGCGACTCAAATGCCGGCGCTTCGTCGGGTTTTACGGATAGTTTCAATCCACGCACCCACATGGGGTGCGACGTCCGAGCCATTTGTATGTTTTATTTCTCCAGATGTTTCAATCCACGCACCCACATGGGGTGCGACTGAAGAGACGCGTAAAAGGTCGCTATCTGTTGAGGTTTCAATCCACGCACCCACATGGGGTGCGACGTCTGCATCTACGATAAAACGCTAGAGCTGCGAGTTTCAATCCACGCACCCACATGGGGTGCGACCAGGCGCGTGATAGACTATGTTCTGTATGACAAGTTTCAATCCACGCACCCACATGGGGTGCGACTTGATACGTATATCGATGTTTTTGTCATCTTCCGGTTTCAATCCACGCACCCACATGGGGTGCGACCTATTATATGATATTTGAAAATGATCTTTCGAAAGTTTCAATCCACGCACCCACATGGGGTGCGACAATGTGGCGGATACTACCCGCGCACGATTGTTGAGTTTCAATCCACGCACCCACATGGGGTGCGACAAAAGCCGTCACCCATTGCGCAACCAAACGAATGTTTCAATCCACGCACCCACATGGGGTGCGACATGAAATCCTCTGAGCGACCGGTTGCCATCGCAGGGTTTCAATCCACGCACCCACATGGGGTGCGACTGTATATTCTATAAACAACTGAATATCATGATGCAAAAATACACATTTTGCGAAAGAAGACCAAAAGAAAAATATAAAAAATAATAAAGCTTATAAAATGTATAACTCTTTGATTTATAGACTGTGCGAAACTCTTAGTATTTTATGCAAAACTATGAGTTCGCACTTTCAAAATTATATAATAAGTTCTCCTGTAAAATCTATTCCAATATCCTTTCCTATAGTTTCTACTTTATTTTTCCAATTTTTCCCTATATGATAGCACCTGATACTATCTTGACTATCATCTATAAGTTCTTTCAACTCATTTTTTAGCTTTATAAACTGTACCTCAGTAAGAATACATTCAAAAACCGAATTTTGTACTCTTTTCCCATAATTCAAACATGCCTTTGCTACGTTTCGCAAGCGTTTGGCACCATGTGGTGAGGTGATGTTTACATCATAAGTTATTAAAACAAACATATACTATTTGATTAAAAATACAGGATAATCATCCAAATCTTTACGGATGAATCTGGCCAAAAGCATAGATTGAATATATGGTAAAAGTCCAATACTTACCTTCTCTCCTAAATACGGATGTGTTATCTGCTCTTTTTTTCTATTCTGCCAAGCCGAAAGAATAGTCTTACGGCCAGTATCAGTCATAATAATTCCGTCTTGCCCTTGTTGCATGAAGTCTTTTATTGTTATCTGTTTCCTATTTATGAGCGACAGAACAAGCCTGTCGCCAAGATAGGCTCGTAACTCTTCCATCATATCCAATGCCAATGAAGCACGACCCGGGCGTAATGTATGCATAAATCCCACATACGGATCTAATCCCACAGTTTCTAAAGCAGCTGTCATGTCATTATATATTAGAGTATATACGAAAGAGAGCATGGCATTCACGGCATCTTTGGGCGGACGACGACTTCGCCCTTCAAATACAAAATCTTCTTTTTGGTTTAGTAATAATTTTGAGAATACACTAAAATAGTAAGTGGCGGCTTCTCCTTCAATACCTCGCACACTATCAATAAAATCTGCCTGCAATACTTTTCTTTTGCATTTCAACAGTTCTTCTGCCGCGGTCTCTATGGCTTCGTTGTTTCCATTGTCGCGAATAAACCTGCGAAGGATATTGCGGTAATTTTGTATCTTGCCGCCAATAAATAGCTTACATAGATGTAATGAATAATCAAGCTCATCTGAATATTTGTATTGGGCCTTCCTTAACAATACGTTCCCTTTTGTTGCTCCTTGCATACGACTGATGTAACGCCCTTGGGGAGATAGAAATACTAATGAAACACTATTATCAGCACATAGTTTCATCAATCCGGGACTGGCCCCCATATATCCAAAAGTAACTATCTGCTCTATATTATGAATAGGAACACGAAATATTTCATTTTGTTTTACAGACACAACGATATTTAAACCATCTTTACTAAGATAAGATTCTGGGGTTGTCACGTACAAAGTATTAAGTAATATCCTCATATAATGTTCTGTTTAAATAGGTTGCAACTTTAGTACAATCAGCCATTTCAGGCATACAAATATCTTTAAGAGAACAATTCCTACAATGATGTTTCTTGACAACTTTGGGTATGATACCAGTTTGAAAGATTTTGTGCATTTGTTCTGCACATTGTTTGGTTCTTTCTCTTAAAGAATCAGATATTGCTATTACTTCTCGATGTTTTACTTCATGATAGTATAATGCTCCATACGGAATACGGATATTGTACATTTCTTCCAAACACATGGCTTGTGCTGCTAATTGAACTTCATCTCTTTCATCAGGTTTATGGTGACCTCTCTTATATTCAATAGGGTAAGGTCTCCAATAACCATTGTATCTATTATGTGTGATAGCATCCTCTTTCGTATCTGAAGAGATTAACTCGACAGCATCCGTAATACCATATAGTCCAAGTTCTTTTGAGGCGATATGTAAGGATCGAAGTGTTATTATATCACCATTCTTTTGACGATAAAGAGGATTATCAACATTTTTGTGCAAAATATTCCCTTCTATTGTCAGTCTATTTTCAGCCCATTGCTGCTCGATATGAATTAAAGCCCATTGTCGGGGACAGAACATATAATGTTGAATCCCCGACAACATGAGCATTTCATCTTCTTCGTACTGCATGAAGTGTGGGTTAAATTACTTCTTCAACAGTAACTTTAGGAAACCTCTCTTTTAAAACTGCTTCTATTTCCTCTTTGGATGTGACTTTGTAGTCGCCAAAAGAGCGCGGAAATTCTACTTCTTCTTTTTTATTGACTTGTATGAGGTCGAACAACTGTCCGGCTCTTGCATTGCCCAAATGAGATTCATGCTTGAAGATAATCAATGCTCTTGGGTTCATTTCTCCTCTTGCAGCAGCATGATCATTCTCAAATGCGTTAATTATTGCCTCGAACAATAAATCCTTGTCTTCTTCAGAGAAGCCTGTTTTCGCTGCATCTGTGGCAGAGATGAAACCATGCATTCGGTAGAGTCCGTAACTAACGGTATTTTTGTTTCCAAAAGTGTTATTTTTATCTTCAGCATCTGATTCTTTAGTAACACAACAACGAGTCAAACTATGAGATTTTGCGTCAACAGGATCGATCGTACGAGCAAATGTTAGTTGAACAGGACCACGCACCACGCCAAGTCCCTTTATCTTCTTTTTTGAGTCTTTTTTGGGGGATTTTTTCCCTTTCCCACTCTCTTCTTCATTTTCTGAATCATCATTCGCTTTAGTATCGCCGGTACTCATTACAGCACCGAAGGTCCGAATATCAAAATATTGATTACACATTTCTTCACGCCCTAACTTAACCGCTTTCTTCTCATCTTTCTCTTCTATGTCGGCTTCGCGTCTCTTTTCTTCAATGAGCGGATTCAGTACATTCCCCTCACGTATGAAAATATCATAAGGAGATACAAGACCTTTGAGTAACTGTACATAGTTGCGAATCTTACGTTTAATGCATACATCTGTTACTAATCCATGATTGGTTTCCTCATCAGTACGAGGCATGTTGTCGAAATCTGGGTCACCATTGGGATTTCCATCTTTTACGTCAAAGAGGAAAACAAAATCATAACGATTTTTAATTGCTGTCATAATTGTATTTATTTTGATAGTTAATTGTTTTCATTATTATTCTCGGTTTGCTTTGTACTATATTGATAATAATAGCCTAAAGCAAATTCTCCTCGTTCAGTGAGTGTGAGTTTCTTTGGAAAATGGCCTATTTTTGTGGCTATCTCAGTAATGGACTTTTCATATGCTCCTTTGGTCTTTTTCTGATATACAGGGACATATTTAGTCAACAATATACCCATCGCCCTACTTGGATTGTTAGATGCTGAGGCGAAAAATCTGTCCTTAATGGAACTATTGACCTCACCTTGGGCCATGAATTGTAATTTGCAAATCAAAGCAAATAAGCGTCCGCAAAGATATGCTTTGCTTTCATTCTGTTCGTCTAATTCTTTTTTCATATAATATGTATTTTTAATGTTCCTATTTAATACCAATCGGATAATTGTTGATTGCTCAGGACCGAAGTGGCTATGCTCAATTTGAGTCAATACTGATTGCATAATCATTAGAGGCAAAGATGTATTGGTCAATGCTGCATGCCATAGGATAGTTCCTATCCTTGCCTTGGCTTTTGCATCACTCTGTGTTTGCTTCGTTTTCTTTTTTATGCAACCTTTTAGAATACTGTTTATTCCAGGATATGTTATTTCGCTGTCTTTAACTGTTTCAATATCATAGAACCATTGCTTCAGGTTCCTTTGATACTGAGAAACACTTATCGCCATCCAATCCCTTACCGCAATGCGTGCAGCAGCAGAAGAGATTGTACAACAATAGAAAAAGTTCTCGACTTCGGTATCAACTTTTTGATATTCTCCTGTTGCTATTGATGAGAAGAGATTTCTTACTCTTTCCTCTTTAGGTTGGCAGATGTCAGATAAAGGATCAATGTCTTCGTTTGGTTCTTTTGTCCAAAACAAAGCAATAGTATCATCACTTATATTTTGACGATTTGAAAACTTAAAATTCGTTTTCCCTTTGTCTTGTTCATTTCCAACAAGATACAGTAGTGCTTCAATATAATTTCTCGCACAATTAGTACATATACCAGAATTCAAATTTCCTTTGAGATTGTATGACTCAAAGGCACTATTATTGTATGAGACTAACATACTACCTGATGTTTGTCCTTTGGGCAATTTAACCGATCCATGAGACTCATCAAGAATTGGATATGTATTTGTGCCACAAACAGCGCACAGATTTTCTTGTTTTTTCGAACATAAGGTATCTTTGTACTTTTTCTTTATTGCATCTTTGACACATTCAAGAGAAACCAACCGCGTTGAATCAACCATGAAAGTCATATTTCCTTTTTGTTCGGCAGGGGGGCGATTCGAAAATGCTTTTCGAGCCTTTTCAATCTCTTCCGGTTTATTGTAAAAAGAAAAAACAGGAGAGAGTTCTTGGACTTCTTTATACTCTTCCAACTTTGCGAGATACGTTTCATGCTTCTTCTTAGAGCCTTTAAATCCTAATGTCTCTTCCGGTTTATCTAATAGTAATCGTGCTCTTCCCTTTTTTGCTGGTAGTTTTTCTGCTTCTATAGTAATATCATAAGGAATTACGTCAATAAAAATACCATCCTGATCTATAACAATATCCCAACTGCATTTTTCTTTTGTCAATGCATCGTGCCCTTTTCGGACTCTTTTGCCAAGTTCAACTAATTTTGTAAGCATACTTATTCCTCCTTTTGGTTAAATTTGAACAATATGCTATTTACAAAATCTTCCCGTTTTGCACGCAAGTGTGATGTAGAAAGCATCTTCTTATTAAGTTCGTCAGGACATATCAATATACTATTGTGTACAACAGCATTATACATGTAGATAGGTTTTGCGTTATGATTTTCGTCATACCATATATCAAACAACATACTACCTATCGGATATGTCAGATTCAGTTCGTTTGCTCGATCTTCATCCTCTTGTGTAACAGGAAAGAATTCACATGAAAATTCGCGAGTTCCAAGATAAGGCTGATGCCAGCATTGACCTTTATTCAAACGTCGTAGAAACATATCACGATATTTCACTATTGGCTCACAAGGCTTTTTGCTTTCGCTCTTGTCTCTGTTCTTAACCTTCTCGATATTTACTTCGGACATATAAATAGCTGCTTCAATAATGTATTCAACATCACGAAGTACAACGCTATTTCTTTGTGTTCGATTCCCCGATTCAGAAATATCAACAGGTTTGTCCCTTTGTATATTGTTGACTTCATTCCTTTTAAAAGAAGAAAAAGCAATGGGTTTCAATATCTTAATACGCTTTACTACCCATTGAAACTCTGGTTTCCATAGAATACACTCCAATATGCCCCGTGCCGCCGAAGGTGTCATACAAGGATAAGTCATTCGCTCTACTTTCAGAGCAGGTTGGGTAAAACAGGCATAATCACCTTTTACCCTTAGTTTTACAATGTTCGTATCAATCATATATAGTAAATTTCATCTTTGTTACTTAATCCTATTTCTTTAGAATATACCCCAAACCAAAGTTTAACGCCATTTGAGGTCTCACCAATTTTGTCAGCATTAGCTTTTGTAAACCAGTTAGAAACTTGAACACTATACTGAGCTATCTGCTGATAATCTTTTCTACTAAGAAATTCTTTATCTTTTATCTTGTTATATAAGTTTAAACTTTCGCTATTGTATCGATATATAAATAGAGAAGTAGTATTATCATTTATGATATGATATATATCTGCTACATCTTGGAACTTAAACTTCTCTCTCTTGGGCGTTATAATATCCTCCGTAGCATACAATTTTATAATATTTGAATAATAATCCGAATAGAAATCAGCCTCTGTTAATCGGTTTTCATTGCCTTGATAACATATCTGTGCAAATTTAGCAAATGTTTCATATTGACGTGAAGGTTGACCTTGATCCTCTAATTGAAACAAATAGACCTGACCTTCTTTTAATTTACCTTCTCTATTGCAACGACCTGCCGATTGGATAATGGCTTCTAAAGGTGCCAGTTCTCTGAATACCACAGGGAAATCCATATCAACTCCAGCCTCAATCAGTTGAGTAGAGCAAAGGATTAATTTTTGTCCATCCTTCAACTTTTGTCTGACCTTATTGATAACCTCCATTCTATGTATCTGGCACAGATTAGTAGAAAGATGAAGGACCTGTATTTCACTTCTTTTTTTTACTTCTTCAAACAGAGACATTGCCTTTTTCTTTGTATTGCATACAATGAGTACAGAGTCATTTTGTTCCACCACACAATTTGCAATGCTTTCGAATGATTGGGCTTTGTAATCTGCAATTGGAGTGTAATTGACTCTTTTGGTTGCAGCAAAGACTGATGCAGGATTCTCAACAAGCGGTGTAATAAGATCAATTCCACAGAAGTCCTTTCTTGTCTGGAAATTAGGTTGTGTGGCAGTACAAAACAAAAAGCTACATCGGCAAAGATGCAACATGTCATTCAGCATCTTCATTGTACATTCCGCAAGGTTTACTGGCAATGTTTGAATCTCATCGAAGATTACAATCGAATCTTGTAGATTATGTAATTTACGGCATTTTGATCGTTGATTAGAGAAAAGAGACTCAAAGAATTGAACTGCAGTTGTAATTACTAAAGGGTAATCCCAATTTTCAGTAGCCAATTCTTTGGAATTTTTGCAATAGTATTCTTCTTCGTTGTCTCCTTCATAATTCACATTTGAATGATGCTCCAATATTACATCATAATCTTGGAAGATAGTCTTCAGTTCATTTGCAGTCTGGTCAATAATACTGATGAATGGAAGAACAATTACTATTCGTTTGATATTAGGATGCGCTTTTGCATGATGAAGAGCCCAGTTTAGGCTGGTCAATGTTTTTCCCATACCCGTTGGCAATGTCATAGAGAAACATCCCTGTGCCTCATTCGCTTTACCTTGTGCGTAAAGTCTTACATCTGTTCTCAACTCATTCAGTGTGGAATCCTGTTTGAATAAATCAAAGCGTTTGTTAAGGGCATCCAATAGTACATCTACGTCAAGTGACTTACAAGAACGTAAATCATACTGCTCTTTATGGAAATGTCGCTCTGTGTCGAGACTGTCTGCATCAACAAGTGCACTAAAAAGCAATCGTATAAATAGTTCCTTTTGATAAACATCTCCAATCTTGTTAAATGAACTATTCTCACACATTGGTATAATGGCACAATCTTCTTTCAAAGCTTGTTGGATCTGATTCCTCCTATTTTCGTCTTTTACACATAGATTTAGTGTTTCGAACAAAGTATCTCTATTGGGAAGTCCTGCGTGATGTCCTATAACTGGAAATGCAACATTGATTAGTTTGTTCAGTCGTGCTATATAAGCACCCCATTTTGCATGTGGTTCCTTTTCTCCTCTTGACCTTATATAGTTTTGAAAGCCTTTGCTGTATTTACCAATATCATGCAGCAAACCACAATACGAATATATCTCGGCAAAATCATCTGCCAAAGCAAAAGACTTCATCAATGCTGCAACACCTTCACTATGTTGTTTCATTGACTGTTCTTCACCATCGCTGTTTTCAGAATGTGCTATATATTTACATTGTTTCAACATATATACTTTTTTTACTCTTCTCTTTTTTCACCACGTTCTATTTCCCCTTTTGGCTTCTGAGCTTCAAAGAACTTTCTTATAGATAGTGGAGGCACAACGTCTCGTCTGGTGTTCTCACAGACTAAAGGATTCAGGGTACAATTTGTACCCTAGTTGGATTTCAAATCTTCATTCCGACTTTTCATATCTGTTTTCATCTATATTTTTAAGATTATATCTAATCTGCCTGCAAAGATAATATCATACTCTCCCAAACCATGGGAGAACCTACAATTATTTTTATAAATTCAACCTTTTTATTTATTTGTATAGTTCTAACGATTGCAATAATTCTTTTTTTATTTCATTTGCAAATGTTTCTGGTTCTAACACTTTTATACTTTTCCCAAAACTCATGACACATCCCCTGAAATCGGGTGTGGGTCGGACATAATATGCAAAATCGGAATAATCGTCGCCTTGTGCAATTTCCTTCTGACTGGAATGCAAGGGCAAATCACGAATATAAAAACGCTGAAGCTCGTATACACGCAATACAATTCGTATAGGCGAAATATGTTCGTTGACAAATACGCCATAGGATTCGCTGAAATAAGCATTGGCATCGAAATTTGGATTGAACTCAAATTTTATATTTGTAAGTTTTATATCGATAATACGGTCAAAAGAATAAACCGCAAAATAATCTCTCATTTCTTTTTTAGGAGTTGCATCATAATGAAAATGCCCCAGTACATACCATCTTTGTTTAAAGAGTTTTATGCAATAAGGTTCGAAATTGGCGTTGGAAACTGTGTCCGTATCATATTTTCTGTAAGTTACCTCTATACGCACTTTCTTTTTCATTGCGTCAATGATAATTTGAAGATAATTAGCACATGGTATTTTTTCCAAAAGTATCCTGTCCTGAACAACTTTGCTCTCGCTCACAATATTACCCACCGAGAGTGTCGATAACATCCAGTTTTGGACAGTGTCTTCATTCAATACATGAGCATTGTCTATGAAATATTTAAACCCATTCTTCTTATCACAATCTATATATAAGCCAAAAATATCTTGAATAGCATCTTTATGGCGATGGAAAGTAGATTTTGCCAATTCTACTCCTCCGCTTAATTCTGTATTAAGCCATTTTCTCTGAATTTCATCAAATGTGATTTCATGAGCGGTATAGATAGTATTAACTAACCAAATGTATTCTTTAAATGTCTCAGTAGCTTTCATATGTTTTTCTGTTTTGGAGCCAAAGTTATAAAAAGAATTGTAGAATTCTGTGGAAGATGTTAAAAAACTACGGTAAAAAATGATAACGTCGAAATTTCGGTGTCCGGTATAGGGGTATGGAATCTTAGGGATGATGTTCAGATTCAAGATGTCGAGGTCCTGGACGTAATCTGCGATACCTTTGCCGTAGATTCCTTGATAGGGGATGTACAATATGTTGGAGGATAAAAACGGAGATATTTTCGTTCATTATTAGAAGTGGTATATCTATTGTTTGTCTATGGCTTTGACTTTCATTTATTCCTTGTTTATTTTTTTCACTTTTAAATATTTGCATATCTCTCTATTTCTTGCTATCTTCGCGGCCATGTTATATGCATAATTAGGCTTTTGGAAATGAAAAAGTTTGCAGAATATAATAGTTTTGATCTTTCTGAAATCAACAAGTCGGTTTTAAGCCATTGGGATGAAAACCAAGTTTTTGAAAAAAGCATGACCGAGCGGGAAGGATGTCCCTCTTATGTCTTTTATGAAGGCCCCCCGTCGGCAAATGGCATGCCGGGTATTCACCATGTCATGGCGCGTACCATTAAAGATACTTTTTGTCGCTACAAGACGATGCAGGGATTCCAGGTCAAGCGCAAGGCCGGTTGGGATACCCACGGTCTGCCGGTGGAACTCGGTGTCGAGAAGGCGCTCGGCATCACCAAGGAGGATATCGGCAAGACGATTTCCGTGGCCGACTATAACGCCACGTGTCGCAAGGACGTCATGAAATTCACCAAGGAGTGGACCGATCTGACCCACAAGATGGGTTACTGGGTGGATCTCGACAATCCTTATATTACCTATGACAACCGTTATATCGAAACCCTGTGGTGGCTTTTGAAGCAGCTTTATAAAAAAGGATTGCTTTACAAAGGTTATACCATCCAGCCCTATTCGCCGGCGGCAGGTACCGGATTGAGTTCTCATGAGCTGAATCAGCCCGGTTGTTATCGCGACGTGAAAGATACCACCGTGGTGGGACAATTCAAGATGAAGAACCCGAAGCCGGAGATGGCCGCATGGGGAACGCCCTACTTCATAGCATGGACGACGACGCCGTGGACTTTGCCTTCGAACACCGCACTTTGTGTGGGGCCGAAGATCGATTACGTGGCTGTACAGACCTATAACGGTTATACAGGCGAGAAGATGACTGTTGTGCTGGCCAAGGCTTTGCTTTATACCCATTTCAATAAAAAGGCCGAGGCGATGGCCCTGGAGGACTATCGGCCGGGCGATAAGCTCATTCCCTTTAAAGTGGTGGGCGAATACAAGGGTGCCGATCTGGTCGGAATGCAGTACGAGCAGCTTATTCCGTGGGTGAAACCGGTGACCGTGGACGAGAACGGCCGTTGGTCGGTGGCTTCTGAGCTGGCTTTCCGCGTGATTCCGGGCGATTATGTGACGACGGAAGACGGTACGGGCATCGTGCACATCGCGCCGACATTCGGTGCCGATGATGCTTTCGTGGCGCGTGCTGCCGGGATTCCGTCTCTCTTCATGATCAACAAGAAAGGGGAGACCCGCCCGATGGTGGATCTGACCGGCAAGTTCTATCTGCTCGATGAACTGGATGAGGCTTTTGTCAGTGAGTGTGTAGATGTCGATAAATATAAGGAATATCAGGGGCGCTGGGTGAAGAATGCCTACGACCCGCAGTTTACCGTCGACGGCAAGTATGATGAAAAGGCCGCCGCTGCGGCCGAGTCGCTCGATGTCTGTATCTGCATGATGATGAGACAGGGCAACCAGGCCTTTAAAATAGAGAAGCACGTCCATAATTATCCGCACTGCTGGCGTACCGATAAGCCGGTGCTCTATTATCCGCTGGACAGCTGGTTCATCCGTTCTACTGCCGCCAAGGAGCGCATGATCGAGCTGAACCGGACTATCAACTGGAAACCGGAATCCACCGGAACCGGACGTTTCGGCAAGTGGCTGGAAAATCTGAACGACTGGAACCTCAGCCGTTCCCGTTACTGGGGAACTCCGCTGCCGATCTGGCGCAGCGAGGAGGGTGAGGAGATCTGTATCGGCTCGGTGGAGGAACTTTATGATGAAATTGAAAAATCCATTGCCGCCGGCTTCATGAAGGCCAATCCTTATAAGGAAAAAGGTTTTGTGCCGGGCCTATACGACAAGGCCAATTATGAAAAGATCGATCTGCACCGTCCTTATGTCGATGATATCGTTCTCGTTTCGCCTTCCGGCAAGCCGATGAAGCGTGAAACCGACCTGATCGATGTCTGGTTCGATTCCGGCGCCATGCCTTACGCTCAGTTGCATTATCCGTTTGAAAACAAGGAAATCGTAGATAACCGCTCTTACTATCCGGCCGATTTCATTGCCGAAGGTGTGGATCAGACGCGCGGATGGTTCTTCACCCTGCATGCCATTGCTACCATGGTTTTTGACAGCGTGGCTTACAAGAATGTGATCTCCAACGGTCTTGTGCTTGACAAGAACGGCAATAAGATGTCGAAGCGTCTGGGCAATGCCGTCGATCCTTTCGGCGCTATTGAAAAATACGGCTCCGACCCGTTGCGCTGGTATATGATTACGAATTCCTCTCCATGGGATAATCTGAAGTTCGACACCGATGGAGTGGAAGAGGTGCGCCGCAAGTTCTTCGGCACGCTTTATAATACCTATTCTTTCTTCGCCCTTTATGCCAATGTGGATGGCTTTACCGGTGCCGAAGAAGAGGTGCCCGTTGCCGACAGGCCGGAGATCGACCGTTGGGTCATTTCGGAACTCAATACCTTGATCAAGAATGTAGATGAAAATTATAAGGCTTACGAACCTACGCAAGCCGGACGTCTGATCCAGAATTTTGTCGGCAATAATCTGTCGAACTGGTATGTCCGCCTGAACCGCAAGCGCTTCTGGGGCGGAGGTATGACCGAGGACAAGCTGTCGGCCTATCAGACCCTCTACACTTGTCTGGAGACGGTGGCCAAACTGATGGCGCCCATAGCACCTTTCTACGCCGACAAGCTTTACGGCGATCTGGTTGTAGTGAGTGGTCGCGACAATGCGGTTTCGGTCCATTTGGCAAAATTCCCGACGGTGCAGGCCGATTTTATCGATGAGGCTCTGGAGCGTAAGATGGAGTTGGCGCAGACGGTTTCCTCCATGGTTCTCGCCCTTCGCAAGCAGGCGAAAATCATAGTGCGGCAACCGTTGCAGACCTTGATGTTCCCCGCTGTCGATGCGGAACAGCAGGCCGATATCGAAGCTGTCAAGAATCTGATTCTGGCAGAGGTCAATGTCAAAGAACTGCAGATCGCCGATGCCTCGGCCCATGTGCTCGTGAAGCGGGTGAAGCCGAATTTCAGAGAGCTGGGCAAACGTTATGGCAAGCTGATGAAACCGCTGGCCGATGCGCTGACGGTGCTGGAGCAGGAGCAGATCGCCGCTTTGGAGCAACAGGGTGCCATCAAGCTGGATATTCAGGGGCAGCCGGTGGAGGTATTGTCCGGAGACGTGGAAATCATTTCCGAGGATATGCCCGGCTGGCTTGTAGCTCATGAAGGCCGTGTCACCGTCGCTTTGGACGTTACCGTCACTGAAGAACTGAAGCAAGAGGGCGTGGCCAGGGATTTGGTGAAACGTATTCAGAACTATCGCAAGACGTGTGGATTTGAAATTACGGACAGAATCCTTATCCGTCTGCAAAGTCATCCGGAATGCGACGCTGCCGTTGCCCGCTGCAAAGATTATATCGCTGCCCAGGTGCTGGCCTCCGATATCGAGATTGCGGCCGAACTTCCCGCTGATGCCGCTGTTCTGGAAATGGACGGCTATGAGATCCGCGCGTCGATTGTCAAGGCTGACTGAAAATAAAGACACTATACAGAGAGAGACGGTATTAAAATCTGCGGGGAGGCCTGGAATTGAACAATTGCCAGTGGTTTTACCTTAGATTTTAATACGCTCTCCAATCAAATAACTCCTTAAAAATAATTACTATGGCAGACGAAAAATTGCGCTATTCGGATGAAGAACTGGCAGAGTTTAAGGCTTTGGTTCTTCAGAAATTGGAAAAAGCAAACGAGGAATATGCAAACTTGCGTAATTTGCTTTCCAACGGAAACAACGGAGATTCAGATACCGCTCCTATTTTTAAAAATATGGATGATGGCGCGGAAGTATTGAAGCGGGAAGAGGCCGGCCTGATGGCTTCAAGACTGCAGAAGTTTATCAAAGGTCTGCAAGGAGCTTTGGTTCGTATAGAAAACAAAACTTACGGCGTTTGCCGGGAAACAGGAAAACTGATTCCCAAGGAGCGGTTGCGTGCTGTTCCTCATGCGACTCTCAGCGTTGAGGCGAAAGAGAAGCGCCGTTAAAATAAAAAACGATTTATTTTGGCAAACAGGTTTATCAGCAAAGGGGCATGGGCCTGGGTGATCATTGTCGGTATCTTATTGGCCGATCAGATCACCAAATGCTATGTGAAACTTCATTTCTTTTTGCGTGAAAGCGTTGAGGTCACCCCTTGGTTTTATATCTCTTTTATAGAAAATTCCGGAATGGCCTATGGCATGGAGCTGGGCAATAAGTTATTTCTTACCTTGTTCAGGATTCTTGCCGTAGCCTTTTTCGGCTATGTCTTGTGGCGAAGTGTCAGGCGCGACATGAAACTGGGTTTCATCCTTTCGATGGCATTGGTTGTCGCGGGGGCGCTGGGGAATATTGTCGATTGTGTTTTTTACGGCCGGATTTTTACGGACAGTTACGGCCATGTCGCCCGATGGGCCTGCGACGGTGCAGAAGGCTATGCCCCGTGGTTTTACGGTCGGGTGGTGGATATGCTTTATTTCCCCTTGATTGAGTTTAACTGGCCGGACTGGGTGCCTTATCGTGAGCAGCCGATGAATTGGCTCGGATTTACTTTCGGATGGCCCGGGTGGTTGCCTTGCAGCGATGAGCCGTTCCGCTTTTTCGAACCTGTGTTCAATGTTGCCGATGCGGCCATTTCGGTAGGCTTCGCACTCCTGATATTATTTTATCGCCGTCTTTTTGCCGAACTTGAATTGCCTTTTTTCAAGGGTGACAGGTAGCCGGGCGGTATAGAAGTAGAAAGATATGAGATTGTTGGCACAACTTTTTTTTGTTTTTGTTACATCGCTGCTGGCCGGTGCGGTGACTTCATGCAGCCATAGACCGGATCATGTTATCGCCTCTTCCAAGATGACCGATATTCTGGTCGATGTGCACAAGGCCGAAGGTCTTCTGGAAGTGCAGAGAGCCGTCTATCCGACCGATGCGGACAAGCAGGAGATTGTGGCTGCCGTTCTGGTCAAACATGGGGTGACGAGAGCCGAATATGATTCGTCGCTGGTCTGGTATTCTACCCATTTGAAAGATTTTATCCGTGTTTATGACCGAGTAAAAGATATTTTGCAGGCCGAAGAAGATTCTTTGACCGCGTTGCTGAATATCTATTATCCTTCGATTTCAGGAGATACCGTCAATCTGTGGCAGGGAAAGGACTATTTCCTTTTAGACAGGAAGCGACTTTCTTCGCTGTGGACCTGGGAGATTGTGTCCGACAGTACTTTTTTTGCCGGCGATTCGTTGGAGTGGCGGTTTGCCGTTTCCCACGTGCCTGTCGGCCATTATGGTGTCGTTGCCCTGACATTGCGGTATGACAAGGACTCTGCTCTGACGCAGACCGAGCTTCTGACCGCAGCCGGAGATTACTCTCTTGCGCTTAGAGCCGACAGCACCTTGACGTTGAAGAGCGTCGTGGGTTCATTCAACCTTCTGACACGCAACGATTCTGTCGCAGAGGCGCCTTTGGGTGTCAGAGATATCGGATTGATGCGCTACCATATAAAGAGGTGAAAAGCCGGGAACCCTGTTTCCGGCAGTAGCAGACAAGGCTGGGTTTGATATGAAATTTCGTTTTACGTATAGCCGCTTTTTCGTTCTGTTTTGGGCGGGGATGACGGTATTTTTCCCATTTTTTGTTTTTCAGGCCGCCGGCCGTTCCGGTGTGACCGTACGGGAAGAGAACTCTCGGCCGCTTCCTGTATATTTCTTGCAATGGCTGGGCAGTGACGCATTGCGCCATGCTTCTGTCGGGTTGGATGTTGCGGTGTTGCATCCCGGCGGCACCGTTGAAATCCTATATTCACATCAGCCGCATTGTCTGTTGACACCGGCCTCGACAATGAAACTGGTAACTACATCGGCGGCTCTGCGGATCTGTGGCGGTGGGGCTGAGGTAAAGACCGAGGTCGGGATTACCGGCAAGGTGAATACCGCTTCCGGGTGTCTGGAGGGGGATATCGTCTTGCGTGGTTATGGAGATGCAACTCTGGCTTCCGCTTATGACGAACGTCCGGCCACGGCATTTGCAGACAGCGTCGTCGCCGTGCTGCGGCGGATGGGAGTGAGGCGTGTGGCAGGTCGGATTGTCGGTGATGGCAGCCTTTTGCCGGATCCGGCGGTTTCTCCGGGCTGGACGTGGGAGGATCTGGGCAACTATTATGCCGCCGGACTTTTTGGCCTCAACTATGCCGTCAACACTTATTCCGTCATACTGGATACTTCCCGTCCCAACTGTCAGCCGCAGGTCATCTCCATCGAACCGGTTGTCGCCGGCCTGACCGTGGAAAACCGTTTGTCGTCTGTGCCTTGTACTTTTGACAGCGCCTATCTTTACGGTATGCCCCGTTGCGGCCGTCGCATTCTTGACGGAGCCGTTCCCCATGGCGAACGTACCTTTTCCGTCAAGGGAGATATTCCCGATCCTCCGCTGTTTGCCGCTCAGCAGATTACGACGGCCCTCGAAAAGGCCGGTATTGCCGTTCAAGGCGCTCCGGCAAGCGACGGCACCTTACTTGATGCCGGTTCCGGCGTTCCGGTTTCCGTCCGGACGATTTATATACACCGTTCGGCTCCGCTGCGGACAATCGCACGCCATACCAACGTCGTCAGCCAGAATCTGCTGGCCGAGATGTTGCTGCGTCAGATCGCGTTAAGTCGTGGCGAGGCATCGCAGAGGGCTGCACTGCAGGCCGTGACGGCATATTGGGGCGACCGCGGGCTGGATGTCTCCGGCCTGCAGATGTATGATGGTTGCGGACTATCCCCTTATGACCGGCTGACCGCCCGCTTTCTGACCTGTCTGCTTGCCGTTTCGCAGGCGGATGAAGATTTTCGGGCCTCTTTGCCTGTCGCCGGACGTTCCGGGACTGTGCGTAATTTTCTGGCCGGCACTCGTTTGGCCGGTAAGGCGCAGCTGAAGACCGGCACCACGAAGCAGGTGCTGGCCTATTCCGGTTATATGGAGGGAAGTGATGGCCGCACATATATTTTTACGCTCATTGTAAATAATTATAGCGGTAGGGCGGCCTCTCTTCGCAAGCAGGTGGAGTCGTTGGTTTTGCGGCTGATACCGTAGGCTTTTGTCTGCCGGATTTCAGTTGTGGCTGATGGATGAAAAATTTTACAGCGGCGTGCCGGAAATATCGTAACGATGCAATCCCGGACTTTTCGTGCCCTTGGCAGGGCATATAATCGGACCGTTGAAAGATTATTTCGATATATCGGCGTGAAAACCGTTGGATTTTAACAAAAAATACTACCTTTGCCCGATAAAACTGTGGTCGGCTCATAGGGCGGTGCCGCAGAAACTCACAGAAAGGAAGCAAAGACAAGCATGAAACTATTTGTAGTGCCGACACCGGTGGGAAATCTGGAAGATATGACATTCCGGGCCGTACGGGTGCTGAAGGAGGCCGATCTGATACTGGCGGAAGACACCCGTACGAGCAGCGTCCTGCTGAATCATTACGATATCAGGGTGCCGATGCAGAGCCATCATAAATTCAATGAGCATCGCACCTGCGAGGCTATGGCAGACCGTATTGCCGGAGGGCTTACCGTGGCATTGATATCGGATGCCGGGACACCGGGAATCTCGGATCCGGGCTTTATGCTGGTCCGGGAATGCGCGCAACGGGGCATCGAGGTCGAATGTCTGCCCGGCGCAACGGCTTTTGTGCCGGCATTGGTGCAGAGTGCACTTCCTTGCGACCGTTTTTGCTTTGAAGGTTTCCTGCCTCAGAAAAAAGGGCGGGAAAAACGGCTGAAAGCATTGTCGGCAGAGCCCCGTACGTTGATTTTTTATGAATCGCCTTACCGCTTGGTGAAGGCTTTGCAGCTGATGGCGGATATTTTCGGCAAGGAACGGCCTGCCGCCGTCGTGCGAGAGATTTCCAAACTGCATGCGCAGACTCACCGCGGCACATTGGAAGAATTGATTGACTATTTTACGGCTACCGAGCCGAAGGGGGAGATCGTCCTGCTTGTAGGGGGAGCTCCTGAACCCGAGAAGAAAGAAAAACGTAATAAATATAAAGATTTAAATGTCGAAGAAGATGAAAAAGATGAATTTGAAATGTAACCCGCTGACAGCCGGAATGCGTGTTGCGGGTAAGTTGTTGTCTGTTGTGTTGCTGGCATGCTTTGTGCTGACAGGGTGCGACACCCCGTCTACCAAGCAGAAGCTCGCAGAGACCCGGCAGCTGAATGATTCGCTGATGTTGATGACTTTGCAGCAGCAGAACGAAATCGCGGAACTGGTGGGCATGTTCGGAGAGGTTTCTTCCAAGCTCGACGAGATCAACGGGGCGATCAGTGTGCAGAATGCGGAAGACAATCATGATTTGCAGAGCCAGCGCGAGCGTCTGATGAATCGCCTGCAGAACATCCAGCAGCGGATACAGGAAAAGCAGGCCGCTTTGGATAAATTGCAGAAGCAGTATTCGGCCGCTTTGGGCCAGAATGCGGAACTGAAGAAGACCATCGACCGCATGCAGCGCGAAATCAACGGTTATATCGCTCAGATCGGAGAGTATGAGAACCAGCTGCGGCAAAAGAACGAGCAAATCGCCCGGTTGAACATGGACCTTTCTTCTGCTCAGGATTCCATCGACGCTGTCAACAGTCAGAATCAGGATCATCGGACTGTTTTGGCTGCTCAGGACCGCATGCTCAACAGCGGTTTCTATATCATAGCCACCAAAAAGGAGTTGAAAGATATGGGGCTGATCAAGAAAGGCGTTTTTACGGCCGCTAAGCTGAAACCATTGACGTTTGACACATCGGTTTTCCGCCAGATCGATATCAGGGAGGTGACGGAAATTCCGTTGGGAAGCAAAGATGCGAAAATTCTTTCCGCTATGCCGGAGGGATCTTATGAATTGGTTAAGGATTATGACCGTACACTGAAAATCGTGATTACCGACCCGGCTTCGTTCTGGAGTATTACACGCTATCTGGTCGTAATGATCTGATGGCGACAGACATTCATGAACAATCCAAAAGAGGCTGTATCTTGCTGACCGATATTTTTATTGATTTTGACGATACGATTTATGACACGCACGGCAATGCCGTTCTTGCGCTTCATGAATTGTATGAGGAGTTCGGTTTAGCCCGTTATTTCGATACCTACGGGGTGTTTTCCGACCTTTACTGGGAGGCAAATCGTCGTTTGTGGGCGCAGTATGCCCGTGGAGAGATCGAACGGGATGATTTGATCGTCAGGCGTTTTATGGAACCGTTAAGTCAGGGTCGCAATTACCGCCCGTCGGTTGATGAAGTGTTGCGGATCAGCGATTTCTTTTTAGATTCCTGCTCCGTGAAGCCTGGATTGGTAGAGGGTGCCCGCGAATTACTGGATACTTTGAGCGGGAGTTTCCGTCTCCACATGGCCAGCAATGGTTTTCATGAGGTGCAGTATCGCAAGATGAAGAGCGCGGGTGTTGATCATTATTTCGACACGGTGATCCTGTCGGAAGATGCCGGTGCCAACAAGCCGCACAGGCGTTTTTTCGATTATGCTTTTCGCAAGACGGGGCTGACACCGCAGTCGGTGATCATGATCGGAGATAACATCGAGACCGATATTGCCGGCGCCCGGGATGCGGGTATCCGTCAGATTTATTTTAACCGTCACCCGTCCGAGCGCCCCGCTTTCCGGCCTACTTATGAGGTTTTCTCTCTGTCGGAAATCCCGGCCATCGTGTTTGCGGAAAGAGAATGTGCGGCCGGATGCGGAAAGGAAGCCGGGAGAGAAACCTCCCGATGAATTTTTTATTATGCTTTGATTTATAACGTCTATAACAATGCCATTAAAGTTGCCTAAAAGGTTGCCGGCCATCGAAGCGCTGAAAGCGGAGAACATTTTCGTGATGGATTCGGAGCGGGCGTCGCAGCAGGATATCCGACCGCTGAAGATCGCTATCCTCAATTTGATGCCCATCAAGGAACAGACGGAGAATGACCTGATCCGTCTGCTGTCGAACACGCCATTGCAATTGGAAATAGAGTTCATGATGATACCGCAGCATGTATCAAAGAATACGTCTGCTCTGCACATGCAGGAATTTTATACTCCGTTCGATGAAATGTGCCATCGGAAATATGACGGAATGATCATCACCGGCGCACCTTTGGAGCAAATGGATTTTGAGGAGGTCAGCTACTGGCGGATCCTGCAGCGGATTTTCAATTGGGCCGCCACTCATGTGACATCTACCATGTACATCTGCTGGGCGGCTCAGGCAGGCCTTTATCATTTCTACGGCGTGCCCAAATATCCGCTTGAAAAGAAGATGTTCGGTATATTCAAACATCGCAGTTACGACCCTTCAAACCCTATTTTCCGGGGCTTTGATGACGAATTCTACGTGCCGCACAGCCGGCACAGCGAAATCCGTAGCGAGGACATACAGAAACATCCGGAACTGACGATTCTGAGTGAAAGTCGCGAGAGTGGCGTGTATATGGTGGTGGCCCGGGGCGGACGGGAGCTGTTCGTTACCGGACATTCCGAATATTCTCCTCTCACGCTTGACTCCGAATATAAACGGGACCTCTCCAAGGGGCTGGCCATCGACATGCCGGTCAATTACTATCGGAATAATGATCCGAACGAAAGTCCTTTGGTCCGTTGGCGTTCGACGGCTAATCTGCTCTTTTCCAATTGGCTGAATTATTATGTCTATCAGCAGACGCCGTTCGACATAGAAGACATTCATTAGGCCTTCGAGGAAGAAAATAAATGGTTTAGCACTTTTTAAATCTTAATTTCGATTTTTTTTGTGTTAAACTATTGTTGTATTTAACCGTTAAGTGTAATTTTGCCCTCGTTTTTAGATAAAAAAAGGCATCAGATTGTTATATGGAAAGAGTTTCTTTGCCGAACTCTCCGACAGTCTTGCTTCCCGAGGTTGAAACATTAATATTATTAAAGCTAACATTAAGAATAAATCATTAATACTATGGGTGAAAGAGTTGATATTCGTGAACTGAATGAACTTATAGAAAGAAAGAGTTCGTTTGTGAATATGCTGACACAAGGCATGGACCAGGTTATTGTCGGACAGAAACACTTGATAGAATCTTTGCTTATCGGTTTGCTGGCTGACGGACATATTTTACTGGAAGGTGTTCCGGGTTTGGCCAAGACATTGGCCATTAAGACGCTGGCTTCTCTGATAGATGCGAAATACAGCCGGATTCAGTTTACTCCGGATCTGTTGCCGGCTGATGTGGTCGGAACGGTGGTCTTTTCTCAGAAACGGGAAGAGTTTTCCGTTAAGAAAGGTCCGGTTTTTGCGAACTTCGTGTTGGCGGATGAAATCAACCGGGCACCGGCCAAGGTGCAGTCGGCCCTTCTTGAGGCCATGCAGGAGCGCCAGGTGACCATCGGTTCCGAAACTTTCGATCTTGATAAACCTTTCCTTGTAATGGCAACTCAGAATCCTATCGAGCAGGAGGGTACCTACCCGTTGCCGGAGGCGCAGTGCGACCGTTTCATGCTGAAAGTAAAGATCGGCTATCCCAAAAAGGATGAGGAAATGAAGATCGTGGACGGACATCTGCATGGCCTCCGTCAGGATCTCAAACCGGTCATGACTGTCGATGAAATCCTGGAGGCCCGGCAGGTAGTCAGTCAGGTTTATATTGACGAAAAGATCGAAAAATATATCGTCGACATCGTGTTCGCCACCCGCTATCCTGAAACGTACGGCATGGAGAATATGAAGAACATGATCTCTTACGGTGCATCGCCCCGTGCCTCCATCAATCTTGCTTTGGCGGCCCGCGCTTATGCTTTCCTGAAGCATCGCGGTTATGTGGTTCCGGAAGATGTCCGCGCCATCTGTCCTGATGTATTGCGCCATCGTATCGGATTGAGTTATGAGGCCGAGGCCAACAACATTTCGACCGAAGAAATCATCGCCGAGATATTGAACAAGGTAGAAGTGCCGTAATGGTTATGGATGAAACGTATGGATGCCGGAACCCGTTTGCCGGTCAACATTCTGCGTTCATGTTTTTCTGATAAAAATAATCATACCACAACATTCGTAATCGATAATGGATACAACAGAATTGCTGAAACAAGTACGTCGGATAGAGATCAAGTCTCGCGGATTGAGTCAGAGTATCTTTGCCGGCAGGTATCATGCCGCTTTCAAAGGGCATGGCATGTCCTTTGCCGAGGTACGTGAATATCAGTATGGCGACGATGTCCGTGACATAGATTGGAATGTGACGGCGCGACAGAATAAGCCTCATATCAAGATATTTGAGGAAGAGCGTGAGATGACGGTTATGCTGATGATCGATGTGAGCGGCAGCCGGGAATTCGGAACCGTTTCCAAGACCAAACAGGAGGTGATTACGGAAATTGCAGCTACGATGGCTTTCTCGGCGATACAGAATAATGACAAGATCGGGGTGGTCTTCTTCTCAGACCGGATTGAAAAATATATTCCACCGCAGAAAGGCAGGAAGCATGTTCTTGCCATCATCAGCGAATTGATCAAATTCCAGCCGGTGCGGCGCGGAACGGACCTCGGACAGGCCATCCGCTACGTCAGCAATGCCCAGAAGAAGCGCTGTACCGCGTTTTTGATTTCTGATTTTATCGACAGCAAAAATTTTGAGCAACCGCTGACCATTGCCGGCTCCAAACACGATATGGTAGCCGTTCAGGTCTATGATCCTCGTGAGGTCGAGTTGCCGAATGTCGGTCTGATGAAAGTTTGTGATGCTGAAACCGGTCAGGAACGCTGGATCGATACCTCTTCCGCACGTACCCGTCGCGCGTATGCCGACTGGTGGCATAACAATCAGGCAAATATCCGGACGATTTTTAACAAAAGCCGGGTTGACTTTGTCAGCATTGCCACCGAACAGGATTATGTTCCTGCATTGATGGGCCTATTTGAAAAGCGAGGCAGCTGATGGCTTCCTGTTTCGGGGAAAATAGCTTGCCCTTTCGATATGTAATTTAGATTATGGAGAAATGAGATTGATAAAAGTTCTTATTACTAGCATTGCGGTTGCCTTATTTTGTTTGCATGCCGCTTTTCTTCATGCGCAGTCTCCTGCGGTCAAGGCGTTTCTTGACTCCACATATGTCATCATCGGTTCTCCGACGACGATACATCTGGAAGCGACACTCCCGGCCGACCGCCATTTGAAGTTTCCTTCATATCAGCATGGTGCGGCCATTCCTGTATCTGATGATGCGGAAAGTTTCTTTTTAGAGGTGTCCGGCCAGCCGGTGACGGATACACTGAGTGCCTCGAACGGAATGCTCACATTGCGTCAGGACATTCGCGTATTCGCTTTTGATTCTGCCAGCCTTTTCATCCCGCCGTTCCCTCTCCTGTTGGACGGCGATACCATTTATACCAATGCTTTAGCATTGAAAGTGGTTGTCCCGTTTGACGTGGAAGTAGATCCGCAGCGCTATGCCGATATCAAAGCTCCTTTGACTCCGGCTTTTGTTCTGTGGGACTATTCCGGATGGTTCTTTCTTGTTTTAGGTATTCTGTTGTGTGTGGCCATCGGGTATGGCGGATATCTCTACTATAAGAAGCGCAGTGTGAAAAAGGAAGGGGTTGCCGAACCGGCCGCCGTTGTTTTGTCTCCCTATGAGGAAGCGATGCAGGCTTTGACCCTTCTTGATGAGAAAAAACTCTGGCAGCAGGGGTTGAACAAGCAGTTCTATACCGAACTGGTCGACATTTTGCGTATCTACATTGAGCGGCGTTTTTACGTTTCAGCCATGGAAAAGACCTCTTATGAGATTCTTACTGAAATGCGCCGGGTAGATGGAGTAACGCAATCGTCCATGCAAAACCTGAAGCAGGTGCTGACCCTTTCCGATCTCGTAAAGTTCGCCAAATATGTTCCGCTTGCCGATGATAACCATTTGAGTTTTATCAATGTCAAAATGTTTATTTCCCAGACGGTAGAAGAGAAGTGCATGGACACCTCGTCCGTAGTGGCTCCCGTAGACGAGCCGGCGGTGGAATAAGTAACACGATCATTCAATAAAAAAACAGGTTGAGAAAATGATATTTGCACATCCTTATTCTTTGTTTCTTTTGATATTGATTCCGCTTGCCGTGGCGTTTTACATATGGAGACACAAACGGGCGGAGGCATCTATGCAGATTCCATCGACGCGGCCATTTGCGAATCTTCCACGCTCTTATAAGGAATATCTGCGGCATGTGAATTTCGTGTTGTCGATGGGTGCGCTGGCATTGGTCGTCGTGGTTCTGGCCCGTCCGCAAAGTACGGACAGCTGGAGCCAAAGCAATACGGAGGGCATCGATATCGTATTGTCGCTGGACGTTTCCAATTCTATGCTGACGCCGGATTTCAAGCCGAACCGGGTAGAGGCGGCCAAGGACGTGGCCGGCCGTTTCGTCG
Organism: uncultured Prevotellaceae bacterium; assembly: GCA_964567855.1. Lineage (GTDB taxonomy): Bacteria > Bacteroidota > Bacteroidia > Bacteroidales > UBA3663 > Liminaster. The sequence goes on from CAZMOE010000010.1 coordinate 24,426, forward strand.
CCGGTCGTCCGAACGACAACATCGGTATGGTTATCTTTGGAAAAGAGAGTTACACAATGTGCCCGATGACCTCTGACCATGCGGTTCTTTCCAATATGTTGCAATCGGTTTCCACCGATCTGATCGATGGAACGGCAACGGCCATAGGCGATGGGCTTGTGACCGCTGTCAATCGTATTAAAGACGGAGTGGCCAAGTCGAAGACTATCATTCTGCTCACCGACGGAACCAACAATGCCGGTAACGTGGCTCCCCGCGATGCCGCAGAAGTGGCAAAGGCGTTGGGTATCCGGCTCTATACTATCGGTGTCGGCTCAAGAGGCGAAGTGGAGATGGTCGTAGGTACCGATCCTTTCGGACGGCCTGTCAGGCAACGGGTAAAGGCCGACATCGATGAAGTGACGTTGAAAGATATGGCGCAGATCACCGGCGGCCGCTATTTCCGGGCTACCGACAAGAACTCTCTGATTTCCATTTTTGAGGAAATCGATCAAATGGAAAAGACCAAGATGAGCGTTCGCGAATTTAGCCGTAAAGAGGAGGAATATCTTCCTTACGCTTTGGCCGCGCTCGGCCTTTTGTTACTATATGTATTGTTGCGCAATACGGTTTTGCGCTACATACCGTAACCGGAGACCTTGAAATTTCAGGATAATTCTATAAAACACAATGCTATCTTTATATAATGGAAAATTTTAGGTTTGCTAATCCTCAAATGCTATGGCTTCTGCTGCTTGTGGCGGCATTCATAGTCCTATATGTGATGATGCGGTATCTCGGACGGCGAGACTTGCAGCGTTTCGGCAACATCGCCTTGCTGCGACCGCTCGCACCTGCCGTTTCCGGGGCAAAACTCGGTCTGAAATTCATTTTGCAGATGATTGCATTGGTTTCGCTCATTGTGGCGGTTGCAAGACCTCAGTTCGGATCGAAACTGGAAACTGTGAAAAAGGAGGGTGTAGAGGTGATGGTATGTCTGGACATTTCCAATTCCATGCTGGCGGAAGATGTCGCCCCCAACCGACTTCAGAAAGCCAAGCGCATGTTGTCCAAACTCCTCGATCAGATGCAGAATGACAAAGTCGGTCTGATTGTCTTCGCCGGAGATGCCTTTACGCAATTGCCCATCACGAGCGATTTCGTTTCGGCCAAAATGTTCCTGAGCAGTATAGACCCGAAGATGGTTTCCATTCAGGGTACGGCCATAGGTTCAGCCATCAACCTTGCCGTCCGTTCGTTTACACCCAATGAAACGTCCGATAAAACCATTATTATCATTACCGATGGCGAGAATCATGAGGACGATGCCACCGGCGCCGCCCGGGCTGCAATGGAGAAAGGCATTAAGGTCAATGTCATCGGTATCGGTTCTCCTGCAGGTTCTCCGGTTCCCGACGGAAGCGGCAGGGCGGGAAGTTTCCGCAAAGATAAAGACGGCAATACCGTCACCACTCGTCTGAACGAGTCCATGATGCAGGATATCGCTGCAGCCGGACAGGGTATGTATGTACGTGCCGACAATACCAATTCAGCACTCAACGCCATGGTCGATGCACTCAAGGGTATGAAAAAGTCGGAACTGGAAAGCCGTATCTATGCTGACTACGACGATAAATTTGAATGGTTTATCTGGGTCGCTTTCGTCTGTCTGCTGATCAATGCGTTTCTTCTGGATAGAGCGAATCCTTACCTCAGTAAATTTAAATTGTTTGATTGATTATGAATAAGCGCTTATTATTGTTTTTGCTTTTGCTACCGGTTTGCTGGGCGTCGCTTTCTGCGCAGAAGAAAGTGCGTCAGAACATCCGTCAGGGTAACGAGCATTATGATAAATCGGAATATCTGGAGTCGGAAATCGCCTATCGGAAGGCGTTGGAGGGAAATGCGGCAGATTCGATTGCAAAATTTAATCTTGGAAATGCGCTTTATCGCCAGCAGAAGGCCGATGCTGCCATGGAGCAGTATATGGCAACTGCCACCGGCGCCGAGCGGTCCGGCGATCTGCAACTGGCTGCCAAGGCCTATTTCAATGCCGGCGACGTCTGCCTGGCCACACAGGATTATGCCCGTGCCGAAGAACTTTTCAAGCAGTCATTGCGTATGGATCCGAGCGATCACGATGCCCGCTATAACATGATTCTTGCCCGCAAGCTCAAGCAGCAACAGGAACAGCAGCAGGAAAATCAGGATCAGAACCAGAATCAGGATAACAAATCCGACGAGCAGAAACAACAGGAGCAGCAACAGCAGAACCAGCAGAATCAGGATCAGCAGCAACAGGATGAACAGCAGCAGAATCGGGATCAGAAGGAAGATCGGCAACAGCAGGAGCAACAGGAGCAAAATCAGCAATCGCAGTCGGCCAATGCAGCTCCGAAGATGTCGCAAGAGCAGATTGAGGCCATCCTGAACGCTGCCAATCAGGAAGAAAAGGATGTGCAGGACAAAGTGCGTGAGCAACTGATGAAACAAACCGAACGGAAACGGACGGATAAGGATTGGTAAGATAAAGTATGACGACAATGATGATAAAAAGACTATTTTTAGCTCTGTTTACCTTCTGCTTGATGTTTGCGCTTCAGGCAGAAGAGGTGACTTTTCGAGTAAAGGCCCCGTCGGCTGTGGCTGTGGGGGATCAGTTTCAGGTGGAATATTCGGTAAATGCCACGGGGAATAACTTTCGTTGTAATATAGAAGAAAGCGGACTGCGGGTTCTGACCGGCCCTGCTGCGGGTACCCGTATGTCCTACAGTACTGTCAATGGCGGGCAGATGTCCCGCTCCGTCAGCACCTCTTTTACCTATTACCTGATGGCGGAGAAAGAGGGCTCTTTCACCGTGCCGGCGGCTACGGTCAGCGTCGACGGGAAAAGTTATACATCGAATACGGCGACCATCAAGGTCCTGCCGGCCGATGAGCCTGCGTCCGGAGGAAATCATCAAGGTTCCCGGAACGGAACGTCCGGAAACGGCGGTAGCGGACAGGGCGGCCGTTCGTCCAATACATCTATCAGCAAAGAAGACGTTCAGCTCGATATCGAGTTTTCCAAGACGAAAGCCTACGAGGGGGAAGCTATTCTGGCCACATTAAAATTGTATTTCAAGAATCATCGTGTCGTTGACATTGCCGACGCCAAGCTTCCCGACTTTGAGGGTTTTATGGTGCAGGATATAGATCTGCCCCAGCAGCAGGTGAATCTGGAACGCTATAAGGGCGCGAACTATCAGACCTATGTGTTGAAACAATATTTATTGTTCCCTCAGCGTGCCGGCAAGATTGAAATACCGTCAGTTTCCGTAACAGCCGTCGCCCAGATCGTTGTTACCCGTCGGGGAAGCGGCTTCTTCTTCGACATGCCGATGGATTACACCCAGAATGTAGAGGTTCCCGTGACCAGTGCTCCGCATACGATTACGGTCGAACCATTGCCGGCCGGAAAGCCTGCCGCTTACATGGGCGGTGTCGGAAATTTCAATATCAAGGCTCATCTGAGTACCGATCATATCAAGGCCAACGAGGTATTGACCTATAAACTTGAAATCGAAGGAACCGGAAACATTAAATATGTCAAAGAACCGGAACCGGTGTTCCCGGCGGATTTTGAAATCTATGATCCCAAGGTAGATGTCTCGGTCAAGACCACTTCAAAGGGCATGAGCGGCCGGAAAGTCATAGAATATACGGTGATTCCCCGATATGCCGGTACTTTCGAGATTCCGGCGGTCGAGTTCGGCTATTTCGATCCGAAGACCGGACAGTACCGGACGGCGGCGACGCAGGCGTTTACCCTGACTGTCGAAAAAGGAGCCGATGGAAGCGGTGCGGCTGGCGGCAACAGCAACATTGCAGACTTCTCGGGCACCAATCAGGAACGTATCAAACACCTGGGGAACGACATCCGCTACATTCATCCCCTTTCGGCCGGAGATTTGAAGCGGGACTCTGTCCCGTTGTATGCCGTATCGCTTTACTGGCTCTTCTTCCTGATCCCGTTAGTGGCATTCATCATCATTGCTATCGTCTATCGCCGTCAATTAAAGTTGAACGCCGATCTGGATCTGAAGCGTACCAAGAAGGCTAATAAGCTGGCCGTCAAACGGCTCAAGGAGGCCTCTGCGGCCCTTAAGTCGCAGGATGAGGGACGTTTCTACGAGGCTGTCCACAAGGCCATGCTGGGCTATGTGAGTGATAAACTCAGTATTCCGGTTTCCGAACTTTCGCACGAAAATGTCGAGCAGCAGCTTGTCGGACACGGTGCCTCTGCCGATTTGGCCGCTCAGTTTGTTGAAATCCTTTCCACTTGCGAGTTTGCCCGCTATGCGCCCTCTCACAGCACCCGGGCCATGGATGACCTTTATGTCCGTTCAGGCAAGATACTTGAAAACCTGGAGGATACGCTGAAGAAGTAACTGTGAGTCGATAAATGGAATCTGAAATCTTTTAAAGTTTGACGAATAATGAATACCAAATCTATATTTCCGACCTTAGTGTCGCTCTGTGTCGCATTCCTGATTCAGGCGACGACCGCCAGTGCCCAGTCTGACGGTTCCGGCGCTGCTGCGGTTACCTCCGATACTCTGACTGCTGCAGCCCCGGCGACGGTAGCCGGTGGCGATATGCTTTCTGCCGATGCCATTTTGCAGGCGGCGACCTCCCACTATGAGGCCGGCCGTTACGCGGAGGCCGTTGAGGCCTATGAGACCGTGGCCGGCTGTTACGGCACCTCGGCCACGCTTTATTATAATCTTGGCAATGCTTACTATAAGAATAAGCAGTATGCCCAGGCCATCATTCAATACGAACGTTGTCTGTTGCTGGATCCGGCCTACGCCGACGCAGCTGTCAATCTGGAGATGGCCCGCATGCACTCGGTAGATAAAATCGAGGCTATCCGTCCGGTTATTTTCGAGGAGTGGAGCAACGGAGTCCGCGATCTTCTGACGTGCGATGCGTGGGCCGTTCTGGCTGTCGTTCTGTTTCTGTTGTTCGTCATCTGTCTGTTTGCCTATTTCTTTTTGCGGCGTCGGACTTGGCGCAAGTTCGGATTCTATGGCGGCATTCTGGCCTTCCTGCTTTGCATCCTTTCCATTTATTATGCCGACGCTCAATACGAGAAACTTACGGTAAGGAATCATGCTATCGTCGTGACGCCGACCGTCACCGTCCGTTCCTCTCCGGCCGAGAGCGGCACGCAGTTGTTCCCGATTCATGAAGGTACGAAAGTCAGGATCCGTTCCACCTTGGGTGAATGGTCTGAGATAGAACTCATGGACGGAAACATCGGCTGGATGCCCAGTGGCGATCTGGAAGTGATTTGAACCATTATCGACATCGTCCGGAGATTGCGGTCCGCCGGCGTTGCAGATTCTTGTTATGAGAGGACTATTGATTGTCATATTGGCTTTTATTGTCACGGGATGTACGTGGGGCAATTCGTCCGATACAGCCTTGGACGATGCCGAACGGGTGATGGGAGAGAATCCGGAAGAGGCTTTTGAACGGCTCAGCATCATCGATGTTTCTGAGTTTGCCGATTCTGCCACCATGGCACGGTGGGCTTTTCTGTATAGCGATGCGATGATGAGGTGCAGGCTCGCAGCCCCGTCGGATACGATTATTTCCATTGCCGTCCGCTATTATGCTTCATCCGGTGAACGGCAGCTTTTGGCGCGATCGAAAGAAATCCGGTCAGCGCTTCTGTTACAGGAGCCGGAGGCAGATGCTCTGTTGCAGGCCCGTTATGTACAGAAGGTCAAGGAATATGCTCTTTATAAAGAGCGGCGGCAGCGGCATCTCTGGGTGCTGGAAGGGACAGTAATTTTATTCATTCTCATAGGCATGATGCTTTGGCAGCAACGGCGTTTACGGTGGCAGGCTTGTCAAAATGAGGTGTTGCTTGCTCAGGCAGCCTCTTTGCGTGAGGCTGTGGCGGTCGAGAAGAACCTGACGGCGGGATTGTCGATTGTGGTGGATGATCAGTTTGTTAGGCGTTTCCGTTTTATCGATCAGTTATGTTCCACCTATTATGAAAATCAGGGTACAGCCTCGGAACGCAATGCCATCGCCCGCGAGGTGAAGCGGGAGATCGAGGCCTTTAAGTGCGACAGCAAGACATTTTCCGGCCTGGAGGCCGCAGTGGCCGATGTCCATGCCGACTGGCTTGCCGTCGTTCGGGAAGCGTTGCCCCGCCTCAGTACCGATGATTATCAATTGCTGATTTATCTGATCTGCGGATTTTCTTCGCAGGCGATAAGCATCTTTATCGGCGAAAAAGTGGAAACCGTCTATAAGCGGAAATCCCGTCTGAAAGGAAAGATTTGCCAAGCTGGCGGCCGTTGTCGGGACCTGCTTCTCCCGATTTTCTGACGGCGCTCTCATCCGGTCAGAATTTTCTTTTTCATATTTTTGTAATCAATTATATCATAGTGTATTATATATTCTCTGTGTCAGACCGTGAATTTGGAATTTACGAGTTCCTCATACTACCTTTGCAGGCAAAAACGCAGAGTCTATGTACAGAAAAATTTCAACATTTATTATCGCCTTTTGCCCTGTGGCAGGGCTTGCCTGTCAGGAGGCGGATACGCTTTCCTTCCGTTTGCATGAAGTCTGTGTCGAGCCGGATCCGTCGGTTTCCCGATGGGAAGGTAGCACGCTTGTTTCTACCATTGCTGGCACTCCGCTTGCCCGTCTGGGAAATGCTCTCGATGTCCTCGCTCAGCTGCCGATGATGTCGGTTTCCGATGACGGCGTCTCCGTGCAGGGGCGCGGAACTCCGGAGATTTATATAGACGGTCATCCTGTGCATGATATTACGGAACTCCGTACGTTGCAGTCCGACAATATCCGGAAAGTCGAATTACTGATGGCCCCGGGCGCGCAGTATGATGCCGCAGCTTGTTCCGTGCTGAAGATTACGACCCGCCGCAATTTCATTGCCGGACTTTCGGCCATGGAAGAGGCCGAAGTCAAGGCCCGCCGCCGCTGGAGCGCTTCGGATGAGCTTGTGTTGCGTTACTTTACCGGTAACTGGGAAATTTTCGGCGAGGGACTTTTATGGCATTCCGATTCGCAGGTGAAGGGAAGGACCGTCCAGCGGTTTCTTTATGAGGGGCGTCCGGTGGAAATCGGCAGTACCCAGAATCGCACGGCTCCAGCCAATGAGGCTGTGGGGCGCATCGGGTTCAACTATGCTGCCGGTGGAAAATCTTTCGGCGGATATTATCGTGCCGACCGTGTCCGCTCCCGGCTGTACAACACCGGCCGGGAGTGGATGGACGGAGAGCCGGAACTGTTGCGGACCATCCGTATGGGCAGTAACCGCCTGAACCGGTCGGTGGCCCTGTATTATGATGAAGAGGGTGAAGAGAAGCGCCATCTGCATTTCGACGGGGCGTTTCGCTGTCATGATATGAAAACTGACAGCGAAACCGCATATCCCTCTGCTTCCGGTTTGCCGGCAGTTTGCTCAGATCAGGATAACCCTTATCTTTTCGGGGCTGTGAAACTGTATGTCGAATTTCCCTGGAGCAGCGGCATGATGACGCTCGGAACCGAGGATTCTTATACCCGGACCGATCTGGATTATAGGATGTCGAATGAAGCGGTCAGTGCCTATATTCCTTCCTCTTTTACCCGAACCCGTCAAGAGGCCTATGCCGCATTCGTTTCCTGGCAACGCCGTTTCAAAAAAGTCGGTTTCAATGTCGGGGCAAGGTATGAGCATGCCGGTTATTCGTATTCCGTCGATGGCGGAACGGGAATCTCTATGAGCCGGCGTGATAATTTTTTATCGCCCGATTTCTCCTGTGATATTAATTTTTCCGACGATGCGGCTTTGAGTTTCAGCTATCGGATGTCTGCCGTCCGCCCGCCCTATGCTCAGCTTACCGGCGGACTGGTCTACACCGGCCGGCATGAAATTGAGGGCGGTAATTCTGCATTACGCGATGAACACCGGCATTGTTTCCGTTTTTTCGGAATGTGGCATGACTTCATGGCGCAGATCGAATATTGTCGTGCCCGTGATACCTATGGATTTGTCAAGGAATTGTATCCGGCCTCCTCTCCGCAGGTGTTGATGCATCCGGTTAATCTGGATGTCTCTTCGATGTCGCTCTTCCTGATATGGAGCCGGAAAATACGGGATTGGGTGCCCGACGTCACGTTGGGCTGTTCTCCCCAACGGCTTGCATGGAAAGGCGAGAGGTACGATTGCCCGATGTTCTCATATCGTTGGAATAATATTTTTTCATTGCCCTGCCGCTGGATGCTGACTGCTGCGTTTTCGGGAAACAGCGCCGGACACATCCATACTCAGAAGTTCGGGGCTTCGTGGTTTGTCATGGATGTCAGTGTGCGAAAAACGTTTTTCAATGATTGTTTCGATGTACGCCTCGGCGTAAACAATATTTTCCGTACCGACCATAACGGGTGGATACTGCGTAGTTGTGGAATTATTGCCGAAAAACATCAGTCGTATGACAGCCGCAGCGTGACGCTGACATTATCCTATAAGTTCCGGCCCCGCAAGAGCGGATATCTGGGCGGAGACGCTTCGGAAACAGAAGCGAAACGTCTTTGAAATGCTTTCGGAACCGCTTACCATTCATAGCGTTGGCGGTTTTCCGCCGGCAGGGATAGGGTTACCGATGAACAGAGGCGGAATGGGCGAAACGGTTTGTCGCAATTGTCGGGCGGACATAGTCCGACCTGCAAATTATATGGTCTTCTGCCGGGTTATAGGAGGCTATTATCCGCCAAATTGCCTAAATGAAAGAAAAAAAGGGACTTGAATTGTAAAATCTGTGTATTTAATGTTGTAAAATTGAAAAAAATAAACTATTTTTGCGCCCGATTTCCATGTGCAGGATTCTTGCAACAGAAAACCGGGTCTTGGGAATCATAGTGATCATTTATTTTTAATTTATTTTATGTCTAACAATTTAACAACCGCCATTGAAGATTTCAACTGGGAATCTTATGAAAAAGGCGAAATTCTTGGCGACAAGAGCGTAGAGGAACTGACGGCCAACTACGAAAAAACTTTAAGTGCTGTCAACAATAACGAGGTAATCAAAGGTACGGTGACTGCTATGGATAAGCGCGAAGTTATCGTTAACATTGGTTACAAGAGCGAAGGTGTTATCGCAGCTTCCGAATTTCGTTATAACCCCGATTTGAAAGTCGGCGACGAGGTTGAGGTTTTCATCGAATCTCAGGAAAACAAGGCCGGCCAGCTCGTACTTTCTCACAAGAAGGCCCGTGCAACCTCTTCTTGGGCTCGTGTGAACGAAGCTCTTGAAAATGATGAAATCATCAAGGGTTTTGTAAAGTGCCGCACAAAGGGTGGTATGATTGTCGATGTCTTCGGTATCGAGGCATTCTTGCCCGGTTCGCAAATCGATGTCAAGCCCATTCGCGACTATGATGTCTTTGTCAACAAGACGATGGAATTCAAGATCGTCAAGATCAATCATGAATATAAGAATGTAGTAGTTTCTCATAAGGCCCTCATTGAAGCTGAAATCGAGGCCCAGAAGAAGGAAATCATGTCTCATCTTCAGAAGGGTCAGATCCTTGAAGGTACCGTCAAGAACATCACTTCTTATGGCGTGTTCATCGATCTCGGCGGCGTAGACGGTTTGATTCACATTACGGATCTTTCTTGGGGCCGTATCAACAAACCTGAAGAGATTGTTGCTCTCGATCAGAAGTTGAACGTCGTTATTTTGGATTTCGACGATGAGAAGAAGCGCATCGCTCTTGGTTTGAAGCAGCTTACTCCTCATCCGTGGGATGCCCTTAGCGAAGAACTCAAGGTCGGCGATAAGGTGAACGGTAAAGTGGTTGTCATGACTGATTACGGTGCATTCGTAGAGATCGCCACCGGTGTCGAAGGCCTTATCCACGTATCTGAAATGTCTTGGTCTCAGCATTTGCGCTCCGCTCAGGATATTTTGAAGGTCGGCGACGATGTGGAAGCCGTTATTTTGACTCTTGATCGCACTGAACGTAAGATGAGCCTCGGCTTGAAGCAGCTCAAGGCCGATCCGTGGGAAAAGATCGAAGAGAAGTATGCTGTCGGTTCCGTTCATACGGCTCGCGTACGTAACTTCACGAACTTCGGTGTATTTGTTGAAATCGAAGATGGCGTAGACGGTTTGATTCACATTTCCGATCTTTCTTGGACGAAGAAGATCAAGCATCCGTCTGAGTTTACCCAGATCGGCGCTTCTATCGATGTTCAGGTTCTTGAAATCGACAAGGAGAACCGTCGTCTCAGCCTCGGTCACAAGCAGCTCGAAGCTAATCCGTGGGATGAGTACGAAGGTATCTATACCGTAGGCTCCGTTCATACCGGCAAGGTAGTCGAGATGATGGACAAGGGCGCTGTGATTTCTCTCCAGGAAGGTGTAGAAGGTTTCGCTACTCCCAAGCATTTGGTTAAGCAGGACGGCACGACTGCCGCAACCGGCGAGGAACTTGAATTCAAGGTAATTGAGTTCAATAAGGACCAGAAGCGCGTGATCCTTTCTCACAGCCGTATTTTCGAGGACGAGGCTAAGGCTGAGGCCAAGAAGGAGGCTGCTGCCAAGAAGGCCGCTAAGAAAGAGGCTGCCAAGAAAGACAGCGTAGTTATGCCGACAATCGAAAAGGCTACATTGGGCGATATCGATGCTCTTGCAGCTTTGAAGGAGAAGCTTTCCGGTAAATAAATTCGGAAATTGTGTCGTAGGTTCCCGTTTGAATGTCCATGAAAATGGTCCGGACGGCGAAGCGACAGATGATAAGTAAATACAACGGTTTGGTTGTATGATTAAAACAGACAATGCATGAGTGAAAAGTTGTGCATTGTCTGTTTTTTTGTTTCTGCGGACTCTTTTTCCGGGAGATTTTTCCTATGAATGCTTACATATATAAGATCCACTTTTGAATTGGCCCGCTTTTCATTGAAAAGTATTGTCGATTGTATGTTTTGACCGGTGCGTTTTGTGATAAAACGCTCTCTATAATATCCGGATTTTTCAATAAACTATAAATATTAAATAGAAAAATAGAACTTTCAAATAAAAATGTATGGAAGTTGAAGTTATTTTTATTATTTTTGCACTAAATAATACTTCTCTTGTTATATGGAGTGCTTGAAAATTATGACCATATCTGCAATGGTCTTTATGTATGGAAGCATGGATCTTCTGCATCGGAAAATATTGTGTGTGATATTGTTCTGCATTTTTAGCGGAGGTGCTGATCTGATTGCATGGAGTCTTAAATGTTGCGGGAAAATTGAAAAATCTGGTTCTCGGGTGTGGAATTTTATTCTGTTTGAGATGATTCTCCGGAAAAGAGATTATTGGTTTGCCGGAAATGGTCGATGATGTAATAATTGAAGATGATGAAAAATACGATATTGATATTTATAGCCTTGTTGCCGGTGCTGTTATTGCTGTTTTATATTTATAAAAGAGATAAATATCAGCCTGAACCTGTGAAACAGATTCTCAAGGCTTTCTTTTATGGTACAGGATCTGTGGTGATGGCTCTCCTTTTGGCAGAACCTTTGTCAATATATACTTTGGATTCCATGCCTATTATGGAAAAGTTACGTAAGGCTTTTTTAGAGGCGGCAATACCGGAGGAGATCGCTAAATTTGTCTTATTATGGCTGTTTTTGAGAAAGAATCGCTATTTTGATGAAAAGGTGGATGGCATCGTATACGCAGTGTGTGTTTCCTTGGGATTTGCAGCAGTAGAGAATGTGTTGTATCTGTTTGATAATTATGATAGTTGGTTGCAAGTCGGATTTGTTCGCGCTTTGTTTGCCGTGCCGGGACATTTCGGGTTTGGTGTGCTGATGGGTTACTATTATTCATTGGTGAGTTTTTCATCTTTACCGTCTTTAAAAAACAGGATTCTGGTATTGCTGGCACCGATTCTTGCCCATGGAGCGTATGATTTTATTTTGTTTGTGATAGAATGTGTACATCCGATTTTTATATTGATGTTGTTCATTTATTTTCTTGTATTATGTTTTCGATTACATATATTGTGCAGAAAAAAGATCAATCATTTGTTGCAATTGGATGAAGAGACACTTGTGGAAACTTTTGAAGAAAAAAGCGGAGAAGAGCGGCATTTGTGATACTGGGTTAGTCGGGGAAACTGTTGCAGCGGAATGCTGAGGGTAATTCTTGGAGGATCGGTCGCAGATGTTTGGAATAAAGTTGTGCTATTTGATTGTGTTTCAGTTTTATAAATTACATTATATAAATGGGCCGGACGATAGAATGGTATTTTGTGAATGGTGATTTGGGCTTGAATCTGAAATGAGGATTTCCGTGCAGATTTGTGTGTGCGGGACAGAATTGGGTAGGGGCGGATAAATTGGTATTTATCGGTCTTTTTTTTGACAGAATCTGTTTTAATATGGATATTTCGGTTTATCTCCGTCCGTTATGAGGCTTTTGCAACATGAATCGTGAATCATCTATGAGCGAGTTGGTTATAATGAATTTCATAGGATGGCGCATATCTCCGGCTTCCATTTGTTCCGATTTATTATTAAGTAAAAAGATTTTTAAAAGGACTTTTTTCGATGAAAGTGATGGCTGTTTCTGGAAAATTTATTATCTTCGCCAAGTGAAAAGAGATCTCTCCGTCGGGAGGTTTTTCTTTTTCTTGGAAATATGTAGAAATATTAATTGAATCTATATCATAAAACAAATAATAATCGGCCATGGAATGTTCCATACGCATTTTCAACGACTACGCAGTGGTGAAATCGGATGATGCCAGTTTGGGTACTTTGAAGTTTGATATGTCACTGCCCTATTGTAAGATTTTTGAAACAACCAGGCAACAGAGCCGTGATTATGTGGAGGAACTTGTTCGTTGGTGTGGAGCGCGTCCTGACAATATTGATACTATTGTAAAGAGTATTTTGCTTTACGTTTCGGTTAAGAGGCGGGAGGCCGGGTTGAAATAACCGCTTACTTTTTTGTATCGGCTGTTCCTGTTTCGATTCGGATCATGAAAAGATTTAGATGAGTAGTTTCGGATGCCGGTGTTTCGATTGTCGGTGTATGTTTTGATAAATCTGCTGAAAGATCTATGTCTTGGCTGTCAGATTTATCTGTTTTATTTGTAAAATACAACTGGCCGATGAAAGTTGATAAAGATAGTTTATAAATTGTCGAAATTCTAAAAACATTATGAGAAAAGTTATCCTTACATTTATATCATTGATATTGTTCACCGGTATAAACGCGACAGATTTTACCGAGACATTTTCCGGATTGAATTCTTCAACGGCAGCGGACGGTAAACACAGCTTTGATCTTGGTGAATGGACTTTCAGTGGTATGGCATACGGAAGTTCTGCACTAAAATTCAACAAAAACGGTGCATATATCATATCTCCGAAATTGGATAACATCACTAAGGTAAGTTTTACTTATCGTTCCGGTGGAAGCAATAAGAAAATGACCGTGGCTTATTCTACGGATGGTGCGACTTGGACCGAAATCGATAATTTTACGATTGCCAGTAGTTCAAGTACTTTTGCCACATGGACTAAAAATGTTGCTCTCGGGGATGTTGAGGGGGTACAGTTTCGTATTCTTGCCGCTTCATCGAATTGTTATATAAAAGTGTTCAAGGTTTCGGATGATGTTGTGGATGGTGGGCATGATTACTCCGATGATCCTGATTATAAGACTGATGGCGTGTGGATACCTACAAAAGCATTCCCGGAAGCGAAGAAGATATATTATATCAGTCCTGCCGGCAATGATGAAACGGGAGACGGATCGAAAGAGAAGCCTTGGTATAACATTGCAAAAGCCTATGAGAATGCCATTCCCGGTACGCATATCATTTGTCGCGGCGGGAAATATCATATTGATAAATATGGCCCGGATGGCAAACTTACCGTGCGTATGAATAAGGTGGGAACGGCTGAAAACCCTATCGTGATACGGTGCTATGATGGAGAACTGCCTGTGTTTGATTTCGAACAACAGCTTTTCGATTGTAATCGGGACAAATCGAAGGTAGGCGACCGCGGAATCGCTCTTACCGGTGATTACCATATTATATATGGGATCCATATTACTCATGCTGCCGACAACGGGATAAAACTTGAAGGAAATCATAACCGGATAGAACGCTGCGAGTTTTCTTATAATCTTGATACAGGCATACAGCTCGGTTTCGGTCATGATTTTTCGGCTTCTGGGTTCGGATCGAAAAATGACGGCAGCCATTGTGCATATAATGACATTATCGACTGCGATTCTCACCATAATTGCGATTTCGACATGAACTATGGTTCCGATGCTGACGGATTTGCATGCAAGATGCACAATGGCAAAGGTAACCGATTCATTCGTTGTCGGGCATGGCGCAATAGTGATGATGCGTGGGATCTTTATGAAACTGATTATGACGTCATTCTTGCCGAATGTTGGGCGTGGGAGTCTGGAAATGCCTCAGATCATTTTTGGGTAAAAGATTATCTTGACGGCAGTGCCTCCTTTTCCGGTAATGGCAATGGTATCAAACTCGGCGGCAATGGTAGTGGCGGCTCTTCCGTTGGCGTTCATTATGCTTTCAATTGTATTGCTTTCGGATGCGACAAAACCGGTTCTGTGAAAGGTTTTGACTGTAATAGTCATAAAGGTGGCCATGTGCTCGTTGGCTGTCTCGGTTTTGACAATGGCTATGATTTCATGTTTGAATCGGGCGGTTCTGCAACAAATACATTTTTTTATAATAACATCTGTCTGGGCAGACAAGAAATATGTGTCGGGCAGGATGACTATAACGCCATCATAAATTCTCCTTCTAAAAATGGCTGGACGTCACATCTGGTGCAGGATTTCTCAAAAGATGATTTCCAGTCTCTGGATGAGGACGATGCCATGGCACCGCGTTCAGTGGACGGTTCTTTCCCTCGTAAATTTGGTAGGCTGAACAAGGAAAGCGCTCTTATCGATGCAGGTATTGCAGAAAATGACATTACCACCGCCCTCGTAAGGAATACTTATGCCTCCCTCATTGCTGATTTTCCTTTTCTTGAACAACCTGTAACCGGTGATGCGCGCGATCTTGGACCATACGAATTCAAAGATTATACATCTTCGTGTATTGAGACAATAGTCTCTGCTCCGGATAGTTGTTGCTGCGACAATGCGGTCTATAATATTTCGGGTCAACGGGTATCGTTAGGATATAAGGGGCTCGTGATAATGAACGGGAAAAAATATATTTTGAAATAAGTGTCCGATGTTTTAAAATAGCATGCTTCCAGAAAATAGACAATGTGTCTGGTATCGGTTTTGGGATACATTTGGGATGGGAAACAGTCTCGACCTTTGTTAATGTGTTTAGACCGATTCATGTATTTTGATCGCGATCTGTATTTTCTTGTCTGGATGTGGAAGATGGGCCCTAAGAGAATCGTTTTATGAAAAGCCAGCATTTTTTTGTTTGATCGGCAATACGATGACCTGCTCATTATTATTGTTAGTTGGCGGATAATTGTATGTATTTTTCTTTTTGCATCTGATGTATGTGTGTAGGTATGTACTTCGGCATGTCTGAAGCAGTGTAGCTATGATTAAAGAGTATATTGATTCGTTTGTATGGGAGGACTTTTATATTTCTTGGCTGGCTTTACGAGATTTGTGATATTTTCTTGAATGACATTTTACTATTATGCCGATATTTCCACCTGCTTATGTAAATGGGAGAGGTGGAATAATTATTCATGTCAAAAAATACGACTTTATTGTTGTGATATGATTTTGAAATCGCTCCGGGATCATCGAAAGAATACAAATTGCTATCTGCTGCCCCGATTTTTCCCATGTCAATGGTATTTGAACATCTTTTTTCTACTAAATTTAATATACAATGAATAATTAATATTATATTTGCCGTGGAAATTATCGCTTCATTCTCACTCATGTTTGACACAAAAATCAAATTATACACAATCAAAACATTTTTAACCATGAAGAAAGCTTTACTTTTTTCTTTACTTGCAGCTACAACGATTGCCGGTGTGGATGCGCAAGGTCGTAAGTGGGACTTCCGTAACTGGAGTGCCGCTACAGTGAACAATTTGAAGGCAGGCTCCGATTGGAGCGATATCGAGAAAAAGGACGGTACTGCACCGACTGAACTTTCTAAAGATAACTGCTTCTGGGAAGTAACACATCAAGGTACTGCCGATGGTGTGACTATTACTGCCAATGGTGTGGCTATTGCCGAACTCGAAGGTTTGCTTTATACCAACACGACAGACCGTTCTTTGGCCATTGCCGTTAACTATCAGGTCGCCGATGCCTCCAGCGGATTCGGTCCTTATGAGGGTGCTTCTTATCTATGGTTCGGTGGTAGCAAAAAGGATTATTTCGTAATTCCGAATGTGGCTCCCGGTACGGAAATTACCATGGGCATAGAGTCTCATAAGTTGACTGACGCCCGTGGTGTGGAGCTTTACATTTATTCCGGTAATAAGAAAGGTACGAAGTTGAAAGATATCGATGGCAATGATGTCGGTACACCGACCACTTATCAGGAATTTACCTGGTATCTTCCTACTGAAGGTATTACCGAAGAGCCTAACGAGGACGGTACTTATAACATTATGATGTATAATACCAACGGTTGTCATGTTTATTATATTACAGTAGGTGAAAATAGTGTCAATCCGGATCAGATTAATGTCGCTTATCTTTATGACGGCGCTTATTCTACTTACTGCGGTATCGACGAAGATCCGATTTACAACAACGTTATTCAGAATTATGTTTCTACGGCTATCGACTTTAGCCAGTTGAATGGTATGAGTACTGCCGATTTGAATGATTCTCTTACCAAGTACGATGTCGTTGTTTTAAGTGAGGCAGTTAGTAGTGGCAATGACTATGCCAAGGCTATGGTTGATATTGTCAATAAAGTACCGATGCTGAATCTTAAGTCCTTTATGTATAGGAACTGGGGATGGGGTGTAGGTGCTAATCCTTCTCCCAAGGCTAATACTGTAGTCGTAAATGAGGCATATTTTGAACATGAACTTTTCAATAATATTACATTGGAGAGCGATGGTACGCTTCCGATTTTTGAAATTACCGGCGATGATCTTCCGTCAGGTAAGGAGAATACCAATCTTGTTCAGGCATGGACTGCTACTGCAGGTTCTTTAGTTGCTGATGATGAAATTATTGCTACTGCAGGTGGTGATAAGGCTATTCACAGCCATGGTACAAGAAATACCTATATGCTGATTCCTATTTCTTCCGATAATCTCCTTGTTGATGGAGAGGCAGTGTTGACGGCTGATGCTTATGTGCTCGTTGATAATGCTATTGGACTGTTGGCGGCTACCAAGTCTAAAGTGACTCCGGCTGCTTCTCCTGTGGTTACGACTGTTGCAGAGGATCAGGTTACGACTGTTTCTATCTCTTGTGCTACTGCTGGCTCTACTATTTATTATACAGTAGACGGAACTGATCCTACTACTGCCAGCGCAGTTTATACAGAGCCTTTCTCGGTTACTGTAGATGGTATTGTCGTTAAAGCTTTTGCTACAGCACAGGGTTATGAGCCGAGTGCTGTAACAACTTCAACCATTGTTGTTAAATCCAAACTTGCGGCTCCTGTAATTTCTGTCGAAGGTGCACTTGTAACAATTACAGCTGCTGAAGGCGATATTTACTTCAATGTTTCTGGTTCAACCGCTATAGCAGCTTCTCAGAAGTATGAGGCTCCGTTCGAGGCTCCTTATTCTTGTGAAATTACTGCATTCACAGCTTCTGATACGAAGTTGGCTTCAGATGCTGTTACTGCTACTGTGTCAGTTGCCGGCTCAATCTATAACAAGGAGCTTGTTCACGTAACGTTTGACAGCTCTGAGGGTTGGCCTTCTGCATCCAAGTCTCAGCGTCTTATTGCAGCTTACAATGCCCTTTCTACAGAGCCTACCGACTCAACGCTTGTGACTGTTAAGGCTTCTGACGGTGTTACTGACTCTACTTATTATGAGTATGAGTATGCTCCTCTTGATGTAGAACCTTATGTTCTTGAAGCTGAGAATATCGGCTGGAGATTGGAAAGCCACGGTCAGCAGTTGTATTACGTTACTGACTATAATAATGCTCTTTGTTACGAAGGAGGTCCGACTGCTTATGGTTATTCTTCTGTATTTGCTGCCAAGTTCTTTACCAGGTATGCTATCGGTTTCCAAAATATCAAGCATGTTCGTGAAGATGGCGTGGCCAATGCGTTCTTGACATCAAAAGTGAAATATCAGGCTCCGTTTGAGCTGGCTCTTCTTATGTCGCATGTCGTAGGCTCTGGTGCCAATCAGACTCTTTACGCAGTTGAACCTGGTCAGGAGGCATCTGGCAATATTCTTGTCGCAAGATTTGAAGTTGCAGTTTCTGTGGATGGTGAAAACTGGAATGTGGTAGATACGCTCAAGACTACTTGCAACAAGATGGTTGAACGTAAGAGCCTTGTATATGAAGGTACAGATGAAGTATTTGTTCGTGTGAAGTCTCTTCGTCCTGAAAACCTTGTTAGCAGCTCTAATCAGAAGGCCAACATTTCCGATATTATTATCTGCGGCGAGGGTGAAGATAATGCTATTGAAAACATTGCTGCTGACAAGGTACAGCAGAATGAAAACGGTGTGATCTTCGATCTTTTCGGTCGTCGCGTAAGTATTGTCGAAAATGGCAAACTTTATATCCGTGACGGTAAGAAGTTCATGGTTAAATAAGTTGACAGTCATTTGACAAACTTTGTTTTCGATATTTAGGGCTGAATCTGTTTTAGGTTCGGCCCTAAATCTTTTTATTGGCTTAACCGCTTTTTAAAATTTTTGTGGGGCTTTGATTGCTTCGTCGAACTTGTGATTTTTGTCGGTGTAAGAGGATTCTTGTTTGTTGTAGACGATAGTAAAAAGACTGTGATGACGAATAACAGGTAGGAGTATTTTTCTCTTATCCAAGTGGCGAAAAAATACACCCTGGATATGACTGGGATTTTACGAGTGAAAAGAAATGCTCTGATGATAGGGTATAAAATTTATAGAAAATGAATTATTTTTTTTATTTTTGAGTCAAAATTATAGACTTTGGATTCTTTTTCTTTAATATTTGTTGTTAATTCTGACGAACTATATATTATATATGTGATAAAATGATTACCTTTGTCGGTGCCATATATGTATAAATGCGTGTGGAGAGATTGTTTTTATTCTTTTATTGTAGTAGAATAAAACTCATATAAACAGCTTTGAGGCATGTTTGGCAATAATGAATGTGAAACAATTAACCCTATATTTTATATTATGAAACATATTTCGACTCTTTTGGTAGCAGGAAGTCTGTTGATGTGCTCTGCATCGACAGCTGCGGCTCAACAACTGGCTTTCCCGGGTGCTCAGGGGTGGGGACGTTTTGCAAAAGGCGGCCGTACCGGATCTGTCTACCATGTAACTAATCTTAATGACAGTGGAACAGGATCCCTTCGGGATGCCGTGAGCAAATCCAACCGCATTATTGTTTTCGATGTGGCCGGTGTTATCAATATTAGCAGCCGTATTGTATTTGCCAGCAATCTTTATGTGGCTGGTCAGACTGCGCCGGGTGAAGGTATTACGGTTTACGGTAACGGTGTTTCCTTTTCGGGAGCAAGCAATATTATCTGCCGTCACATGCGTTTCCGTATGGGTAAAGGCGGAGATTCCGGTAAAGATTGTGCCGGCATTGCCAATGGTACGAATATGATTTTTGATCATTGTTCTTTTGCTTGGGGATTGGATGAGACTTTTTCTATCAATCCGGATGGAAAGGGTACCTTGCACAGCATTACATTGATGAATTGTGTTTTCGGACAGGGCCTTTTGACCCACTCTGCCGGAGGTCTGATGCAGGCTGACAGCATAACTCTTTATCGAAATTTCTATTGTGACAACGGAACGCGTAACAATAAGGTGAAAGGTTATCATCAATATGTGAACAATGTTGTCTATAACTGGAAGAATGGTTGCTACATCATGGGGGGCGACTCCAGCGGAGAAAGTCATGCCAATACTCAGAGCAACCTCTTCATCAATGGCCCTGCTGGCGGTGGCAACGCTTGTACGACGGGTAATGATCTGTTCCATATTTATGCTGAGGATAACTGGCAGGATCGTGATAAGGATGGAGCGCTGAATCCTTATTTGATTCCCAACGATGAGTACACCGGTGGCGTTGATTTCCAGTCAACTCCTTTCAATTTCCCGGCTTTGGAAATAGTTCCCGCCCTGACACTGATTGATGAGGTGTTGCCGACGGTGGGTGCTTCTTTGCCGTATCGGGATTATGTCGATTATTACATGATTGACGAATGTAAATCTTTTGGTAAGAAGGGTGTGCTGATCTCCGATGAAAAAACATTGCCTTATGGTGTGCCTTCTTCATGGAATGTATGGAAGGGAAAAGCTCGTGTCGATAGTGATAATGACGGTATGCCTGATGTATGGGAGGTGGCCAATGGTACCGATCCGAGCAAGGACGATGCCATGACGGTGGCAGCCAACGGCTATACCAATATTGAAAATTACATTAACGGCATCACGGCAGAAAGTGTAGATTTCTTCCTTCGTGCTCCCATGTTGTTGGAGTTGGCAGAATCTACGCCGACTTCTTTGGAACTCGCGTGGGCGGATTACACGGAAGGTGAGGACGGCTTCATTGTAGAAATGGAAAAAGACGGGGCCTTCGTCGAAGTCGGAAGAACTGTCGCTAATGTCAAAACGTTTACTATTCGTGAAGGGCTGGAGGCCGGAACTGCTTATAATGTGCGGGTATGTGCTTATAAGGGCGATGACCGATCTGAATACACTGCCGTGGTTGTCAAAACTATGCCGGAGCAGGTTGAGATGGTTGATGTGGATAATTATGTGGCCGATTATACCTGGAATGGGGGAGACGGTGTCTGGGATTTTACCTCTCCTCTTTGGAATGGCGCTGTTTATCAAGATGGAGGGAGGGTCCTTTTCCAGGCTGATACTCCTGCCAATGTGACTTTGAACGAAACTGTGGCTCCGGCTTCTGTTGTCGTAAATGGAAACGCTGATGTTACCATTAGTGGTGAAGGTGGTGTGATTGGCGGTGCCGGATCCATGAATAAGGCGGGTGCCGGTGTACTGAAACTGGAAGGTAACAATGCTTATACGGGCGCTACTGTATTGCGTGGAGGTACAATCGAGTTTGCATCCCTTAAAAATGGTGGAGAAAACAGTGCTATCGGTGCAAGTCAGGAATTTGCCCAAAATTGGGTATGGTATGGTGGTACTTACCGTTATACCGGTGCTTCGACATCAACCAACCGTTCTGCTACTATTTATAAGGATACGGAATTTGATATCGCTAACGGATCTGCGACTGTTACCATGTCTGGAAAAATGGAGGGTAACGGAGGTTTTGTTCTCAACGGCAAGGGTACGCTGTCTTTGAATAAGAATGATTTCTTTGCTTACGAGGGCGCTACCGTGCTTCGCGGAGGTAAATTTTATCTCAATGGTGTTTCTACCATGTGGAGCGATAAATTGGTGAAACTTGGCGACTCTCCGAAACTTGTTTTGGCTGGTGGAGCTTTTGAAACGAAAGATGCCAACGATACTTATGCAACTTATCAGTTCCCGATCGAGGTGGAGAGCGATACCTATTCTACTTTCAAGGTACATCGTAATTGTTCTATCGCATCGGAAGTAAGCGGTGATGGCACGATTGAATTTCAGGCTACCTATTTGCGTGAATATGTGACGGGTAACTGGGAGAATTTTACTGGTACGCTTGTTGTGAACGGCGTAAATAGCAAAGCCGGAGAATGTCAGTTTATGCTTTATAATGGCAAGGGTATTGAAAATGCCCCATTGTATCTGAAAGGAAATGTTCAGGTTGTATCATGGAAGGCTTCTGCTACCTATTATCTCGGTGGCCTTTCGGGTGATGCCGGTACTTATCTTTCCGGATTCTCTAAAAATACGAAGACCTCTAACGGTACTTGGATTGTCGGTGGTGCCAATACCGATGAGACATTCCATGGTGTGATTGATAACCGTTGCTCTGCAAATAATTATAATGGTACCGTTAATATTCGGAAAATCGGTACCGGTTTGTGGCGTCTTACCGGTAAAAACGTCTATTCCGGTAAAACTGATGTGGAGGAAGGTAAGCTCGTTATCAACGGGCAGAATACCGGAGCTGGGGCCGTGACTGTAATGGACGGAGCTACTTTGGCCGGAACCGGAACCGTATCTGCTGCTGTGACAGTAAAAGCAGGAGGCACGGTTTATGCCGGTGATACTGCTATCGTCAATAAGAATACTTTGATAGTGAACAAACTGAATATTGAGGAAGGTGGAGCGATTTGCATTCCACTTCAGCATGATGCAACTCTTAACAAGTCCAACCGTCTTGTTCTCAAGGGCGATGTCAATCTCAATAATGCAGTTTTGAAACTGGATATGGGATATGTGACCAAGGCTATTTCTGATAATTCTTATTTCACCGTATTCGATGTTTCTGCCAAGCCGGCTGTTTCCGGTAGTTTTACAACTGTGGAACCGGCCGTTCCGAGTGAAGAACAAGAATGGGATCTTACCTCTCTCTTCACAACCGGACGTCTGTATGTGCGTCAGAAAGGTTGGAACGGTATCGAAAATGTTGCTGGCGATAAGGCTCAAACAATTAAAACTGTGTTGTATGACCTTTGCGGCAATATCGTAGATGCGGAAAATGCCAAGGGAATTTATGTCAGCAAGACATGGACTGCCGACGGAAAGGTTTCTGTCAAGCGGGTATTGATTCCGTGATGTTGATTTGACAAAGAAAAGAATATGATATTCATTTCAAAAGGTATATGGGAGTACCATAGAATCTGATTCGAAAGAAGAGGATGTGCCAGGAATAATAGTGACGATTGATTTTGGCGGCCGGGTGTCTGGTGTCGAATCGGACAGACCTTCTAATTTTAAGGATTTCCAGTCCTTGATAAGATAGAGCGCTGGTCAGCAAAAGGGTTGCTTGTTTCGGGCATATCCTCTCCGACGTTGAATCGTGGGAGAGGATGCTCGGTTTCTCTTGACAGATTTTTATTCTCTATTTGCCTGTTGTTTATCGAAAATATCAATTATCTATTATACAATTTAATATTATTTTGAACCGATGAAAAACAAAAGATTCCTGACTGTGCCGGTTATGTGTCTGTTAGGGGCTCCTTTTTTCATTTCGTGTGACGACGATTTGTCAGAAGACAGCCACTATGCCATTCCGTCATTCCTGAAAGGCAATGCTTACGAGGTTCTTCAAAAAGACGGTAATTACAAAATCTTTTTGAAGGGCGTCGATTTGGTTGGCTATAGGGATGTTGTCGACAGCCAGCTGTTAACGGTTGTTGCCCCGTCTGACGAGGCATTCAGAACCTTCTTGCAGAAGAAGGGGTGTGAAACCATTGAGGAACTTTATGAAAAAGATCCCCAATATGTAACCCAGCTGATAACCTATCATCTTCTTTACTATGCATTTGACTGGGAGAAGATGGTGAATTTCCGTCCTTTGCAAGGTGATGGGGCCACCGCCGATCAGCGAGAGGTCCAAGCCGGATGTTATAATCGTTATCGTACACGTTGCACGCCTCCTGATACACGGGCATTCAATTCTTCTCCGTCAGTCAACGATTCTGTGACGGTGTATCACTTGGACCGTATGATGCCGGTGTTTTCATCGAAGTATTTTAATACTCTCGATATCGATGCGAAGCGTAATTACGAATATTTCTTTAAGAATTCTACCTGGACGGGTGGCGACTATGCTCCGGGACTTTCCGGTGGTTTCAACATTGCCAATGCCAGCGTGACGGATGCCAACAGCGTGATTACCGATAACGGTTATCTGTATCATGTGGATCAGGTCATCGAACCGCTCAAGACCATCTATGAAGTATTGCGTGATGAAGAGGATTATAATACTTTCTTTGAACTGTATGATTCATATTCCACGTATGTATTGGATGAGGTAGAGACTCAGAACAGAGGTACTGCGGTTTATCTGCATCAGCATAATGGAGTGCCGAATATCGCGTTGGAGTGGTACACGAGCAGTTATCTGAGCTTTGCACAGAATACGCTGCTGGCTTATACCTTGTTTGTGCCTACCAATGCTGCAATCAAGACTATGTTTGAGAATTTCTGGAAAGATTCCGGCTATGGAAACGATGTGAAAAATCTCGATCCGTTAATTCTTCAGTATTTTATCATGCAGGCTTATGCGAATAATACTCGTGTCTGCTTCCCGGAAGAAATTGAAAAAGAGTTGATTGAAACACCTTTCGGAACTCTTGTCAATATCGATCCTGATCAGGTATCTGATCCCCGCATGTGCTGTAATGGTGTCATTTACGGTGCCGATAATATGGATGTGCCGGCGATTTTCTCATCTGTTGCCGGTCCTGCTTTCAAAGACGTACGTTATTTGCCCTATCTCTATGCTTTGAGAGGTTCTGATCTGATGCTTTCTTTGGCTTCCAAGGAGGCAGACTTCATCACATTGATTCCGGATACGGCCCAATTTACGGCTGATCGTATGCGTCTCCAGAAAGTTTTGGACTCTAATGAACTTCAGGTTTGGGATGATGAGGCTGGTGCTTATGTCGCTTTAGGAAGCGGTGTCATGACCAATATGGTGAATATGAACACTTCTACAAATGCTGTGGAATTGAGTACCGATGAGATTCAGGTTATTGAAACCAATGCTCCATTCAATTATTGGTATGTTTATGACGGCAAGATCACTACCAATGCCCTTTTCAATGAGCAGCTGAATCCTTCTTATACCGGCGATCCGTTTGTCGCTTTCCATGAAATTAAACGTGGAGAAGATAAAGATTGGGACAACGGTAAGGCTTATTCTTATGATTATCCCGGTATTTTCATGCCTGCCGATGGCGGAAGGAAGCTGGAGTATGAATTGGCTATCTGTCAGGACAAGAATTATCCTTATTATGTGTTCTCGCAGTTGCTTCGTGCGGCCAATCTGATAAAAGACGGAGCTTTCACCGGTTCTCTGACTCTGGATCCGGAAGCGCCGCGTTTTATCGCTATGATTCCGACCAATGAGGCATTCAAAGAAATGATCGGGGAAATTCCCGGATGTGCCAAATGCTCGTTGGACGCCAATTATAAATTGGTAGGCAGTCCCACTGCAGCAACGTTGGCCGCTTATCTGTGTTCTTATTTCATCACAGCCGATCGCAATTCTTTTACCGCTTATCCTTATTTGGGTTCTGTCACGAAAGGAAAGTATGATACGGGCGGAACATTTGGCCTTGAGATCCATGACAATGGCGAGGCCCTCTCTGTCGGCTTTTTCGATAAGGCGGGTGACGGCGACGCATCTGACCGAAATATCGTGCCTGTGACCGGAAAGTATCACTATCTGCCGTTCGCCTACACCGACGGATGTTTCCAGTTGCTTGAGGGTGTATTAAAGTAAGGAGGGCTTGAATATGAAGAATATAATATTAAAAGCAATGAACATTAATAAAATAGTCGGCATGTTAAAGAGCGCCGCGGCTATCGTCTTCATGATAGTCGGTACTGCTTTTGGCTTTGCTCAGAACAAAACCATGACCGGTAATGTCTCCGAGGATCTAGGGGGCATGAAAGAACCTATCTATGGTGCTAACGTCGTTGTGGTGAATGCCTCCAATCGTACTTTGACCGGTGCTATCACCGATTTGAACGGTGACTACATTCTTTCTATTCCTGCCGGAGAGAAGAATCTGCGTATTCAGATTTCATTCATCGGTATGAAAACCCAGGTTTTCGAATATAAGGGACAGACCAAGCTTGACGTTCAGCTGGAAAGCGATTCCAAGATGCTGGCTGCCGTAGAGGTCACTACGAAAAAGATCGAACGTGACCAGATGGGTGTTTCTTTCAAAGAGCAGACCTCCGCTACGCAGAAGATCATGATGTCCGAGATTACGGAAACCGCTCCGGTCTCCTCTATCGAAGAGGCCTTGCAGGGCCAGATGGCCGGTGTGGATATTATTATGGGTGGCGACCCTGGTGCAAAGAGCGCCATTCGTATCCGTGGTACGAGCACGCTGTCATCTTCGGCAGAACCGTTGATTGTTGTCGACGGTATTCCGGTTTCTGCTAATATCGACGAGAGTTTCGACTTTTCTTCTGCCAATGAAGACGATTTCGGAGCATTGCTGAATATTTCTCCCGCTGATATCGAGTCTATCGAAGTGTTGAAGGACGCTTCCGCCACGGCCATTTATGGTACTGCCGGCGGTAACGGTGTTCTTCTCATCAATACGAAGAAAGGTGTTTCCGGTAAAACGAATTTCTCTTTCTCTTCTAAATTCTCTATCAAGGAAGAGCCTTCTACCATTCCGTTGTTGAATGGCAAGCAGTATATTTCCATGATTGAAGACGCTATCTGGAACACCGGAAACTCTTTGGGTTTGACCAACGCTTCGGTGACAGAACTTCTTTTCAATACGAAAGAATTGTTGCGTGATCCGACTTACAGGTATTATCATGAATATAATGTAGATACCGACTGGCTGGACGAAGTACGTCAGAGTGCCTGGTCTTGGGATAACAGTCTTTCCATAACCGGTGGTGGTGACAAGGCTACCTATCGCTTCTCTCTCAACTACCTGGATGACGTTGGTACTACTATCGGAACGGAGATGACGCGTCTGACCGCTAAACTTCGTGTCGATTACAAATTCTCCGATGCTTTGCAGGTGTATACAGACTTCTCCTATACCGATACGGATAAAGACGCCAATGCTGTAGAAAACGCTCGTGCCGGAGCTCAGACCAAGATGCCGAATCAGAGTCCGTATTATATGAATGCAGACGGCACGCGTACCTCTTCTTATTTCACGCCCACAGAAAACTTCCAGGGAACTTTTGACGGTGTCAATAATAAAAATAATGCAGACGGTACGTTCAACCCTGTTGCTATGGTGCACGACGGATATAAGAATACTTCTGTCCGTGAGGAGAAAATGAACATCACAGTCCGCTACCAATTCCCGTTCCGGTTGCAGTATGAAGGTTATGTCGCCATGACCATGAAGCAGACCAATACCGACACATTCCTGCCGCAGTCGGCAACGGGTGTGATATGGACCGATGATTGGGCTAACCGGAGCACAGAGGATATTACCGACAATTTCTCTCTGCAGACACAGAATAAATTCATGTATAGTAATACATTCGCCGAGAAGCATAGTTTGATCGGAACTGCAATGATCCGTACCACCTCTTCTCATTCTTCTTCTGCGTCCAATGTTACTGCCGGCAATGTGTCTTTGGATCTTTCCGATCCGGCTATCGGCAGTCGCGTGGTGAAAGTCGGCTCTGGTGAGTCTGAGAACCGCAAGGTGGAAATGATCGGACAGATGGTCTATACTTTTGACGATCGTTACGTATTGCGTGGAACCGTCAACCGTGAAGGTAACTCTTCCATGGGTAAGGATAAACGTTTCGGTACGTTCCCCTCTTTGGGTCTGGCCTGGAATGTCTACAACGAATCCTGGATGGAAAATCAGGAATGGATGACAGAGGGTAAGGTCCGTGTCGGATGGGGTATGAGTGGTACCGCACCTTCCAGCGGTTACTATTATCTGGGTGCATTCTCTGCCATGGGTTCTTATATGGACATGTCGGCAATTCAACCCAGCCGTATGCAATTGGATAAATTGAAGTGGGAATCTTCTGAAGAATGGGACTTTGGTGTCGACCTCCGTCTCTTTGACCGTTTCGGCTTCACGTTCGACTATTATGACAAATATACCAAGGACTGTCTGATCAAGGATGTCGATGTGCCTTCGACAACCGGTTACGGCAAAATCAAATTCATGAACTCCGGTGAGCTGAGCAACAAGGGTTACGAAGCTCGTTTCGATTATGACATCTTCAAGAACAAGACCTGGAAAGTTTCCATGAACTTCAACGTGGCCCGTAACATCAACAAAGTGGAAGAAATTCCTGATAACTATGATGTTGAGGAAGACGGCGGAAGCTATTCGTTCGGTAACGGCCGGTATGCTACCCGCGTAGTCAAGGGTGACCCGATCGGATCTTTCTATGGTTATCGTTACAAAGGCGTTTACCAGAATACGGAGGATACCTATGCTATCGATGCCAAAGGCAATATCATGCGTGACTTCGATGGTAACCGTGTCATTATGCGCAATGGCAATACAATGGTATTCCCGGGTGATGCCAAATATGAAGACATCAACCATGACGGTGTTATTAATGAAAGCGATATCGTTTACCTCGGCAACTCCAATCCTAAGTTGACCGGCGGTGGCGGTTTCACTATCAGCTATACGGATAAGAAAGTCGGTTCTTTTGTGTTGACCACCTTCTTCCATGGTCGTATAGGACAGAAAGTTGTCAATTCGGCCCGTATGAATATGGAGAATATGTATTCTACTTCCAACCAGAGTACGGCTGTGTTGAGCCGCTGGCGTAATGAAGGTGATGATACCGATATCCCCCGCGCCCTCTATGGCATGGGATACAACTATCTCGGTTCTGATCGTTTCGTAGAAGACGCCTCTTATGTCCGTCTTAAGACTCTATCTCTCTCCTGGCGTTTGCCGAAACGTTGGTTGCAGCCGGTGGGTATCAATGGTATGAATGTGTTTGTGACCGGTTATGACCTGATCACATGGACAGGTTACTCCGGACAGAATCCTGAGGTTTCGTTGCCATCTAAAGCTACGGAACTTGTGAAGGATAACTCTTCGACCCCTGTTTCCAAGCGCTTTGCTTGCGGTATCAATATTAACTTCTGATCCTGATCTATCACATGCAATAGGAAAGAGGTTATAAACACTTCATTATTAAAATAAGAAATTATGCGAAAGACAATATATTCAATTATGGCGGCAGCATCTTTGCTGGTCTCGACCACCGGTTGTAATGACTGGCTCGATTTGCTGCCCAACAATGAGCAGGTGTCCGACGATTATTGGAAATCGAAAGAGGATGTCGAAGCTGTTGTTGCTTCCGGCTATGTTTATATGCGTAAGTGTGTCCCATCTTTACTTGCATGGGGAGAATTACGCGGCGGTTCTTTGTATACCCGTCAGATAGACAATGCCGGAAAGATTCAGAATTTCGATATTCTTCCTACCAATGGTGGATGTAATTATTCGACGTTTTACCAAGTGATCGGCATGGCCAATTCCGTGCTGGATTATGCACCCGGAGTTACCTCCATCGATGATACTTATTATGAGTCTATTCTGAATTCTCATCTTTGCGAGGCTTATTTCTTGCGTGCCTATAGTTATTTGACTTTGGTCAAGAATTTCAAGGAGGTTCCGTTGGTTGTCAGTGCCTACGTCAACGACAAAGCTTCTTTCTCATTGGCCAAATCCAGTGAGGAGGAGATTATCGCTCAGATCAAGAAAGATGTGCGTGCCGCTCTGGCTACGGGTGCCGCCAAGTCTTATTATGAAACCGAGTGGGCCACCTATGGCCGCGTTACCAAGTGGGCGCTTTATGCTTTGATGGCTGACGTTGCGTTGTGGAATCATGATTATGATGAATGTATCGCTTACTGCGATTCTATTCTGAATCCAACCGATCCCCGTCACCCGGCTTTTATCGACAACACTGCTCGTTGGTTTGAAATTTTCTATCCCGGCAATAGCAATGAATCTATTTTTGAGCTGAATTGGGACCAGATTTATGGTGACGATAACAAGAGTAATGGTTTTGTCGGTAAATTCCCTCTCACGGCTTCCGCAGATGCCTATCTTCCGACTGAAGGGGCCATGGAGTTGATGCGCAATGAAGTAGAAGAATTGGAAGCTGCCGGCATGTCGACTGATGGCCGTATGGGCCGTATGCTGATGTCTACTTTCGTATGCGGTACTACCAACGACCAGAACAAGAATTATAAGACTGCAAACACTTATTACATCTATAAATATCGGGGAACCGATGTTGAAGATGTCGGTAACTTGCGTACAGCCAACGATGCCAACTTCATACTCTATCGTGTGGCCGAAATCATGTTGATGAAGGCCGAGGCTTTGGTAATGAAAGGAAAGGAGCATTATGAAGAAGCTGTGACTTTGATCAACAAGATCCGCAACCGTGCCGGAATATCCGACTTTATGGATCTTTCCGAGGTTTCAGAGGCTGCAGATGAGCTCACCCTGCTGACTGAAATTCTGAATCAGCGCGAGTTGGAGTTCATGGCAGAAGGAAAGCGCTGGTATGACCTGCTGCGTCTGGCCCGTTATGACAATGGAGAGAACCAGTATAAGGAACGGGCAATCTCCATCATTTGTGAACGCAACAGGACAACCAGTTCGATCCGTATTCAGACGGTGTTAGCAGACGATTATGCCTGGTATCTGCCGCTTCCGGATGCTGATATAAAGAGCAACCGTTTGCTTGAACAGAATCCTTATTATGAAACTACCAATTAAATTTGAATGTTTATGAAGACAAAAGAAATATGGAAAGGTTTCGGTTGTTTGGCCGCCGTTGTGCTGTCGACCGGTTGTCTTGCCTCCTGTGATGCCGATGTCTGGAGCTTGAACGATGACAATCAGGGCGTCTACAAGGCCACCCTTCAGGAACCGATTGCTACCTACCTGGATAGTCAGGAAGATTTCAGCGAATGGGTGAAAGTCTTGAATTATACCGATTACTATGGAACGTTGAATCAGGGTAGTCAGGTGGCTTTCACACATATCGCCCCGAACAATACTGCCATGTCCCGTTTCTATGCGGATTGTGGAGTGGCCGGTATCGAGGATCTGGGTTTGGAATACGCTCAGGCATTGGTGAAACATCATACGATCGACACCGACTCTATCAAGTTTATCGAGAAATTCAATTCTTCCTCAGTGAAAAATGTCATTGTAGAGAATGTTTTTGAAGAGAGTATGACTGTGGCTGTCGACCCGACTTCCGTGGGATTCCTTTTGAATGGACAAGTTCATTTCTCCAGCGATTATGTGGCAGCCGCCAACGGATTCATTTATGAGGCCGACGGAGTTTCCTCCCCGCTCGTGGAAACTGTGACCGACCGGGTGAATGCAGATCCTGCTTACAGCATCATGGCCGAGGCCTTGCGGGCTACCGGATATGATGTCGTGCTGAATACACTGGCCGATACGGTTATTGAAATGGGGCGTCCGATTATAACCCGATATAAATATACGCTCCTGACCGTTTCCGACGAAACGTTTGCAAAAGTTGATATTACGGATTTGGAAAGTCTGAAACAGAAATTGACCGAACGTTATCAAAGCCAGGCTTCCGGTAATGAGGAAATTAGTGCAGATTCCCTGTTGAAACAGTATGTGCAGTATCATTTGCTGGAAGGAAGCTATTCTTCTATGGATCTTTCCGCTATGATCGGTAGCGATACGGTACGTATCTGGTCCACTTGCGCACCGAATCAGATCCTGACAATGACCCAGCATATCGCTAAAGTCGATACAGTGACACTGGATGCCGAATTGCAGGAAACGTTGGGTGTCGAATATCGAGTGGATACATTCTACCAGGTCTGCATCAATGAGGAGGATGTTCCTACTTATATCGGAGTCATGCGCAATGATCAGGCGATGATCAATATTGCAGCCCGCAACGGCGAAGTCCATGAAGTTTCATCTTGGCTTCCGATTTATGAGCCGAAGCCGGCTGTCGTGGTATGGGATTTGGCCGATAATGCCAAGATCCGTGCTAAGGCAGGACTTTTCTATCGTCCGGCTGATCCTGTATCTTCAGAAGAAAAGATTCTTATTGCGGATTGTTTTGAGGAGTTGGAAATGGGATCTTCCGGAACGAGCAACAATAATTATTATTCTGCTACCTATGTGACCTGTAAGAGTAATTTAAAGAAGTGTCTCAACTATGACCGAGTTGTCTTCAATCTGGGATATCAGGGATATGTCACGATGAAGACTCCGACTCTGGTGCGTGGTAAATACAAAGTTACCATTTCCATAGTTTACCTCACAGAACAGGCTTTCATCCGTACATCCAATGGTAGTAAAGGCGGTATGATGAAGATTTCTTTCGATGGGAATGCTCCTATCATATCTTCTCCCTATACGACGATTACCAAATCTACGCTCGGGGTATATGAGGCCACGCTTTACGATGAGATCGAGTTTACAGAAACATCGTCTCACCTCCTCAAGTTTGTTGTGATGGATCCTGCTGCCAGCACGAACAACAAGTTCAGTCTCCAGTTCGATGCAATCACATTCACACCCATCGAATAATGACAACAGACGGGATTACAGGCCGGACCGGAGGTCTCGGAATTTCCGGTCGGGCTTGTAAAGACTGCCTATTTTCAGGTAATTAAATAATAAATATAATGAAAGCATATAAAAAATTATTTGCCCTGCTTCCGTTGATGGCGATTTCCATGGTTGCCTGCAACGATCTGGAAGATCAGGACTATTTCGACTACACCGGCAAGATCAACGAAAACAAGGAGGTCGTTTCTGTTGATCAGACTTCTGCCGCCTATATGCGTGGACGCAAGAATCTCTCTTCTATGGTTAATCTGTTCGAGAAAACCGGCGTTCTGGATGAAATGGAGAAGAAAGGCATGTTGCATACGATTCTTGTCGTGGTCGATAGTGTTTATCAGGCTCCGGCTGCAGAGCGTGACGCCTTTATTGCCAAGTCTCATATCACAGACGTAGCCATTTCTCCCTCTAAACTCAACGATGGGGATCGTCTTTTGATGTGGCATGATAAGTATGTTAAGATTGCCAAAGATGCCGAGGCCGAACAGGGCAACATCATCAACCACATTCATTTCAATAATGCCAGTTTGCAGGAAGTTATCAATACGAAAGACGGTTATATCTACGTTATTTCCGAAATGATCGACACTCCCCAGTCACTGCAGGACTATATCAATGGGTTGGATTCCGCAAAGTATAGTATTTTCAAAGACATGGTGCTTTCTTCAGGCGGTAAGATTTTTGACCGTGCCAATAGTAAGATCATCGGTGTCGATGACCGCGGCAATACGCTCTATGACACGGCATGGATTTATTCCAACGATTTTTTCGATGCCAAGAACTTCAACCTGAGTTCCGAGTCTCTGACAGCTACGATGCTCACTTTCTCCAATGAGGTCATCAATACTGCAATGCAGCGGGCTGACAGTACGCTCCGCGCCTGGGGATACCGTTCGGGTGTGTCTGGCAGCGGAGACTATATCGAAGGCCGCAGCGATTCTATTCTGCGCCGTTGGATTTTGGAGACTGCTTTCTTCAACAAGAGCTATTCTGTTGAAGATCTGACCCCGAAAGCAGGAGAAGACGAAAGCGTCAACGATATTAAGTCTATCTATGATCGTCAGTGGCGTACCAGCCGGCAGACGTTGGACCTTACCAATCCGGTGCAGCTTTCCAATGGTGTGGCTTATGACGTCAAGCATCTCCGCATTCCAAACAATGTGCTGATCTATCGTCTCAAAGAGGAATTCTATTATTATGAATATTGTACGGATGAGGAGAAGAACACTTATTTCAAGATGGATAATCTTACATTCTCCAATTGTAACAATGATGTAGACGCTTGGACGCCATTGGCCGGTGTATGGCCGATGCACGGCAACCGTGTGCTGATTCTCGCACAGGCTGATAAGGAAAACAAGGCATTTACTTTGGATTATACTCCCATTCGGGCTATTTCCGACGGGGTGTCCTATAGTGTGAGTCCCGTTCTGGTTCCCCCCGGAACCTATCGTCTTGCTATGGGCTTCAAGCAGAACATGAATGTGACGATGGATATCTCTCTTTGCAGCGTTATTGGTCCTGATACGATCGTTCTTGCGACAAATACCATCGCTACTGACGGAACCGTAGGTACAGCCTATCACTATGATCGTGGTACGACGCTCAGCAATACCCATCCGGAAGGTTATAATGCCAAAGATCCGTCAGTTTCCAGCAACAGTAAGGCCGGAAATTACGATACGGACGGCGGTCTTGTGCTTGGCGAGGTTGAGATAGAAGATCCGGGCAACGGTTCGGCCGTGCAGGTGCTGATTCGTGTTCATGCCTCCGATGTGGGCAGTGTCACTAAATATACGTTTAACCACTGGTGCTTACGCCCGACGACAAATAACTATTAAAATATTATGAAAAATATGCTGTTTAAATATAGTCTTTGCTGTTTGGCTTTGGCCGGCGGAGTGGCCATGGCCCAGCAGCCGGTAGCAGCCGGGACAGAGAAGAAGGCCAGTGCCGGCAAATATAATCTCAGCGGTATTATTTATGACGAGACTAATAAACCGGTGGCTGATGCTATTCTTACCACAGCCGGACATAAGGTTGTTCGTACCGATGAATTCGGACACTTTGAATTGACCGGGTTACAGGAATGGGCCAATGTGAAAGTTTCTGCTGACGGTTATTATTCCAAAGATATTCGTGTTACCCGCGATGCCGAGGGTCTGTTGGTTTACCTTATCAATAAGAATGTTCCCGATTATACGGAGACAAAGGTCTTGCCCGGAGAGGTCGTGGAAGGTGTAGTTATCGCCACTTCGTCTTCTCATATTCAGAAGAAAGATTTTGGTCTTGGTGCCGTGACATTAGATAAGGCCCTGCAGGGCAAGATGGGCGGTCTGCAGGTGGTTCAGAAGAGCGGTATGACGGGCGAGGGTGCTTATCTTGCCGTGCGTGGTATCCGTTCTCTGGCTGCCGAGAATACTCCGTTGATTGTTATTAACGGCGTGCCGTTTATGCCGGATAATAACGAATCTTCTTTGGTGTCGGGCTATTCTCGTTCCATTTTTCAGTCTATCAATCCTCAGGACATCGCCAACGTCACTTTGTTGAAAGGTGCCGAGGCTGCGGCCTACGGATCTCTGGGTTCCAACGGCGTTCTGATGATCGAGACCGACGGGGCCAAGTCCGACGATCTGAATACCAAGATCACCTTTGCCGGTTCGGTCGGCATGAACTGGAATAACCAGCGTCTCCCGCTGATGAATTCCGCTCAGTACAAGACCTATCTGTCAGACATTGGTATGGATTATTACAAGAACGATATGGGTGCTTTCTTCGGCGAATTTCCTTTCCTTGGCGATCCGAATGCCAACAATGCCCAACTTTATCGTTTCAATACTAACTGGCAGGATGAGATCTACCGCAGCAGTATGACCCATGACTATCTTTTCCGTGTGGAAGGTGGTGATGCTATTGCTAAGTATGACATTTCTCTGGGTTATACCGGTGATCAGGGAACCCTTAAAAATACGAAGAGCGATCGCTATCATGCGCAGATCAACGCCAATGTTTTGGTGAGCAAGCAGTTCGAGATCACAGCCTCTGTCAACCTGGCCTATCTCAACGGTCAATATCAGGAACAGGGCTATACTTATGAGACGAACCCTTTGCTGGCCGCTTACCGTCGATCACCTCTGTTGAATCCCTACAAGACCAATAATGTCCCGGAGGCTGATGGTTCCTATCGTTTGCTGGATACTTATTCAAGCTACTATTTCGGTTCCAGTCAGAACACCGATTTCATTGTCAGCAACCCGCTTGCAGTTGTCAATGGAGTGGAGGCTTCGATTCGTCAATATGATGTCAATACCAAGATTCAGTTGACTTACAAG
Organism: uncultured Prevotellaceae bacterium; assembly: GCA_964567855.1. Taxonomy (GTDB): domain Bacteria; phylum Bacteroidota; class Bacteroidia; order Bacteroidales; family UBA3663; genus Liminaster. The sequence goes on from CAZMOE010000010.1 coordinate 60,155, forward strand.
CCGACCAATGACCTTTCTTTCAATGCCATCGTGGGACTTTACAGCAACTATGACAAGGAAAAGAATTTTATCCCCGGTATCGACAACGGTGACATTGTTCCGCTTTTCGATCAGTACGGCAAGGCAGATAATACGTTGCGAGTAGGAGAGGGTACGGTGTTCAATATGTATTACGGTGCTACCGCACAATATCATAAACTCTTCAACCGTCGTCACGATTTGTCCGTGAAGGCCGGTTATCAAGTGCTTATGACCAAGAATGAGTATGATATGGCTTCGGGCCGCAATACCCCTAACGATTTTTATCAGACTATGGGTGATGTCAACAGCATCGGCCGCAATTTCTCCGGTTACAACAATGTCTGGAACTGGATGGGCGGTTATGTCGCTGCGGATTATACGTTCGGCAACCTCTTCCGTGCCGGCGCGGTCGGTTCTGTCGACGGGGCATCGTCAACCGGAAAAGATGTGACGCGCGCCAACTTCTTCCCGGCTGCCCATGCCACGATTATGCTGGCTAACTGGAGCGGGCTGGACCGTCTGGACTGGCTGAACAAGTTGGATGTCTATGCGGACTACAGCATAACCGGCAACAGCCGTTATTCATCCAAGCTGGGACAGTACTACTATACCAGCAAGCCCTACATGAGCGTAGCCGGTATCATTCGTGCCAATGTGCCCAATACGAAGTTGAAAGTCGAGACCGATAAGACCGTGAATGCCGGTTTGGATATGTCATTCTTCCGCCACCGTTTCAACGTAAAGGCCGGATTCTATCAGACCGAGGCTGAAGACGTGCTGATGCTGAGCACCAAGTCTTCTGCTATGGGTACCTCGCCTTATTATAATAATGATGCGGCTATCCGCAGCCGCGGTCTGGAAATTTCCGCACAGTTGGCCTTGGTTTCTACTCGAGACTTCCGCTGGATGGTAGGCGCCAATGTGACGACTCTCGAAAACGAGGTGACCTCTTTGGGCAATGTCAATGAATATATTTCTACATTGAGTGACGGAGGTGAAATCATTACCCGTGTCGGAGAAAATCCGTATGCATTCTATGGCTACAAGACGGCCGGAGTTTATTCCACTACGGAAGAAGCGGCTACTGCCGGACTTAAGAACCGTAACAATGTAGCTTATCAGGCCGGTGACGTCCGTTATGTGGATCTGAATAACGATGGTATTATCAACGACAAAGATAAGGTCGTACTCGGTTCCGCTACGCCGGATTTGTTCGGTAGCGTTTATACTTCATTGGAATATAAGGGCTGGGCTCTTGATCTCGATTTCGTATTCTCTAAAGGCAATAAGGCATATAATGCCATGCGCCGTATTACGGAATCTTCTTCAGACTTCTCCAATCAAAGTGTTTCCGTTATGCGCCGTTGGCAGAACGAAGGCGACATCACCGATATGCCTCGCGCTACTTTCGGTGACGTTGTCGGCAACAATGATTTTTCCGACCGTTTTGTTGAAGATGCCTCCTACTTCAAGTTGCGTGACATCACACTCAGTTATACATTCAACAAGAAGGTCCTGAAACTTATTCAGGGCGGAACAATCTATGTATCCGGTCAGAATCTGCTTTGCTTTACTGACTATCTGGGTATGGATCCGGAATATTCTTATTCCAACAGCACGCTGATGCAGGGTGTGGACTATGGAAAGGTAGCACTGCCCAAGTCTGTCAAGATAGGTGTGAATCTGAAGTTCTAAAATTTTCCATGCTTATCATTCAAATATAAAGAATATGAAAAGATATTTTAAATATATATTGACCGTAGCGGCCGCAGCAAGTACGCTGACCGCCTGCGACGATTTCTTCGATCCGGAAACCGACGATACTCTGGACGGAGACAAGTATATGTCTTCATTGACCGAAATGTACACTGGTGCTCTCGGTATCTATTCCAAGATGCAGGCCATCGGTGACAAATCGATCTATCTGACTGATACGCGAGGTGAGCTCCTGGAACCCTCCGAGCGTTCCATCGGCGACCTGATCGCTCTTTATAATTACGAGGACGATCTTTCGGGTAATGAATATGCCGATCCGGCCGGCTATTACGACGTGGTTATCGCCTGCAACGACTATTTGCAGAACATTTTGGATTTCAAGAAAGAATATCCGGAGCTTGTGGCCGAAAGTCCTTATTATGAAGGGTTGATCAGTATGGCCCTCCGCATCAAGGTGTGGGCCTATCTGACCATGGCCGAAATTTACGGCCAGACGCTTTGGTTCGATGATCCGATTTATAAAATTACAGATTTGTCAGATAGCAATACATACCAGTTGCTTACTCTGGACGGTACCGTAGACAAATGTATCGATGTTCTTGTCAACGGTTACAAGGGCTACCGTGCCGATCTTTCTTTTTCTTGGAAAGATTATCTGGATCCTGAGACCGCTTTGGCCAACAGTACTTACCGCTATTGGGATATGATGACACCGCCTTACGGTGGTCTTTTGAGTCGTCTGTATCTTTGGAAAGGTGCGGCTTTGGATGCTGCTGGGGCACATGAGGCTGCTGTTCCTTATTATAAAACGGTTGCAGATACTTTGCTGAGTGCCATCAATTATCAGTTTGCCACGACCGGTAACAGCAGTAATCCTCAGTACTATTCTCGTTCTACTGCAACTCCTGGTAACTATGGCAGTTATTGGGACAATAGCGGTAAGGACCCGTATGCCCGTACCGTGATCGGGGTAATCACTTATAACTATCTGAACAATCAGACCAACCGGCTCCTTCATCATTTCAGCAACGAGTATCCGAACGCCTATCTGCTGCGTCCGGCAGAAATAGGACGTCAGCGCTGGGAAGATGATGAGTTCAATCCTGGTGCTTCCGCAGCCAACGAGAAACGTGGGGGCGTGGTATGTAAGCAGAATAACGGTGTGTGGTATTTGGGTAAATATCGTCCTGTGGGAAGTACCCGTCGTGTTAATCCGTATGAGGATGATGTATGTATTTATACCTTCCGTTCTGAAGATTATCTGTTCATGTTGACCGAAGCACTGAATGCGCTGGGCCGTTATGTCGTAGCCGACGGTGTTTTGAATCAGGGTATCTTTAACCGTACGACGGAATTGGACAGCATCACCAATCACCGCGATTCCTGCAGTGTGGCTTTGATTCAGGAATGGGACGGATTCAACACCGATTGGACCTCTAACCCGAGCTGGGGAACGGCAAAATATCCTTATGTCGGTATTCGCGGTTGTATGACTTTGGCCTCTCGAGTTTTGAAAACCGAACAGACTGAGGAAGCCCGTCAGTATAATGACAGTTTGCTGGCCAATGAATATGTTCTTGAATTCTCCGCCGAAGGAAAGATTTATCCGGCATTGATTCGTTTTGCGAAACGTTACAATGATCCGACTTTCATTACCGACCGTGTTACTCCGAAATATGGAGAGAAAGCAGCGATGATTGAAAGCAAGATCTTGAGCAATAATCCGACGACCGGTCTTCCGGGTTATTTCGTACCGTGGGATTTGAAGGTCAAGTAAGTAGAAGTATATAGTCGGCATGTCGCGGACGGGCAACGGTTTTCCGTGTTGATCCTGTTCTGCGACAGGGCCGGGTGGAAACGAGGGTGTGACTAATATTTAATATGTCATACCCTCGTTTGATATGTAAGAATGGGCGGGGACATCTGATGCTAAGAATGCGGTCGACGGGAGCTTTCTTTTATATGTGGATTAGCTTGGATGTCGATAGCAATGAGGTAGATTTTCCAATCTTGCACACCGTCGTTTTTATCAGATAAGGAGTGGGTGCGTTGATAAAAAAGGGTCTCAAGGGAACAGAGATATAATGTCGGTTGCATGGATACGGCAGGTCCGGTTTTCAACATTGAATTATGGAGAACATATATTCATGAAAATGGACATGTTCCCCCGCCAACTAAGCCGGCTTAAATGACCAATTAAGAATGGCATGACCGCAACGAACTGGATAATCTTACTCCTGAACCTTATTCATTCTATGTGATGGCCAAGGCCTATGCGGATTTGAAGGTTCTGTTTGCATTTCTTGATGCAGAGGTATTCTGAGTCTCCCGACCGAAGAAAAATATGTAGTTCGCAACCATTGAACGGCTGGAGATTCCAAACGACAGCCAAGTGTATTGGATGACTCACGCATCAAGGTCACAGGCCCAAAATCAAGCGAGTTATATCCAGAGGATATGCATTTTGTCAGATTGTATGATCCTGATAATACTGATATTGTTTCCTACACCAGCCCTTACTCGATTACAGAAGTGGCATCCCTAATTAGAATCTTATCTTTGGAAAGAAGCGATTTACGAGCTTTGATTACAAAAACAGATTCATCAATCATTTCAGATCAAAATGTCAGAGCCACCCTTTATTTGATTATATTTAAACCAACGCGATTTTTATCGCACCAGTAGTAGTCTGAGAAGTTGCTTGCTGTTTAGTGTAAGTTGAGATAGTGAAGATTAAGTTATGGAGAGAAATGTTGTGAGTTTCAGAAAAAATGAGTATATTTGTACATTGAAATATTCAACAGCTTAAATATGCACAGGTTTCATCTGGCAGATTATGGAGAACGCTCAGCGTGTCGATTGGCAATAACAACAAAATAAGGATATGAAAAGGTTAGTATTTTCTTTATTATCCTCCCTGTGCATCTTGGGAGGAATGGCTCAGGATGCTGGAAGATCGTGGACTGGAACATGGGCTACCGCAGTGGAATTTACAGGTCCTGGCGATATGCCTAAAGCAAGTCTTTCCGGACGGTCGCTTCGGGAGATAGTACAGGTGTCGATACCCGGCAAAACATTGCGAATGCAGCTCAGCAATATTCATAGCAAGGGGCCAGTAGAGATAAAATCAGTATTCATTGCCAATGCTGCTGATTCTTGCGATATAGATGTAAAATCTGCCAAATATCTTACTTTCAATGGTAAGAAATCTGTTACGATTGCTCCAGGTGAAGCGGTATATTGCGATGATTTAAAATATGACTTAAAGCCTCTGCAGAGATTGGCGATAACCATCAATTACGGAGATAATACCCCTGTCAATGCTTCTTCCCACAGAGGTTCTCGTACTACATCTTATATCATCAAGGGGGAATCCAAACCCAAAACCAAGTTTACAGATGCTGAAAAATTAGACCATTGGTATAATATTTCATGTATTGATGTGCTCACTGACACACCGACCGAATGCATAGCCATCATAGGCAATTCGATAACCGACGGACGAGGAAGTACTACAAACTTGCAGAACCGCTGGCCGGATTTTCTTGCTAAGGCTCTTGATGGAAAAGTCGGGGTACTCAATCTCGGTATTGGTGGCAATGCCGTCGTAAGCGGTGGACTCAGTGAACCGGCAGTAGTGCGTTTCGACCGGGATGTTCTTGGACAATCAGGTGTTACATCCGTTGTGATTTTTGAAGGCGTTAACGATATAGGTGGTCAACGACCCAATCATCAGGAGATCGTCAACAATATTATTGAGGCATACAGCACTTTCATTAAGAAGTGTAAGGATTCAGGGAAAAAGGTTTATCTTGCAACGATAACACCCTACAAAAACAGTTTCTATGAAAATCATTTCAGTGAAGCAGCGCGTCTTACTCTCAATGATTGGATTCGTGCGAACAAAGATGTAGACGGAGTGATAGATTTCGATGCAGCTGTCCAGGACCCTGCTAATCCGTCAGCCTTGCGTCTGGAATATTCTGACGACTGGCTGCATCTGAATCCTGCAGGCTATGAGGCCATGGGGAAATTTGCGGCAGAAGCCATAAAATGAATAAAGTGATTGAATACAGAACACTATGAAGAGTTATGAAGATGGGTTGCTGAAGATGAATTATTGTTGTAAGCTGATAGCATTTTTACTCTTTATCAGTTGTGTATTCTTAAATGCAAAGGCGTATGAAACAAAACGTTTCAGCGATTGCATTTTCAGCAATATGCAAAATGGTGATGGGCTGCTTGAACCTAAAGTGAAGTCTTTTCTTAAAGACCATAAAGGATTCATGTGGTTTGTCACGCCTTCTACACTCCAAAGATTTGATGGCATAAAAATCGAGCGGTATGTGTTTGATGATGGTGTCAAGCACTCCCTTAATTGTATTACGGAGACTTCTGATGGAAATATTCTTGCGGGAGGAGGTATGGGCATTTGGCAAGTGGACGCAAAAAATAATACGCTAACTCGTTATGCACCGAATTTGAACACAAAAATCCATGCTCTATCTGAATTCGGAGATAAATTGCTTGCGTGTGGGGAAGATGGGTTGTATTCAATCGAACGTTCGGGGAAGTATAAAAAAATATCTGACGTATCGTATATAAAAATTATAGTTGATCTTCCCAATCGGGCATATCTGCTTGCTACCGACGGTCTATTTTGTCTGACAGGAGATAAGGTTGAACGCATTGGTAACATCGGTACCCAAGTAAAGTTCACCGGTATGTCAGATGCGGACCGTACTATCCTTATAGGTACGGATGGCAGTGGAATTTACGGTTTTGATAAGATAACAAATTGTTTTCGTCCTTTATTCGAAGCAAACAACCAGAGCATTACAGTAATAGACAGCAACAAGGATAGAATCGTATTGGGCATAAAAGGTGGCGGAATTCAGATAATTGATAAAAATACAGGTCAGACCGAAGAAAGGCTCACCTCACATCCCGATGCAGAAGGTAAGCGGCTTTTGGATGATAATGTAGCTTCGATAATGATAGACGATCTCGGAATCATTTGGATTGGCTACGACTCTTATGTGGGCGCTGACTATATACAATATCGTAACAAGTCCTTCCACCTTTTTAATGGGGGTGGGAAAATCCCTTATGAACTTGCTTACTATAAATGCGAAGTTAATGATACGAGTAAAAAGTTTGTTACTGCTAAAGGTACATATATCTGTGATGCATTGGGAATTAGATTCTCGAATGATATTGCTGCCGATGAAATAGCCAATGGTGGAAACTTGGTCTGTGAGGATAGTGTGACTTTCAGTGGCAAAGACAATAAAGAACGGGATATGAAAGTGGTCAGGAAGAAAGATGCTTACGTTTTTGATGAAAAAATTGGCCATCAAAGAAGAATATGTACTCCTGAAAATGATCATTTTCTTGGAATCAATATAGAGAAAATTTTACAGGATGCTAACAATAATTATTGGATCATCGGTTCTCGTGGAGTAATAAAGGTCAATCCGGAACTTACTACCTATACACTATTTTCAACAACCGAGGGATTGACAGAACCCTATGCATCAGACGGAATAATATATCGAGACACGCTTTGGGTAGTAACTCCACATGGAGTATATTTCATGGATATTAATGCGACTCCTGACACTTTTACTACTCGACTTATTGATATTAATATCAATGGTCTACCGGCATTTTCAAGGTTTGAAAAAATGATTTCAGAAGGAAAGGAACTGCGACTTAAGAAGAATGAAACCAACATAGAATTTAGTTTTGCCACACTTTCCTATGACAATCCATATAAGATGCTGTACGAGTATAAGTTGGAGAAGGGGGGAGAAAACGCAATAGGAGGCAAAGAATATTGGACCACACTTAGAGGTATCAACCATGTGGAATTCAAAAATCTTGAGCCTGGCAGATATACTTTTACCTTACGCAAGCAAATGGATAATTCCAGAGCCATCATAGTGAATTTTGAAATTGAAGGCAAATCATATTTTTTATATTGGATGATTGCTGTTGTAATCCTTGCTTCAGTGGCCGGCTGTATCTGGATAATCCCTCGACAATCCAAGAAATCAGATGAAGAAGAGGCTATACTTGCCATGTCTACATCTGAGGCAAACGAAAATCCTTATGCCTCGGAAGAAACTGCAGAGAAATATAAATATAATATTCTAAGCGATGAAGATGCAGAAGTGATAACGGCTCGACTTAAGGACTATATGGAAACTGGAAAGGAATATTTCAACCCAGACCTAAAGTTGAACGATGTAGCAAAGTCATTGGAAGTGACGCCTCAAGTGCTATCTCAAACGTTGAATACCAAGATGAATATTCGCTTCAATGATTACGTCAACCAACTTCGGATCAATGCTTTTAAGGAGAAACTTGAAAAAGCGGATAAATCGAAGTTTACGTTGGAATCGCTTGCTTTACAATGTGGTTTTAACTCATATTCCACTTTCATAAGGGCATTCAAAAAGATTGAAGGTATCACCCCCAACGACTATATCAAGAGCATTTAACGACAGTTTCCAAACACCTGTTCAAGAACCCATTCAGAAGCCAACTTCACGCTTTCTCCAAAGTTGAAGTGGCCATTGGTGTAGGTATTATACACGGTTTTGGGTGCTTTAATCTCATTCAGCATACTGAAAATTGATGTTGGAGAACATGTGTCGTCATTATATCCGAATGAATAATAGCCGGGAACCTTAAGTGTTCGAGCGAAGTTTACGACATCGTAATAATCCAATGTGGCGAGGACATCGGATTTATTCTCTTCCGCAACCTTAACTTCCTTGAAATATTTGGGCCACCCGCCTGCTCTTTCGAAAGCAAAACCTTTAAGATCGCACAAGGCCGGATAATAGGCGCAGACATGGGTCACTTTCGGATTGAGAGCTGCGGTTATTATCGACAAGGCGCCGCCCTGACTTCCATCCATGGTCACGACATGCTTCCCGTCCCACTCTGGCAGTGAGCAAAGATAGTCGACACATCTTGAGCATCCTGCATATACCTCCTTGAAATAGCAGGAATCCCGGGAAGTGATTCCGCGTTGCCAATATCCCCATATCTCACCTGAACGGTCTTTCTGATAATTTTCGGAAGATTCGGGATTGAGGCCGTGGATGTCGACATTAAGCACGATAAATCCTTTTCTCGCGAAATCTGTCTGGGGCCATCTTTTATAGGGGCCTGCCCCCGGAGGACAGAACATTACAGGATGTTTCTCATCATCGTTCGGCATTGACAGATATCCATAAAAGCTACGCCCGTCTTTGCCTACGTTGAGCCTTATGAGGTATACGCTGACCTTATCGTCGGAATATTTTGACATCTTGTGGATTTCGGGATTGGGATCAACATCCGCAACCTTTTCGAGTTCTTTTTTCCAAAAACTTTTGAAATCCCTGGGCATCTTTGTGAAAGCCTTGATCTTTTCCGGCTCCACCCCGATCTTCACTACATCCCATATTTTCTGATTATGGACTTCGAACTGAAAATTACACTCCCTGAAACAAGGCTTCTCGCAAGGGCTCATGTTGATTCTTGCGATTCCGTTTTTAAATTTTACAGAATCAGTGAGTGTCGGAGGCTGCATCTCATCTCCGTAGGAATAATGCACCGTCACTCCGTCCAAGGGAATGCCGCCCTTATATGCTGAAATGGTGACGACCGGGCTTTCTCCTACCTTATAGGTCCTGTCGTTGTGATCGAGAGTGACAATATGCTCCAGATACGGATGTTTGACAAGTGTAGGTTTGTTCTGGGCGATGCATGGCTGAAACGCAATCATCACGCACAATATTCTGAATAAAATTCTTTTCATTTTCATAATGCAGTTCAATTGTAATGGATAATAGTTTATGGATTTTACTTGTTCGTGCTAAGGTCCGGACCGACATATCCCGGTTTGAATCCTCCCTCATCGATCACTATCCTCTGTATCACCAGGCCGGGATCGATACTTCGTAACTTAAGCTTATGTTTTTTCGATTTGCTTGACAAAGGAAAATCGAATGAAGACAGAGCAGAATTGCGTAAGACATTTTCATTCCATTGCGCCGACCACTCCTTCGGGAGGTATTCATGGATTTGCTCGTCGCCGTCATCCACACTTATCGCGAAACGGCACCGGGCCCCTTCATACAAGGGGAAGAAGGGCAGATGAAATACCCGGAGAGTGACACTGTCTCCTTTCAGATCCTTCAATTCATATACAATCTCCGGAGACGTGGCGTATGCTTTCTCATCTTCACCCAGTTTTATCACCAGCCCGTCATAACCGAGCCCTTCAATGAGGTTGGCTGAAATCTGCGACTTATAGTGGCGCAAATCTATCGTACGACATTTCAACTCAGTGTTTTTCCCGGGTTGATTCAGGCTGAAGGTTTTCTCAACTGCGTCAGGATTCTTTACCAGATGTGCGTCATTTTGATATTTAGCACACCAGCCGGGAGCCAGCTTCATCATCCCCTTCCATTTGCCATTGTTGATGGAATTATATCTGTCTGTTAGACTACGTATGCTGTCGGCAGCCTCCTCCGAAAGCCGGGCGGCATAATTTGCCTCCTCATAGTTTCCCGCTTCATACTTCTCACCGTTAAGCTGAGCGAAAAGAAATTTGCGTGTCATCATTTCCGATGCAAGCACGGGATATCCTACCAACTGATAAAACGGTATGTGGAGAGAGTCAGGCAGGCTATTCATCAATTTCTGGGTCTTTGCCGCGAGTTTACCGTAGTCATTGATTCTTTTTACGGCATCGGCATAATTGGTGAAGGAAAAGTCTGTCGGGCCGGTATCCGCACGGGCCGGTGAATTCCATTCCAGCTCCCACCCCATGAACTCTGGTTTCCTGATCCAGGCAAGCCGATAATACTCGTTCATGATGTATGTGAGATCATTCTTGAGACCGGCTCCGAAAACCGAAGCAAGCCATTCCGGCTGGTGATTGTTGATTCTGGAGAAATCATATCCTTCAATATTCCAGGCCAGATCGAAGAAGGTCTGCATGTCCAGTTCCGCCGGCTTGATGTCTCCTACATTGAGCAGCCAATATCGGTCAGCCCCGGTCTTATAGGCTTTGTGAAGTTCATGATACATCAGCACCGGGGGGGTGGTGCAGAGCCAAAGATAATCGTGTGGTCCTCCTAAATATGATGTATGGTAATAGACACCTGAACCTCCTTTGCGTTTTTGCTCTTTAGGATTCGATAGTCCTTTCATATAACCATAGTTATCGTCGGGCCATACAATTATGATATCGTCAGGAATCTTCATTCCCATCCGGTATAGATCAAGCGTCTCCTTGTATGGAACGAAAATCTGGGGAACCTCTTCAGCCGGAAGACCGAATTGACTGGAAAGCATCTCTCTTTGATCCGCAATCACCTGATGAAGGAGATCGATACGTTCCTCTACTGGACGGTTCCGGCTCATGGCTTCATCATGGAGGCCGCGCATTCCGATGGTATAAAGGTTTTCATATTGCGCGGCTTCCTTCAGGCGGTTGCGGAATTTATTCCTTATCGTCTCTCCGTTCAGGCCATAATCCCAGACCCCGTCGATATTCTTATCCCATTCAGATCTGGCGGCATTGTTGAAGAGCATTGGCTCACAATGGGATGTAGTGATGATTATTCCATATTCATCGGCCACCCCCTTGCTTTCCGGATGAGAATAAAAAGCACCGGTGCATCCGTGCATGGCAGGCGCCAGCATATTCCCCTTCAGGCGCAACAGCAATTGGCATACCTTCCGGTAAGTTTCGGGGCCTATGTCACGAAGGTCTTTGTCGATGTTCAGGGCCGCCCAAGGCTTCATGCCCCAGTCTTCATCGTTGATGAAAATTCCACGGTATTTTATGGAAGGTGACTCTGAAATATAACGTGCCGAGATATTGATGTCAGGAACACGCTTCACCGGAACGTCGGCCCACCATACCCATGGGCTGACACCCAAGGCCTGAGATAGAGTCATCGCTCCGTACGCCGTCCCCCTTCTGTCACTTCCCGCTATTACAAGGATTTGCTTGCCTTGTCTGTCGCCAAGATTCCATATAAGGAATCGTTCCCAATCTCCCGCTATACTGTCTGCCGGAATCTGATTCTCTGCCATCAGCTTCTCTATGAGCCTCGATTTACCGATTGTCCCGATCACTATGGCGCTATGGTCCGGGAGGGTAGCCGAGGTTACGACTTCAGGGCTCACACCCGTGACACTACCGATATCTTCTCCAAGCATAGCCGAGACATTTCTCACCACCCCGAAGTCTTCTTCGTCATAAATGATAGGCAGACCTCGCAAACAACAAGAATTCTTATTACCCTTTTTGTCTTTATTTGTCTGAAGAATTCCTTCTGCGTGACACAGTGCCGGTAAAAAGATTATCAGGGCACCGAGTGCTAATTTTAAGATATTTGAGAATTTCATAATTTATGTATGATAACAGTTGGGTTTTCTTTACGATTAGAGCAATGTACATTTGTTGTACCATCGGCAGGGTTGTAACGGAAACGGCACTCATAATAATCAATTCCCTTTCCTTGTGGCAAATAAGCAGTTGAAGAGAGACTCTCTTCTCCCGGGAATACCAGAAGCACGCGACCCGGCGTGACACCTGGCTTTTCCTTGAGCCAGAATGATTTGTCGGCAATGTCAAGAGGTATCACTGCCCCCTTCCTCACAAACAATGGAAATTGATCAAGAGAATAATTCCGGCTTATCTCTGAGCCCGGGGAAAAGATCTCTCCTGTCCACCAGTCTATCCATTCCCCCTCCTGTGGGAGATGGAATGTCACATGGTCGTTGTCAGAGGTGATTGCTTTGGTGAATAAAGAATTGCCGAGCAGATGACTATTCTCTTCGCGGCTCACCACCCTGATGATTGATCCTCCATTTTTATTTGCTTCAACAGACGCTGAGAAAAGATAGGGCACGAGTTCTTCATGAAGGATCACACAGTCTCGATAAGCGTCTTCAGCATCTTTCCCGTGATACCATGGCAGATGGTTGGTGAAAGCTCCATTTTCGCCACCATTTATCATGCAGGTTGTCATACATCCGAACTGAGCGTATCTCACCAACTCTTTTTTCTTTGAGCGTTTCATGTAGAATCCGCCAACCTCACAAGCCAGAGAACCATATCCATGTTCAGCTGAATTATAGATATTCTCAATTTGATTTTTCAGCCCCGACCAGTCTCCTGAAAAATCACCGCACCATCCCATGTTAAGCTTGCCGATGCTTGCAGCATACCCTCCTTGATGAGAGAACGGGCGCGCAATGATAAGGCCCTCCGGCTTCCGCTTGACAGTATAGTCATACATGGCGTCGTAATAATATGGACGGAACTCCGCATTGCTGAGCCTGCCGATAGACGTATTTATGGAATCTCCAAACCAGAATTCACCCTGATCTACCTTCCATCCATAGACTCCATCTACAAATACTTTGTCAAGTTGTTTGTACCACCATTCCTTGGCAGCCGGCTTTGTAAAATCAATATGTATACCTTCCCCTTTCCACCATTTTCCGGGTTTGCTGTCGTTGATGCCATAGTTTTTCGCTACTGCCTCATCATAAGTAGCTCCTTTATGCAGGGGTGTGTCATTACATTTATTATTGACACATCCTGTAAGCCAAAGTATCACCTTTACATCCTTATTTTTGAAGTCTGCAATCATGGTTTCAGCGTCCGGATAACGTTGCCTATCCCAATTGAAGTCATTATATGATGTCGACCATGGACTGTCGATAATCACTGTGCCAACAGGGATATTATGATCAAGATAGCTGTTGACTATACTACGTGCTCCTTTGGACGAGTTAAGGCTGTCTTCCCATACTACATGGCGGAAAGCCCAAGCCGGGGTAATAGGAGGATTCTCTGCCTGTGCGGTCGCAGCCAACAAGGAAGAAAGTAGAAGAATTTTCGTAAGTTTCATAAGATTTAATTTGAGGTTATTTTAGACAATCCGCCAATCCTTAATTGATCAGCTTACATTGCAAAGTTACATACTCTTGACATTAGGAAAAAATAAAGAACTCCGCAATTCATAGCATATGTTTATTATTTCTTGTCATTTTTTTAAGTCGTTAAATTTTAGTATATTATTATCTTTGCAAACGATTGTTTGGTAAGCTGTGAAGTCCCATATACGTGTTTAGAAGATTTCTAATGTATCATCATGATTGAATTCTCAATAGTGTTGGAGGTAGAATGATAGATGCATTAATACAATTTTATAGTAACTGTCCGGAATCCAATTTTTTTTAATTACTTTTGCAAGTGGAATAAAAACAAAGGTAAAAATAATATGACTATGGACATAGTTCAATATGCCGAAAGATATAAGTCTGAAGTGATAGGTCTTATTCTTGACATTCAAAATAAAGAAGCCAAAATAAATCTTTCTATTGAAGAGCAACCTGATTTGAATAATATCTTTGAAGCTTATATCAATAAAGGTGGTAATTTTTGGTTGGCTATAGCGAATGGAGAGGTGGTAGGGACCATCGGTTTGATGAGGATCAATGATGATTGGAGTGTACTTAAGAAGTTTTTCGTAAGAGCGGATTTTCGATCTAAAAAGGTGGGATTGGCTTTATATGAAACTTTTTTGGATTTTGCTAACGCTAAAGGTTATCGTCATATTATTTTGGACACTCCTTCAGTGGCGACAAAATCACATTCATTTTATGAACGCGCCGGCTTCAAACAAATAGACAAATCTGATTTGCAAGTTGAATACAACTATCCCGATAGAGAATCTCTCTTGTATAAATTAGATGTTTGATTTTATAGGGAATCGTATAGTACAATAAGGATAATTTATTTTAAATATTAATGGTGCGATAAAAATCCAATCACTGTTAATAATATATTGGCATGTATTTGAACCAACGCGATTTTTATCGCACCAGTAGTAAATTAAACCTAATGATTGTTGGATAGTCTACTTATTTATAAATGTTTAAAATCCATTTATTATTTGTCAACCAATCACCAAAGAAAATCTATGCGGACGACTATAGTTATAACATTTGTAATGGCTGTATTAACTTCGTTGATGGCTAATGCTGAAACAGAGAATGAATTTTCATGCGAAAATGAAGATTTTGCCGGGGTCAATCTAAATTATCGTATGTCAGTTATAAATTCCGATATTCAGAAAGCAGAAGTTATTGTAATATATCTTCATGGGGGTAGTGCTCGAGGCAATGATAATAAAGCTCAGTTACAAACGCAGGCTGTGGAAGATATATATAATTATCTAAAAGAGAATGGTTACCATGCACGGATACTTGTTCCGCAGGCTCCTGACGGTCATCAATGGGATGATGTTTTTTTACCGGCTTTGAAAGCATTGACAGATAAATACAGTATAGCAGAAGGGACAGAATCGTACATATTTGGTGGCTCGATGGGAGGCTACGGAGTATGGAATATGTTAACTGCTTATCCTGAATATTTTTCCGGAGCTATGCCCGTGGCCTGTAATACTCCCAAAGTTCTGGCAGAGAATTATCTTGGCACAAGAATATGTTCCGTTGTAGGAGGTAATGACCCTCAACGTAATATTAATGCTATTCAATCATTTTTCAATCGATTGGACGCATCCGATGGCAAAGGTGCTAAACTTGATGTAGAGAACGATTGGAATCACCGTGAAACCTGCGAATTAAGTTTTACTTCACAACGTTTGGATTGGCTTTTTAATGCATCAGGATCTTCTATAAATGGGGATTGTATAGAACCTGCCAATTCTTTCTTTCGCATCTATGGCCTTTGGTGGAATCTGGACAATAATCCGATCTCAGGACACATCTATATTTTAGGTGGTAAAAAAGTTTTATATGCTCCTATGTAGTTGTTCTTTAAAAAGCCTATTTTAGAGAAATCTTGTCATCAAAAAGAATCTCTCCGAATCTCACGAGCAGATCCCCAAGAGTCTTCAAGGCTCTCTTGAAGTTCTTTTCAAGGTAAAATCAAATTCAGTTGTAAGTCTGTGAAAGTTGCAGCTTAGCACCGTGGTAATGCTGGCACATCACTCTGCCATTGTCCAGCTGTCTTGCCATTCTAAAATCGGTGAGCCACTGGCATCAAATTGGATGGGCAGCCAAATGTGACGAGATTCCGATAAACTATCGGGGCTCCAACGGTCGGCCATGAAAATATATTTGTCAGCATTTGGGAGTTGTATGATAAAAGTGCCTTGCGAATCGAAGGATGTCGACACCTTTTCACCTCTAAACGGAGTTTTCACTTGATGCCAAGGGCCGAATATATTTTCTGCCCAAAACATCCTGGCCTCATTGGGTGCCCAGCCTGTGCATCCGCTGGTTATCATCCAATATTTGCCATCCCGCTTCAATATAGTAGGGGCTTCGTTGTGTCCTGCCGGAGCAATTCTTACGTATTTGCCAGTATAGTCCATATAATTGTCGGAGAGTTCTGCTATATGCAGTGTCAAATTTTCTTCCGATGAATAGATGTGATACGCCTTGCCGTCATCGTCAATATATACAGTCATATCTCGGCTCATTTGTCCGCCGTCATAATCGCGGTTTAAAAAGAGTCCGGCATTGACAGCGGCATACCATTCGGGTGTCCACCACTTTTTGTAATCTGCTATATTAAGTGCCATAGCCTGGTCTAGCTGTTGCCGGCTCCAGTCGCTTGGCCAAGACTTTGCATTTGGCCGCAGACTTTTAACGAAAACGAAAGGCCCCTCGGGAGTATCACTCTCTGCAAATCCTACACGTGCCGCTTCGTATCCACGCCCCTTTAGTTCGTGATGGAATAGCATCACGTATTTGCCGGTTTTGGGATTGCGCATCACTTTCGGACGTTCTATTATGCAACCGGCTTCCAGCATATGATCTGGTTCGTTAACGGTAGCGAGAGCTACGCCGCAATCTGTCCAGTCTACAAGATTGGAGGATTTATACACGCTCACTCCCGGCATCGGACCATAACTGTTTTCGGTATTGCGGCGCTCGCCATACCAATACCATGTGTCGCCATCCTTGATGATGTTTCCTCCGTGAGCGTTAATATGCTTACCGTTATTATCCACCCATTTTTGACCGGGAAATATTGCCGGTGTCTTACGGTCTTCGTGACAGTTGTTAAGGCATAGAGATAAAGCAACAGCACAAACGGTAGTTGCAAAATAGGATTTTCCAGACATGTTCATAAATGTAAAATTTTTCTTATTCATGGGTTATTGGGTTTTCTCTAATTTCGTTTTAAACAACTTCGATGGCAGCATTGCCTGGAGTTTGAAACTTTGCTTTGTGGGTACATCGGCCACCGGATTTATTACATGATGCGGTTTTATTTGACAATCGTTTTTCTGTTACCTTCCGAAAGAGGGGAGAGCTACTGAACGCCCCATTAAATCGTAGGTTGTGAGAAGAGAGAAAAATACCCGTTTTCATGAACATATGTTCATAGGCTATTTAAGTCAACTTAAATGGCCAACTAAGTTAACTTACTTTGCCAACGAACCTATGTTCATGAAAAGGTGCACATTTTTGGCAAAATGTTTACTGGGAGTTTTCGAATCAAATGAGGGACATCTGAATAAAGATGTCCCTCATCCGATTGTCTATAATAGCCCTTTTGTATTATTCCTCAATTGCCGACTGATTATTACTATTTTTTTATCTTCTTTCCG
>CAZMOE010000011.1:0-57640 GCA_964567855.1 uncultured Prevotellaceae bacterium
TGAAGTGAAACAGGAAATAACAACAAATTGTGTGAAGTAAATTTAGGCATAGTCAGGATAAAAGGCCCCGTTTTTATGAACATATGTTCATCGGCCATTTAAGTTAACTTACTTTGCCAACGAAGTTAACTTACTTTGCTCATGAACATATGTTCGTGAAAAGGGGCCCTTTTTGTGAAAATCTCATTCCTTTTCAGAGAACAATCCGCCTATTTTTCTGAAGTTTTATTCGGAAGCTATCCACACCCCAACAATGCCATACAATCGGACATTATACCGTTTCACAAATTGCATCGGTCGATACAATAAGAATATCCACACTTTGCTAAAGATTCTGTATTAGTAATCCAATATGGGACCTTCTAAAAAACAGGAATGTATTTCTCATAAATAATCGGCAATGAGCAATTTTTCAAAAAAGAAGCACTTTGATATAATTTTATAATTTACCTTTAGACCAAAGTGGTATTTAACCTTGAGTTTAAAATTCTGAATTACGACAAAATATTAAAACACAAAACAAATAAACCCAATATATATGTTATCAAGTAAAAAACATAGTCATTGTTCAAGAGTATTTGACAAATTCTTCGTATCTTTGTAAATGCAATTCGCCCATATCCAAGCGTATTGGAGACATATCGAAGATGAGCGTCAAACACGCGATTATTTGATACTGAAAATCTGGACAATTTTCAAAACTATGCAGATAACAAGCAATGACGCTCACGCAGAAGGGTATATCTCAGTTTTCAAGGATTGTCATATATACCAAAAGCGTGAGCTTTTTTACTTGTTACTCATAGTTGGCAGTCCAGAGCCTCTGTATAGTAGCATAGTGAAGAGGTTTACGCTTATTTATTAATAGCGTATTAATAAATATCATATATGACATGAGATCAAAATTAACAACACTCCTTCTTGTCCTTACCTCATTATTTTTATGTGGCAATGCACAAATCTACACATTGGAAGATAAGTGGATTGATTGTAGCAATAACGCACAACTTCTTGATCCGTATTATTCTCCCGGAGTTACATTTACATGGACCGGTCCTATCAAGGGGGCAAAGCCAATGGACAAGGTGTAGCCACAAAGTATGTGAATGGAAAATTTGAATCAAAGATAGATACCCCAAATATAAAAACACAATAACAATCTAAGAATACCAAATTTTCCAATTACTTTCTTATCCCAAACTGGGGTATATCCGAAAACATCTATTTACACAAACAAAATCATAATCTAAAACAACTCCCAAAGAATGAAAAGACAACTTATTTATGCTTTCACCTTCGGCCTGTTGCTTACAGAACAGATTGATGCACAAACCTTCAATCACTACACAACCACTGAAGAGCGACCATGGCAAACATCCAAGCGCGTGAGTCTTACCGGTAACAGCGTACAAACGCCCACACTTATTATCACAGACACAGATCCCGGACATGAATTCCGAGCCTGGGGAACGTGCTTCAACGAACTGGACCTTGATGCCATAGAACTGCTTTCCTCCGATGAGCAGGAAGAGGTGATGCGCCGCCTCTTTGCCCCCGACGGCGACCTGAAATTCACTCGCGGACGCCTGACAATGAATGCCAACGACTACAGCCGGGCATGGTACTCATGCGACACTGTAAGCGGAGATTTCCAACTCCGTTATTTCAACATCGAGCACGACAAACAAAACGTCATCCGCCTCATCCGCAAAGCACAGAAATACCAGCCTGCACTGACATTCTGGCTCTCTCCCTGGAGCCCACCCACCTGGATGAAAATCAATCAGGATTATCCCGTCAAATCAAGCCAGTGGAACACTATGCAGAAGGAAAAAGATTATCTGATTTTCGAAGGAATCGGCGAAGCGGATGAAAACGAAGTGAAAATGGCCGGACAGCAGAAAGGCAAATTCCCACGTAAACTGGCCGCACAGGATTATATGATTCAAGATCCGCGCTATTTGCAGGCTTATGCCGATATGTTCTGCCGCTTCATCGATCTCTATGCCGAAGAAAAAATCCCTATCACCATGATAATGTATCAGAACGAGGCCTACTCCTACACTGCCTATCCGGGCTGTGCATGGACAGCCGACGGCACGATTCGTTTCAACCGTGACTATCTGGCACCTACCCTTCGCAAGAAGCATCCGGAAGTAAAAACCTATATCGGTACATTCAACACGAACCGGCTGGACTATGTAGAGAAAATTGTAGATGGGGTAAAAGATGAAGTCCAGGGCATCGGCCTCCAATGGGAAGGCCGCGAAAATCTCGATGCCCTGCGCGAACGTTATCCCGACCTGCACCTGGTCAGCACGGAAAGCGAATGCGGCAATGGACAGATGAACTGGCAGGCCGGTGAGCATACTTTCCATCTGTTGTGCGACTACATCGGCCGCGGTTGCGATGAATACTTTATCTGGAACTTCATTCTCTGCGACCAAGGAAGCAGTTCGTGGGGCTGGAAACAAAATGCCCTCATCAAGGTGAACTCCGAAAACAGGACATTTAACTACACGCCCGAATTCTACGCCGTGAAACACTTCTCTCATTTCGTCGAACCCGGCAGCCATGTTCTTGCCTATGCCAGTCGCGAAACTACAAACGGCACACCCGTCATCGCTTTCCGACGGCCCGACGGAAAGCGCGTCGTTGTCACGGCCAATCAGACCGACGAACAACGCACCGTAAATGTACAAATCGGCCGAAAGTACCTGAATGTCTCCCTCCAACCCCATTCTTTCCATACCTTTGTGGAAAAGTAATATCCCATAAGAGAATGTAAGGATATGAAAGAATAACAGCAGAGCACAAACAGCAGAAGAAGCCAGCTCTTCGCATCTTCATGTATTTACATTTCAAAACGAATCTATCAAGAACAGAAACAAAAAACATTCACAATACAATGAAACGTGTACTTCTATTATTATCCCTATGCCTGACGTTGAGTATCCAGGCACAAAAATCCCCGACATTTGCCGGATATCTCTTCGCCTATTTCGAAGGCGGTGGCGACAAAACCCTACAGGAACACCTACGCTTTGCCGTGAGTGAAGACGCCCAAAACTGGTATGCGTTGAACGGCGGCCAGCCCATTATCGGCAGCGACTCCATCAGCGAGAGCGGCGGCATACGCGACCCTCATATCCTACGCGGACAAAAAGGAGAATATCTCATCGTGGCCACGGACATGAGTACCGCCACCAACGGGTGGAATGAAAATCCCGGCATCGTCCTAATGCGGTCGGACGATCTGGTACACTGGAGCCATGCACATATCAATCTGGCCAAAGCGTATCCGGAACATTTCGGTGACGCCTACTGGGTATGGGCCCCGCAAACCATCTATGACCGACGGGCCAAGAAATACATGATTTACTTCACACTCCAGCGCAACGACCGCAAGTCGCTTATCACCTATTATGCATATGCCAACCAAGACTTCACGGCTTTCGAGGATGAACCACGACAGCTGTTCGCAGCCAAATATGGGTCAATCGACAACGATATCATAGAAGCGCCAGACGGAACCTTCCACCTTTTCTATGCAGGCAATACGAAAGATGCGACCGGCAAAGAAATCAAAAACGGCATACAACGGGCAACATCGCGCCGGCTGACAGGTCCGTGGAAGGAAGATTTCAAGTATCTGGATGCCTATGCCGGTACGCAGACCCGCGTAGAGGGCAGCAGCGTCTTTCCTCTGCACGACGGTTCCGGCCGATGGATACTGATGTATGATCTTTACGGCTCGGGGCGTTACGAGTTCCAGACGGCCGACGGCCTGAAATCATTTGACCGTCAGCCGCAGTCATTCCGCAAGAATTTCTTTCCGCGGCACGGATCCGTCATCTCAGTGACACAAGAAGAACTGGACCGCATACAACAACAATGGGGCTATGTCCTGAGGCACGATTTCGAGAGTACCGGCAATCCCATCATCCGCGACAAACACACCTCCGATCCCGCCATGCTGACAGAGGGTGACACATTGTGGCTCTTCACCGGGCACGATGCCAAAGGCGGACAAAACAACTATGTAATGCCCGACTGGTTACTTTACAGTACCACCGACCTGCGTCATTGGACAGAATACCCATCTCCGCTACGCATCGAAGACTTCACATGGGCCGAGAGCAAACAGGCCTATGCCGGGCATCCGGTCAAACGGAACGGCAAATACTATTTCTTCGTATCGACGAACTGGTGCGGAATCGGGGTGGCCGTGGCAGACAAGATCACAGGCCCCTACAAAGATGCCCTGGTCAAACCTCTGCTCACCCACAAAGATTGCTTCGACTCCAGCCACTCGTGGGCATGTATCGACCCGGCTATCTTCGTAGACGATGACAATACCCCTTATATCGTCTGGGGCAACAGAGAATGCTACATGGCCCGCCTGAAAGATTCAATGACCGAAATAGACGGCGAAATACACCGCATAGAGGTTCCCGGCTTCACAGAGGGACCATGGATGCATAAACACGAAGGACGTTACTACCTTACCTACGCCTCGGGGTGGCCGGAGAAAATCGCCTACGCCACAGCCGACAATCCGTTCGGCCCCTACACGCCACAGGGCATCATCAGCGAAATTGCCGGTAACTCCAACACCACGCACCCTGCCATCACAGAGTTCAAAGAGCAGTGGCTCTTCTTCTCTCACAACGGAGGGCTGCCCGACGGCACCAGCTACAGCCGTTCGGTCATCGCCGAACCGCTCCATTACAATACGGACGGCACCATCCAACCCATCCCCGCCACGGACAAAGGGGTAACATCACTCATACCCGAAACAAATTTAGCGGCCTACCTGATGGTTTATCACAAAGATGCCGATCACAGCCTGCACATGGCTCTGAGCCGCGACGGATATAACTGGACGGCACTTAACAAAGATCTTCCCGTAGTCCGTGGCGACAGCATCGCACAACAACGGGGCATCCGGGATCCACACATTTACCGCGGGCCGGACGGCACATTCTATATTGCAGCTACCGACCTTCATATTTTCGGCAAAAAAGAGGGCTACCGAGATACAGAATGGGAGCGGGACGGTGAAAAATACGACTGGGGCAACAACCGGGCTTTGGTATTAATGAAATCGAAAGACCTCATTCATTGGTCGCACACATCCTTCCGAATCGACGAAGCCTTCCCCACGCGTTTCGGCGAGCTGGGCTGCGCGTGGGCACCAGAGACCATCTACGACCCCGAAGAGGGTAAACTGATGGTTTATTTCACTATCCGTCCTACAGGCAGAGGCAAAACCAAACTTTACTATGCCTATGCCGACGATGAATTCACCCGCCTCATAACCGAACCCCAGTTACTCTTCGAATATCCCGATGAGAATATACAAGTGTTGGACGCCGACATCGTCCCCATGCCCGACGGCCGCTACTGCATGACCTACTGCACGCAAGAAAACCCCGGAGGTATCAAGATGGCCATTTCCAACCATATCAACCGCGGCTACCAATACCAACCGCAGCAAATCGATGCTGAAAACGGGTCGTGCGAAGCCCCTACGATGTATAAACTTATCGGTGAGAACCGTTGGATACTGATGTATGACATCTTCAGTATCAATCCCCATAATTTCGGCTTCATGGAAACCACCGACTTCCAAAACTTCACCTCTCTGGGGCGTTTCGGCGAAGGACGTATGCAAATGAATGGTTGCATCTCGCCCAAACATGGTGCCGTCGCCCCTATTACCGAAGAAGAAGCCCGGAGATTGGAAGAATATTGGAAATAATATGATATCGATAGCGGTCCTTCATAAAAGAATACATTGAGGAATGACTGTACGATAAAATTTTTGCGACATTCAACCGGTCATCGATATATCCACTATAAAAAAAAGGTTGTTCCATGAGAATATCTTGCGGAACAACCTTTAAATTTGCGTATGACATCCATAAGGGCGACGAAAAAATAAAGTTCTATATCACAATATCGACTGCCGTCTTGCCGGATCAAATAAAAAGACATACTTTTGCCATCGAAAAAACAAGATGCCAACAACAACGCCAGGAAACCATGAGCATATCCATCGACGACTTGAAATTTCTCACGCTCAACGTCGGCCATGCCATACATGACGCCGACTGGAACTGGACCGATGTGAGCAGCCCTTTCGCCCGCATCTATCTTGTCACCGAGGGAACTGCCATCGTAAACATTGCCGGCAATAAATATGAACTGCAGCCGCATCATCTGTATCTCATACCGCCATTCGTAAAGCACGACGACATCTGTCACGGGCACTTCGAGCATTACTACATCCACATCTACGAAGATCCGCGCTCTCCGCTCCGCATCTTAGAAGACTGGAAATTCCCGTTCTGCCTTCAAGCCGGCGAACTGGAAAGACAACTTTGCCATCGGCTCTGCCAACTCAATCCGCAAATGCACCTGACGCAGTCCGCTCCCTCAAGCTACGACAACAGCCGGGGCCTGTTCGAGAGCCTGCGCCGCAATAAAATGCGCATGCTGTTTGAGCAGGTAGAGTCCCGCGGCATCATCTATCAACTCATCGCCCGCTTCCTGGCGGAGGCCAAACCTAAGACAAAAAATTGCGACAGCCGCATACAGAAAGCGATCCAGTACATGAGACAGAACATCCACCGGCAAGTCGACTTCGAACAGCTGGTGGAATTATCGTGCATGTCGAAAGACCATTTTATCCGCACTTTCCGCCGCGAAATGGGCATAACACCGATGCGCTACATCATAGAGCGGAAGATGGAACATGCCCAACTACTGCTCACCACCGGCGATATGCCTGTGAAGGCCATCGCCTACGCCATCGGATATTTCGACCATTCCTACTTCAACCGCCTATTTAAAAAAGAGGTGGGAATGACACCGCAGCAATACCGCGACAGAGGAAAGAAATAACGGCGAAATCAGTCATAAAGACGGAACATACGCTCCATCAGCCGCCACTTACCTGCCGATGTACTCCCCTCGCGGCATTGCTGAAACCGATCGACCGTCCGCTCCCATTCCGCCTGCCGCGGCAAGGAGGCAAGACGTTCCATAGCCGACTGCCAATCGAAATCGAGCGGCGTCTCCACAATCATGAACAACCGGCTACCCACAATATAAATCTCCATTTCAAGGATACCGACGGCACGTATGCCGTCGCGTATCTCTCTCCAATGTTCGGCCTCACTATGCAGCCGTCGGTACTCGGCGATCAACTCCGGATCGTCCCTGAGATCGAGCGTCTGGCAATAGCGTTTCACGGGTTGCGCGTAATGTCTTACGCTGTAGCCCCCGGCAGATTCATTATCCCGCTGCATTTTACATCTCTACAAGTATGCGGAACACTCGGCCGGGATTCTTGTCCCACCATTGCATCGTCTCTTGCGTCTCTTCCGGACGAATGACGCGTGTGATAAGTTCGTCCATCGGGCAGGTGCCTTTCTCAAGATAGTGGATGACGGCCCGGAAGTCCTGCGGCATGGCATTACGCGATCCGCGGATGTCGAGTTCTTTCTGTACGAAGTATTTTGTCTGGAACGATACTTCGCTTTTGGCGTAGCCGATGCAAACCACCCGGCCGGTGAATGCCACCACGTCGACGGCCATCTGATAGGTAGCGGAACTGCCTACCGCCTCAATCACCACATCAGGACCATAACCGCCGGTTATCTCTTTCAGACGGAGGGCGACATCCTCTGTCCCGGTATTGACAGTATAGCTGGCGCCCATACGACGGGCAAGGGCCAGTTTACCGTCGTCAATATCGGCGGCCACAACGGTGGCACCGCGCTGGACCGAACGCACAACGGCGCCCATGCCCACCATACCGCAACCGATAACCAGCACCACGTCGATATCGGTCACCTCGCCGCGGCTTACGGCATGAAAACCTACGCTCATCGGCTCTATCAAAGCGCAATTGCGTACGGTAAGCAATCCGGCCGGTATGACCTTCTCCCACGGCACAGCCACATATTCGCACATCGCGCCATCACGCTGTACGCCCAGGGTCTCGTTATGCTCGCAGGCATTGACACGACCGCTGCGGCATGCCGCACACTTGCCGCAGCTGGTATAAGGATTGAGTGTCACCGTCATGCCCGGTTTCAGTCCCTCCGGCACACCTTCACCTACGGCCTCTATCACCGCGCCCACCTCATGACCGGGTATAACGGGCATCTTGGCCAGCGCATTGCGGCCACGCCAGGTGTTGAGGTCGGAACCGCAAAAACCGACATATTTCAGACGGACAAGCACCTGGCCGGCCTTTATTTCTGGTTTCTCTATTTCTACTGTATTAAGCGTTCCGGGAACGCTGATCTGTACTGCTTTCATATTTCTGTTCGTTTTTTAATCTTTTACTTTATATCCACGCCATCCGTAATAGGCACAGAAGGCGAAACATACCATCGGAATAACGTATGCCGCATAATAGTAGTCGGGGCAGACGTTCATCACATAAGCCGTGAGCTGCGGCAGGCAGGCGTTGCCCACGATAGCCATCACCAGGAAGGCCGAGCCGCTTTTGGTCTGGGCTCCCAGACCCTGCAGGGCCATACTGAACTGAGTGGGATACATGATACTCATGAAGAACGACACCGCCATCATGGCATACAGCCCCACCATGCCCCCGCAAAGTGCGATCACGAGACACAGCACGACGTTGGCCAAAGCATAGACAAGGAGCATGCGCTGCGGCAGGAACCTCCCCAACAACCATGTCCCCACCCATCTGCCCACGAGGAAGCAAAGCATATAAAGGCCGAAAAAAGTTGTGGCCGTATGCTCGTCGATGCCGGCATAGGTGCAGCAATAGACAAGGAAGAGACTGTTGATAGCGGTCTGGCCGCCGTTATACATAAACTGGGCAATGACACCCCAACGCAGATGACTGCGGCGGAGAACCCGGAAGTCTATAAGCGGACCGTTGTCAGCGGCAGTTTCCGCCGCCTCATCCTCTGTTCTGGGCAGATGCGAGAAAAGAAAGACCGCAGCGGCCGCCACAAGCACACCGCCAAGAATGAGATAGACCGACGAAAAGTCGCCGCTTGTCAGTACGGCCTTGCTCAGAAACATGGCCGCGATGAAAGCACCCAGTCCGTTGAAGGCCTGCGCAAGATTGAGGCGGCGGGGCGCCGTCGCAGGGTTGCCGAGCACGGTGACATAAGGATTGGCCGCCGTCTCCAGGAAACACATGCCGGTGGCGATGAGGAAGAAAATGGCGAGATAGAGCCCATAAGCATTCACCGACGAGGCGGGGAAGAAAAGAAAGGCCCCCAGCGCGGCAAGCGAAAGACCGAAAATGATGCCGGCCTTATAGCTGTAGCGCTTGAGAAACATGGCGATGGGTATGGGACAGATAAAATAGGCCAGCCAATAGGCACTTTCGGTAAAAGAGGCCTGGAAAGTGTTCAGCTGACACGATTTCATCAACTGTCTGATCATCGTGGGCAGCAGGTTGCTGCTGATAGCCCAGAGGAAGAAAAGGCTGAACACCAAAGTCAAGGGAAGAAGATAACGTCGTTGCGGTTTCATTCTGACATATTCTTTATATAAGGTAATACGGGCAACTCGCCGAAGCCGTAGAAGCGGCGGGCATTCTCGCCGAGAAACATCCGCTTTTCCGTTTCACTGAATTCCCCGCTCTTCACAATAAAATCGTAGCTCATGCGGTAGGTAATGGCAGTGATGGTGCGCGGATAATCGGAGCCCCACATCAGTTTGTCCATGCCCACCTCGTCAGCGGCCCGGCGGATGGCCCTGATGGCAGAGGGGAAAGGATAAAACTCGCTGTTGAAAAGCCAGGTAATGCCGCCCGACTCTATCATCACATTCGGATGGCGGGCAAGCCGAATTTGGTCGAGCCATCCGGCGGTGGTCACCATGCCGAAATGGCCTATGGCAATCTTCAGCCCCGGACACTGACGCACGATCTCTTCCACTTCCCCCAGCTGATGGTTGTCTTCATGCAGGCAAAGAGAAAGCACCATGCCCAGTTCCTCCATGCGGCGGAACATCGGAAGCATGTCGGTCAGCGGCGTATGGATGCGGTGACCGGCGAGGGCCACCCCACCAAAACCTTTTTCGCGGAGGGCAACGGCTTCATCGGCCGTAGCGGCCATGCCCATACAGAAGAAACGGCCGGGATGACCGGCGATGACCTCCGCAAGATAATCATTCTGATTGCCGTCGATGAGTTCCTGCACCACCACGGCCGCCGCCACCTGTGCATAGTCCATGTTAGAGAGAAACACCTCGGCGGTATTGCGTCCGTCGGTCATGAACGGGGGCAACATCTGCCGCTCCTCGCCGAAAAACAGGGAGCGCGAGCCATTGCCGGGCAGGGTACAGATGCGCTGCCCGTCGACAGCGGTGTCCTGCCGGAGCCAGAGATGGCTGTGAGAATCTATGATCAGCATGGGATTACGAATTCTTCCACCGCACACGCATCTGCGGACCAATGATCTGTTGCACTTTCTCTACCAGCTGCCAGTCGATCGGCTCCTCGGCATACGCTAAGTTCTTGCGCACATTGTCCGGATTGGCAGAGCTGAACAGCGTGGTGGCGATCCGGGGCGAGGAGATGGCATACTGTATGGCGAGTTTTTCGGCCGGATAGCCCTGCGCGTTGCAGTATTCCACGGCACGGCTACATGCCTCGACAAGGGCCTTCGGCGCCGGATGCCAGGCGGGTACCCCACGCGTGCCGAGCAGGCCCATCGAGAGCGGAGAGGCATTGATGATGCCGATGCCGCGCTGCTCGAAGAAGTCGAAATACTCCGTCAGCAGTTCATCGTTGAGGCTGTAATGGCAGAAGCAGAGCACAGACTCTACCATGTCACCGGCATGTTCCACCACCCAGCGGAGATTTTCCGGCTGGAGGTCGGTGATGCCCACGTGCCCCACCACACCCTTGGAGCGCAGCTCGCAGAGTGCCGGCAACGTCTCATCCACCACTTTCTGCAGGCCGCCGGGCAATGATGCCTGGAATTCTATGTCGTGAACGTTGATCAGGTCGATGTGGTCGATACCGAGCCGCTCCATACTCTCATATACACTTTCCACGGCACGCTTTGCGCTGTAGTCCCAAAGGTTCACGCCGTCCTTGCCGTAACGTCCCACCTTGGTCGAGAGATAGTATTTGTCGCGCGGAATCTGTCTCAGCGCCTCTCCCAGCACCTCTTCCGCCTTGTAGTGACCGTAATAGGGCGACACGTCGATAAAGTTCATGCCGCCGTCGACGGCTACATGAACGGCCTCGATGGCCTTGCCTCTGTCGATATCATGAAACACACCGCCGAGCGACGATGCTCCGAATGAGAGTTGCGATACGCGCATCCCCGTCTTTCCGATTTCCGTATATTTCATCGTTTCCTTTTTAAAGTTGATAAATGTGGGAGCAAAGATATCCGCTTTCCTTTCAAATGAGTGGTAAAATAAAGACATTCGATAGGACTATATCGAGATTGAGGCATGAAATTTTCCGGATGAAACAACAGATAGCAGCAAAGAGGCCCTCGCCGATCTGCGGCAAGGGCGACCTTCAGCCAAAGAAACGATCCCATGGAGGCGTTTGCACATAAACGCCTCCATGAGACCGCCCTTAAAAGATTTTCTAAAAATTTCGACCCGCTTCGCGGGTATCCGACCGTGGGGCCTTTTATGCCCCACGGAAATAAAACAAATGAATTAAATAAATCAAAACGCTTCGCTTTTATTCTGAAACGGAGCGCACTGGCTGCCCATAGCCGCGACCGGTATAGTACACGTAGTGACTGCCACTACCGAAGTTAAGCTCGTACGCGCCGATCGTATCGCTCTCGTTGGGCGTAGAGCTCCAATAGAAGCCGTAGGAACCAGCGCCGTAGAGCGACGACCCGTTGCGGAAACCGGCAGCGGGAAGAAAGATAGAACCGCCGGACGGACCGGTAACACGATGACCCGTATTTCCGTTCACACTCACCCAGGTCCAGACACATTGATTACACAACTCTTCACACTCACCACTTGTCGGCATACGCCAGTTCCCGCCCCAGCGGGCACAGGCAACATCGTGTTGGGGATTTCCGGAAATATCGCCCATCGCCTTTCCCCAAGTGGTGCAATTCTCCTCCGTGTACTCCGACTTCTCATACGTCTCTCCCCAGGCATAATAGCCACCGTACCCCTCGGGAACGGTAGCCCCGACATTGCAGCACGCCCATTTCGTACCGCTCGGCAGGCCTAAATCGATCGCGTGGGGATGGTTATCGTCGGGACAGAGATGCAATTCCGGAAATTCGGCCGACGGCACCGCCCTCAGCTCCTTGTTCATGATCTTCACTATAGGATAAGCCGTATAGGTCTTGCCGGCCTCCATATTACGGAATGTACATTCCAGTCCGTTCAGGCTCCATTGGCTTTCCGTGATATAGTCTACCGGCTTATATTGCTTTTCTATCAATGCGTCGTCCTCATCATAGAATGCTATGCCGATCCTGACCGGCAGCAGAAGATCGCCCGACACCTCCGATTTCAACACAGCCGTCGTCGCCATCGCCCCCTGCGTGTACACCGGCATTGTAAACGCCGGCAGCAGACGTTTATCGACACCTAACTGCGGCTCTACTGAATATTTGCAGGAGGCAGGCTGTACTCCGTCGCCCCAAAGTCCTACCGAGGCATAGGCCCTGAAACTCTGCGGCAGGGTCGTTCTTACCCGACTCTCTTTCAGGGCCGCATACGCACCTTCGTCAAATGCCGCCACCGCGTCGAACTTAAAATCGACCGATTCCTTCAGCCCGACACTGGACTCGACGCCCAATCCCGTCGCCGAACCGCACAACGAGAACAGCAGGTCGGGAATCACACCCACTTCGGCATACCCATCCATGGAAAGAGAGGCTACATCTACACCGGCATCGTTCGCCGGAGCGTGAGATATACGCCAGACATTGTCCTCGCAGATAAAGCTGACCTTGTCTGTCCTGTTATAATGCGCCTGACAGTCAAGGCTGACCGTAGCACCCTCCGCAAAGTAGGCAGACAAGGTCAGCCGGGGTGTTATGAACAACAGCGGACACTGCGGTATCCAGATTCTGCCGAGCGTCACCCGGGCTATCTGCTTCTCATAGTACTTTTCAAAAGAACTTGTGGCCTTAAAATCCACCTTGGTTTTGAGATCATTCTGCAAATCGAGCTGGAAATACGGAGCCTTGCCTATCTGAATGTTGACGGTAACCACCATCCGGGCGGCATCGTCGACAGAAAACCGGGTGGTGGTGCCCCCCTTTTCCAAAGTCCCGCTGTAATTCCTATCCCAAAGCTCGCGCTGCCACGACGTCTCCGCCCGGCTCCTCGCCGGCGTACCGCTGCCGTCATCGATATATCCCTCGGCGATACACACCAACTGGTCATACACACTCTCCAGGCCCACACGCCGGCAGTTGTAGTGATACCCCTGGCCATCAACTGAGACAGACAATACCTTTGCCATGATACCATCGGGGAACGACATGCAATCGTAAGTCGACACGACGATATTGTCCTTGGCAGGACGCATGGCCGACGGGGTCGACGGCGCCAAGGTGAACGATACGGTATCACACCCCGACAGGTAGGGATCGTGGGCCGCAGTCAGTTCAAACACCTCCTTGTTGACAATCGTCTCGGGCGCCTGGAAGCTGACGCTGTCGATGGCGGCCAGCGGAATCCTGTAGACACTGTCCTGCGTGTAAACCACCTGCATCTCCCATTCACGATGATACAGGCTGTCGGTACCGTAATGGGAATACGTGATGCTGTCTATCTCATCTTTAAAGAATGCATTGAACGTGCCGTCGTTCCGATATATATACACGGCGTCATTCTGCGCTGCGGCTCCCGTGACTATCGCCACGAAAAGCACAAGAACCGATAACGTCCTGCTCATGGCTTCATGATTTTAAAGTCGGCCACCGAGGTTCTTATCACACAGACGTTGCCGGAAGCGACGATCACGGAGATGATGGCACGACCGGTGCCGTCGGCAATGGTTTTAGACAACAGCCGGCCGTCGACAGAGTAGACCTCTATTCCCGACCAGGGTTCAAGATTGAATGCCCTGATGCAATTGCCGTCAAAAGAAAAACCCGCTTCCGCAACGCCCGCCGCCGTCAGACCGGAAGGGTCGGCATAAACATAAGTAAACTTACGGACATCGGCAGCTCGGTAACTCACTACATTCATCCGGGTAGACAGCACGATTTCAGCCTCCTTGAACGTCACTATCGGTTGTGCATCGAGCAGACACACCACTTTCTGCCCCGACTTCATCCACAGCGTCAGGGCGTTCACCTCCTCGGTCGCAGCCGTACCCGCAAAACAAAGCATAAGGAGAGACAACGATATTGTTTTTTTTCATTCTTCACTACCCTGATACGTGTCGGGCACAACTTTTCTGGAGATAATCCACAACGAGAGGTTCCGTTATCTGACTTCGGACTACCGGCCGGACACCGAACCTCGTTATGCGGCCGGTCGGCAGTTTGTCACTGCGCAAATTTACTCTTTTTTATTGAAATGAACAAACTTTCAGACTGACAGCGACTATCCGAGACGGGAAA
This sequence comes from uncultured Prevotellaceae bacterium, assembly GCA_964567855.1. Classification (GTDB taxonomy): domain Bacteria; phylum Bacteroidota; class Bacteroidia; order Bacteroidales; family UBA3663; genus Liminaster. The sequence continues at coordinate 14,583 of CAZMOE010000011.1, forward strand.
GGACCCCGTATCCGCCAGGTAATGAGAGATAAAAATAGCATATTCAAGGCCAACGGCAACCGGCCGGGGAGCATACAGCCTGTACTTTCCGCTCCGACCGGCCGGCGCAGCACTGATATCATCCTGCGGGCCGCTTCCAGGATTGTGGCACCTGTCGGCAAGCCCCTCGGCAACGCCTCCCGCCCCGACGCGACAACCGCCATCATCCTATGCGCTCGCTCCCGCCGCACGGCAGGCAGCTCACACTCAGCAGGAGGCCGTCGCGGCCCTACGGGAGGCGTTTCCTATCAACAGGGCGGAAAGTTATCCACAAAAAGAGGCACTTATCAACACTTTTCCGATTATCGCCGCAGGAAAGTTGCCTACTCCGATGAAATAGGCTTACTTTGCAGCATCAAATTTATTACGAACATGGGACTTGTCATTGCTATTGCAAACCAGAAAGGCGGAGTCGGCAAAACCACTACCGCCATCAATCTTGCCGCCTCATTGGCAATCCTCGACAAGAAGGTTTTACTCATCGACGCCGACCCTCAGGCCAATAGTACCTCCGGCCTCGGCATTGACTTCAAGAGCGTGGAGACCTCTATCTACGACTGCCTGGTCAGCAATGCCGCCATCGGCGACGCCATCATGCCGACCTGTGTGGAACGGCTCGACATCATCAGTTCACGTATCGACTTAGTCGGCGCGGAACTGGAATTACTCAACGTGGAGAACCGCGAGCTGATGCTCAGAAAGCAATTGCGTTTCGTGCGGCCCCTCTACGACTACATTATCATCGACTGCTCGCCTTCGCTCGGCCTCATCACGGTCAACTGCCTCACCGCTGCCGACTCGGTGATCATCCCGGTACAGGCGGAATACTTCGCGCTCGAAGGGATCAGCAAGCTGCTGAACACCATCAAGATCATCAAGACCAAGCTGAACCCGAAACTGCAGATCGAGGGCTTCCTGCTCACCATGTATGACGCCCGCCTCCGGCTGGCCAACCAGATCTATGAAGAGGTCAAACGCCACTTCCAGAAACTGGTCTTCGACACCGTCATACAACGCAACATCCGTCTCAGCGAGGCGCCCAGCCACGGCCTGCCGGCCCTTCTCTATTCTCCGGAATCGAAAGGCAGCAGCAACTATCTGATGCTGGCCCGCGAGCTGCTGGCCAAACATCATGACACCGGCAAAGACTCTTGAACCACAACGAGTTCGGAGACCGGCAACGTTAAGAGTTACAAAATCTGAGGCAGACAGAAAACCGAAATTTGCGTATCTCTGTTTTTTGCCGTATCTTTGCACAAACCACTTAGACCAATGATTCAGAAAAAAACAGGATTAGGACGCGGATTGGACGCTTTGATTTCCATGGACGACACGCCGATGACCCTCGGCGGCTCTTCCATCAGCGATGTCGACATTGAGCTTATCCATCCCAATCCTAACCAGCCCCGCCGGGACTTCGACGAGGAGGCATTGGACGATCTCGCCGCCTCCATCAGGCACCTCGGCATCATACAGCCTGTCACGCTGCGCCAGCAAGAGGATGACACCTATCTGATCATCGCCGGCGAACGCCGCTGGCGCGCCGCACAGAAAGCCGGACTCGAACGCATTCCGGCCTATATCCGTACAGACGGCGACGACAAGGTCATGGAAATGGCCCTGATCGAAAACATACAACGCGAAGACCTCAACGCCATAGAAATCGCCCTTGCCTATCAGGGACTCATCGAACAGTCCGGTCTAACACAGGAAGAACTGGCACAGCGTGTCGGCAAAAGCCGCGCCTCGGTGGCCAACTTCCTGCGTTTGCTCAAACTGCCGGCCGAGTTACAGCTGGCATTGAAGAACAAGACGCTCAGCATGGGGCACGCAAGGGCCATGCTGCCGATAGAGGATCCCGCCCTGCAGCTGCAGCTGTTTCAGCAGATCAGGAAGGCCGATCTTTCGGTGCGCAAAGTGGAGACTTTGGTAAGAGATCTGCTGGAAGGAAAGATTTCGGACTTTGCAGGACCGGCTCCGGCCCCAAAATCCGACACGGATCTGTCCAAGCACTACGGCATCCTGACCAAAACGCTTTCGCAGATGTTCAGCACCCAAGTCAAAATGACCTGCGACGACAAAGGACAAGGCAAAATCACCATTCCTTTCAAAAACGACCAGGAACTGGAACATATCATCACCCTGCTCGATAGTATTAACAACCGATAGATAAAGAACAAGCATCTTGCATTCCATCCAGTGAGTAAATACATCACCACCCTGACCCTGCTGCTCCTGCTCGTCGGCATGCTCCGCCCCGCAACCGTCCAGGCCCAAACCGCGGCCGACACGATTGGCGGCACCCTTACTTATGCCGACTCCGTATATGCGGCAGCAACAGCGGCCGAGGCGATACAGGATACCATCCCCGCCCCGTGGGAGAACCCCATGCCGGGCGAAGACCTCTACTACGTCAACGACAGCATCCCTCACCTCGTGGCTGTGTACGACTCTCTGTCGACGGAAATCGAATGGGACAATGCCACGGCTTTCAATCCCGTGCCGGCCAAGGCCGTGTGGTATGCCGCCCTTTTCCCCGGCGGCGGACAGATCTATAACCGCAAATACTGGAAACTGCCCATCATTTACGGCGGTTTTCTGGGACTGCTTTACGGCTACCAGTGGAACCAGCGCTATTACAAGACCTACTCCAACGCCTACCGCGATCTCGTGCTGGGCAGCCCCAATGCCAGTTATATGGATTTTCTGCCGCCCAACTATGACGTCAAAAGCAGACATGATTACCTCGAACGGGTTTTCAAGCGGAAAAAGAATTCTTACCGCAACTACCGCGACTATTGCGTCGTGGGCATGCTGGGCATCTATCTCGTAGCCATGGTCGACGCCTATGTAGATGCTTCTCTTTATCACTTCGATGTCTCGCCCGATCTCGACGCCAATAACAGGCCGGTGCTGATGATGGGCTACACCTACACGTTCTGAGAAACAGCTTTCACATTAAAAATCATCTTGACTAACGACCCTATTTGAACACATGAAGAAAATATTGTATCCTCTGATAGCCATCTGCTGTACTTTCTGTATCTGGACAACGCCGACAACGGTTACAGCACAGTCTGCCGCAGATGAATATACGGCTTTAGACAACGAAGCCGGCGAAGTCGACCCAGGCCGGACCGACTCCGCCTACACCGATGCCATGACCCAGATCCGGGATTCGGCCATCGTAATGCCGGAAAGCTTCAACGCAGGTCTCGATTCCCTTCTGAGCGGATGGCTGCACCGCCATTTCCTCCACACGAATGTCAACTGCATCAGCGATGCCGACGTTCCCCATGTGCCCGACTCGGTATATATCGCCCGGTTGAGGGCCCTGCCGACCATTATAGACATGCCTTTCAATCAGGTGGTGAGATCCTATCTGGATATGTATGTACACCGCCGCCGCAACCTGGTGGAATATATGGTGGGACTATCCGATTTCTACTTTCCGATATTCGAAGACGCGCTGGGACGCTATAACATGCCCATGGAGCTGAAATATCTTCCGGTCATCGAATCGGCTCTCAAGCCGACGGCCACAAGCCGGGTCGGAGCAGCCGGTCTCTGGCAGTTCATGCCCTCTACCGGGCGCAAGATGGAGCTGGAAATCAACTCGCTGATCGACGAACGGCGCGACCCGGTCAAATCGTCCGATGCCGCCTGCCGTTACCTGCTCGAACTATACACTTTATACAATGACTGGACGCTGGCCATCGCCGCCTACAACTGCGGCCCCGGGAATGTCAACAAAGCCATCAAGAGATCGGGCGGCAAAAAGGACTTCTGGGACATATATTTCTATCTGCCGCGCGAAACCCGCGGCTATATCCCTGCCTTCATAGCCGCCAACTACATCATGACCTATCACTGCGAGCATAACCTCTGCGCAGTACTGACCGAATTGCCGCCGGTCACCGATAGCCTCATGGTAACAAAGACTTCGCACTTCCTCCAGATCTCCTCCATACTCGAAATTCCGATGGAACAGCTCCGGGCACTCAATCCCCAATACATCAGGGACATCGTACCGGGCAATTATAAGGCCTGCCCGCTCCGGCTGCCGGTCAAAAAGGTCTATGAATACATCGACCGGGAAGAGGAAATCATCCGCTATAAAGCGGACTCCCTGCTCCCCAAGAACGGAGACATCCAGAAATACATAAAACAGGATATAAACGGAAGCTATCAGGCCAACGGCAAGACATATCATATTGTCAGGAAAGGCGATACGCTCTCCAAGATCGCCCGCAAGTACGGCACGACCATAAAAAAGCTCAAACAGTTGAATAATATGAAGAGCGATCAGCTATCGGTCGGCAAACGGCTCCGGGTCAGATAACACCTACTTTGAACTACACACCATGACAACATCACACCCCCTCACAGCCATCACTCCGGAAGAGGAAACACTAATACAGGCGGAATTCGAGGCATTGCTGAAAGGATATGCCCGCACCCGCAATGGAGACAAGGCCGACCTGATCCGCAAAGTCTTCCAGTTCGCCCGCAAGGCGCACGGCGATAGCCGTCGCCTCTCGGGCGAACCCTATATCTGCCATCCTCTGGCAGTGGCCCGTATCGTCTGCAACGATATCGGGATGGGATCGACCTCCATCAGCGGCGCGTTACTGCATGACGTAGTAAAAAATACCGACACCACGTTTGAAGATATCGAAGCCGAATTCGGCGAACGGATCTCCAATCTGGTGCGCGGCCTTACCAACATATCGGGAGGCAATCTCCGCTTCGTGACCGAAGATACCTGCGACGAAAAACATCCCGCCCTTAAAAATCCACAGGAACAGGCAGAAAATTTCCGCAATCTGCTGCTGACGATATCCGAAGACGTGCGCGTGATTCTGATTAAAATTGCCGACAGACTCCATAACATGCGGACGCTGGAGGCCCTCACGCCGATGAAACAGCGGCGCATCGCCGGCGAAACGCTTTATCTGTACGCACCTTTGGCTTACCGGCTCGGGCTTTTCAATATCAAGCAGGAATTGGAGGATCTGAGCCTGCGCTATGAGCATCCGGATGAATATGCCGACCTGAAACGCAAACTGCAGGAATCGGAAGAGGCACGGCAACGCATCTTCACGACCTTTTCGGCCCCTATCGTCTCCATGCTGGATGATTTAGGCCTGAAATATAGCTTCAAATACAGGATGAAATCCATCTACTCCATCTGGAGAAAGATGAAAACGAAGCAGATTGCCTTTGAAGAAATATACGATCTCTTCGCTGCGCGCATCGTATTCCAGCCGGAGAGCGAAAAGACGGAGAAAACGGACTGCTGGCGTATTTACACCGCCATCACAAGCGTCTACAAGCTGCATCCCGACCGCATCCGCGACTGGATCAGCCGCCCCAAGTCCAACGGTTACGAAGCCCTGCACGTGACGGTGATGGGCCCCGACGGTAACTGGATCGAAATTCAAATCCGGTCGGAAAGAATGAATGAGATTGCCGAAAAAGGCCTTGCCGCTCACTGGAAATACAAGCGGGGAAAGCAGATCACCGGAGGAGATAACGAGCTCGACAAGTGGGTGAAGAACATCAAGGAAATTCTGGACAACCCCGCACCGAATGCGCTCGACTTCCTGGATACCATCAACCTCAATCTGCTCTCGACCGAGATTTACGTCTTCACGCCAAAGGGCGACCTGCAAGAACTTCCCAAGGGAGCCACGGCATTAGACTTCGCCTTCGCCCTGCATACCCATATCGGCCTGCGCGCGGAGGGCGCCCGCATCAACCATCAGCTTGCCCCGATCAATACGGTGCTGACCAGCGGACAGCAGGTCGAAATCCTCACGGCCGACACGGAGAAAGTACGCGAGGAATGGCGCGGCTGGGTCACTACGGCCAAGGCACGCAGCCGTATACAGTCGTTTCTGAACCATCAGCGGCAGAACATCATCGACCGGGGACAAGATTTGCTCAAGGAATATCTTGAAACTAACGGTCTGCAATTGGACAACCCCACGATTGTCACACTACTGAACTATTATAAGCTGCAAAAGTGGGACGAACTCTTTTTCCGTTTCGGCAACGGCGACCTGGCGATTTCGGATCAGATCAAAAAGCTTGTCAAACCCAAAAAATCCACATCATTCTTCAACCTCTTCTCTCTGAGAAAGAGCAGCAGGAAAAAACTGGCGAAAACGAACACCGCCACATCCGCATCCACGAACGAAGATTCCGCCGCACAGAAACAGCAGGCACCCCGGCCCGAAGAATCGTCCGGCGCGCTGGCCTCGCTGATGAACTCGGTCATCTCGTCGGGCAAGTCCAAGAAGAGAAAAAAGAGCGCCCGGCAGGCGGCAGACGGCATTTTGCCTGCGGGACCGAAATCCTCGACCATAGAACTGACCGGCATCGATGGCAGAGGCGTGCTGAATATCATCACGAAGGTGATCAGCGAGACGATCACGGCCAACATCATCAACGTGCATCTGGGATGCAAAGACGGTCTTTTCAAGGGCTATCTGACCATCGACACCAACGATGAGAAAGAGGTGCGGAAGCTCTGCGCGGCCCTCAAAGAGATACATGAAATCGAGAGAGCCGTCCAAATCAGCTGAAAACAGAGGCTTCGTCCCCGCTCCGCATCCGAAATAATCCCGGCCGACGGCATTCCCGCCTCTCCAGGAATCGCCCGAGACAATAAGAAACAATAAACCGATCGAAAAAATGCTTATTGCACAACAAAAACGCAAAGAGAATATCGCCGAATATCTACTGTACATGTGGCAGATAGAGGATCTGCTACGCGCCAGCGGACTGGATGAAGAAAAAATAGACAACCAGCTGGTCAACCGGTTCGCCGCAACCGGCATACCGGCAGAACAGACGGAAGAAATCCGGCAGTGGTACCATAATCTGGCCGACATGATGCGCATGGAGGGAAAACGGGAAAGCGGACACCTGCAGATCAATGAAAACATCCTCATCGATCTGACCGATCTGCACCTGCGTCTTCTCAAACACGGACAGGATGCCATCTACACCTCGGCATTTTATGCTACACTGCCCTACATCGTCGAACTCAGAAGTAAGGAAGGCGACCGGAAAACCGGAGAACTGGAGACCTGCTTTACAGCTCTTTACGGCGTCTGGATGCTGAGGCTGCAAGGAAAGGATATTTCGCAGGAAACCGAAGCCGCCATCCGGCAGATAGGGAAGTTCATCGGCTTCCTGGCTGCCAAATACAACCAGTGGAAAAAGGGGGAACTGAAGCTGGATGACGACGAGGCATAACGTCACAGCAGGAAGGCCCGGCCGGGAAAAAGCGACCGGCACCGATACTGTCTGTCATAGCGAAATGACAGCCGGAACGGGAACCGCCAGCACATAAGACGGCTGCCGGCATGGCGAAAGATGCAACAAGGATATTTCCGATACCGACAGACAGGCTGCGACCACCGGACAGTCGTTCCGGCATAACCGGAAACACCATCAAGCAAGATGCCGGCGGTTCCGGCAATCTATAAAGGCCGGCATATCCTATGGGATGCGGAAGAAGCGGTCAGGAATGCCTTATCAACCGAACAGGAGCACTCCGCGGCGGAAAATTTTCCTCATCCGGAATAGTCCGAGACGGCTTTCTCCCGGTTTCATTCGTTTATTCCACTGTTTTTTAATATCTTTGCAGCCAATTATCACCCTTGAGATATGTCACAACTCACAGAAGAAATCAATAAACGGCGTACATTCGCCATTATCAGCCACCCGGATGCCGGTAAAACCACCCTCACGGAAAAACTGCTGCTTTTCGGCGGTGCCATTCACGTGGCCGGCGCCGTGAAATCGAACAAGATACGGAAAACAGCGACGTCCGACTGGATGGAAATCGAAAAACAGCGTGGCATTTCGGTCGCTACGTCCGTCATGGCATTCGACTACGAAGGCTATAAGATCAATATTCTCGATACCCCCGGACACCAGGATTTTGCAGAAGACACCTACAGGACACTCTCTGCCGTCGATTCGGTAATTATCGTCATCGACTGCGCCAAAGGCGTGGAAACCCAGACCCGCAAACTGATGGAGGTCTGCCGGATGAGAAAAACGCCGGTGATCGTCTTTATCAACAAAATGGACCGCGAAGGAAAAGATCCGTTCGATCTGCTCGACGAGGTTGAAAAAGAGTTGAAAATCACCTGCCGCCCCCTTTCATGGCCGATCAACATCGGCGCCCGGTTCAAGGGGGTCTACAACTTGTATGAAAACAACCTCAATCTGTACACGCCCTCCAAACAGACCATCTCGGAATGCGTTGCCATACGGGATTTATCCGATCCGGAACTGGATGCACGCGTCGGCTCCGCCGATGCACAGAAACTCCGTGAAGATGTAGACCTGCTGGCCGGTGTGTATCCGGAATTTGCGGTCGATTCGTATCTCGCCGGAGAGCTGGCGCCGGTCTTCTTCGGCTCTGCGCTCAACAACTTCGGCGTCCGGGAACTGCTGGACTGCTTTTGCAAAATCGCGCCGTGCCCGCGGCCCACAACAGCCGTAGAGCGCACCGTGCGGCCGGAAGAGGAGGCCTTCTCAGGCTTTATTTTCAAGATTCATGCCAACATGGACCCCAATCACCGCTCTTGTATCGCCTTCGCGAAAATCTGTTCCGGCAAATTCGAGCGCAATGCCTACTACAAACATGTGCGCCACAACCAGAAAATGCGTTTCTCCGCCCCCACATGTTTCATGGCCCAGAAAAAAGAGACGGTCGACGAGGCCTATCCCGGCGATATCGTCGGCCTGCCCGATAACGGAGGGACATTCAAAATCGGCGACACCCTCACAGCCGGTGAGAACCTGCACTTCAAGGGCATTCCCTCGTTCTCTCCCGAAATGTTCAAGTATATCGAAAACGCCGACCCCATGAAAGCCAAACAGCTGGCCAAGGGCATCGACCAATTGATGGACGAAGGGGTTGCGCAGCTCTTCACCAACCAATTCAACGGCCGCAAAATCATAGGGACGGTCGGACAGCTGCAGTTTGAGGTCATACAATACCGTCTGGAACACGAGTACAACGCCAAGTGCCGCTGGGAACCTGTCAAACTCTACAAAGCCTGCTGGATCGAAAGCGACGATGAAGAGCAGATGCGGGATTTCAAACGCCGCAAGATGCAATACATTGCCGTTGACAAAGAGGGGCGGGACGTCTTCCTGGCCGACTCCGGTTATGTGCTCCAGATGGCCCAGCAGGACTTCCCCCACATCCGATTCCACTTCACGAGCGAATTCTAATCCTATAAAACACAGAAACCATGCAAAAAATCTGCTTCATTATTGCCATGCAAGCTGAGGCCAAGCCGCTTATCGAGCGCTTCGGACTCCAACAGATCGAAGACTTCTTCGCTCCGCTTCCGACCCGGCTCTATTCCGGCATCATCAACGGCAAAGAACTGCAAATCGTGCTCAACGGACAGGTTAATGGTCTCGATCTGGTCGGCTGCGAAGCCGCCACACTGACCGCGCAGCTGGTTTGCAGCCGGCTACAGCCCGATTTGATTATCAATGCCGGCACCTGCGGTGCTTTCAAGGCCGACGATGCCCACATCGGAGAGGTTTACCTCAGCCAGGGAGGCATCATGTTCCATGACCGACGCATCGGCGAAAGCGGAGCATGGCGGGACATGGGAATAGGAAACTATCCCTGCATCGATGCTACAGCCATCGCCCGGACCTTAGGTCTGAAACTGGGCAAATGCACAACCGGATCGTCTCTTGACATGACACCCTCGGATCTGGAAATCATACGGAACAACGGTGGTCAGCTGAAAGACATGGAGGCCGGCGCAATCGCCTATGTCGCCCAACTTTACAACATTCCGTTACTGTGCGTCAAGAGCGTTACGGATCTTTGCGACGGCGGACGGGCTACCGAAGAGGAGTTTCATGAAAACCTCTCGATGGCGTCTCTCAAACTGAAAGAGGCTTGCCAGAAAGTAATCGAATATTTTTTGCTTGAACAACCGGAACTGTTCTGAAATCCGACAAACGGCAAAGAAGCGGAATCCCGTTATCCAAGGTCCCTGAAATAACGATAACAGCACAAAACGAACAAGTGAGGCGAGAATCTGAATCTCGCCTCACTTGTTCTATCTCTCTGTCGCCCTCCGGATTAAAGGAAGTAGTAGGTATAAGAGCCCATGAAATTCCGGTTCTGGGCGGTACCGTCTGTCATGTTGATGTAGCCGAAATCATATCCCAGCGAAATCTGATGCCGTTTGTATAAAATAATACCGGCATGAAAGCCGAGACCGAAATCAAAGCGCTTGGCTTCGTCGAAGAAACTTTCGGAATGAGAAACCTTCTTTCCCATAAGATCCTCGGTTTCATAACGCACTTTACCTCCGACTCCTAATGCGAAATAAGGGCCGGCTTCGCCATACAGCACGGCATCGGGAGAAAAAACATAACCGTAACCGCAACGCACAGGGATTTCGAGATAGCACGGACGGTATTTTATCTCTTCCATACCCGCCCAATCGCTTTTCGCACCCTTGCGGTTGAAAAGCAGTCCGGTGCGGATAAAAGTGTTGTCTACGAAAGCGGACATATCGAACATGGCATCCACTCCAAGATGAAAGCCACATTTAGGATCATAACCGCTGTGGGAAAAATTACTGGCGTTCAGACCGGCAATCACACCTAACTTGTAAGCCGGCAGCCACTCGGGACTTAACCTTGAATGCAAACTCTGTGCCTCGGTTCGGTTGCCTGCAACCAGAAACAACCCGCAGGCAACTGTCAACAACATACATACTCTTTTCATAATCATATCGTTTAAATGAACAAAACTAAAATCAACGGCCAATGCAGTAATAGTCGAAGCCCAACGCCTTCATCTCCTCCGGCTCATAGATATTGCGGCCATCGATAACCAAGGGGCTCTTCATGCTGCGGGCCACCACGCCCCACGAAGGGAGGCGGAACTGTTTCCATTCGGTAACCAGCAAAAGAGCATCGGCCTCCAGCACAGCATCGTACATGTCCTTGGCGTAAACAACCTGGGACCCGATTCGGCGCCTGCACTCCTCCATCGCCACCGGGTCATAGACTTTCACCTTGCAGCCGGCATCCAACAGCTCGCGGATGGTAACCAACGAGGTAGCTTCACGCATATCGTCGGTTTCGGCCTTGAATGCCAGCCCCCATAAAGCGACGGTCTTGCCACAGAGAGCCTCTCTGCTACCATAATGGGCGGCCAATTTACGCACCAGAACACCTTTCTGCCTCTCGTTGACCTCCTCGACCGCGCTCAGAACCGTCATCTTGTAACCGTTCTGCTCCGCCGTTTTGATAAGGGCCTTGACATCCTTCGGAAAACAGGAACCGCCATAGCCGCAGCCGGCATACAGGAACTTGGAGCCGATACGGCTATCGGTGCCGATGCCTTTACGCACCATGTTGATATCCGCGCCGACAATTTCACAGAGATTCGCAATGTCATTCATGAAAGAAATACGCGTGGCAAGCATGGAATTGGCCGCATACTTGATCATCTCGGCACTGGGAATATCGGTAAATATGACTCTGAAGTTATTCAGCAGAAAGGGACGGTAAAGCCTTGACATCAATTCCCTGGCGCGCTCGCTTTCCACACCGACAACGACACGGTCGGGCGACATGAAATCCTTGATGGCAGCACCTTCTTTCAGAAATTCCGGATTCGAAGCCACGTCGAAGGGTATCTCTTCACCCCGCATCTCCAATTCCTCCCGGATAGCATTTTTCACCTTGAAAGCGGTCCCTACCGGAACCGTGCTTTTGGTTACAAGCACCGTATATTTATGAATATTGCGGCCGAAAGTGCGGGCCACTTCAAGGACGTAGCTCAAATCGGCCGATCCGTCTTCATCCGGTGGCGTTCCGACTGCCGAAAAAACAACGTCCACCTCATCCAGACAAGTGGTCAGATCGGTCGTAAAATGTAGACGGCCCTCACGATGATTGCGCAGAACCATTTCCTCGAGGCCAGGCTCATAAATAGGGATTCTGCCCTGCAAAAGGGCATTGATCTTATCTTCATTGACATCAACGCAGGTTACGTTGACGCCCATTTCAGCAAAACAGGTACCGGAAACCAATCCGACGTACCCTGTACCGACAATGGCTATATTCATATTCTGATATTTCTAAAAATTGACGATTCATAGATTCTTCGGGCAAAGATACGATAATAATTTGAAACCCGTACTTGGCTGTGTAAAAATGTTCTTAGAGCGGCGACCGGCAAATCATTCCTCAAAAACCCTTTCCAGAAAGAGTAAAGTCATGAAACCGACAAGGAGGGCGTATGTAGCGGATTTCTGGTAACCATGCGCATGGGTTTCGGGGATCATCTCGTCACTGACAATATAAAGCATCGCACCACCGGCAAAAGCCAACATAACGGGAAGACAAATCTCAGAGATACCCCCCATCACATACCCGATCCAGACACCAACCACCTCCAGCAAAGCGATTACCAGAGATATCAGCATCGTTCGGCCTTTGCTAACGCCGGCCAACAGCAACGGAGAAATAATCACCATACCCTCAGGAATATTCTGCAGCGATATACCGAACGTTACCGCCCAAGCATTTCCCATATCCGCGGAATTGAAACCCACTCCAGCGGCCATACCCTCCGGTAGCTTGTGAATGGCGATGGCCATAACGAAGAGCAACACCCGCCCCAGGGTGGAATTATGCCGATGTTCTTCAGGATCCAGCCCCGTAATATGATGTAGATGCGGCGTCACCCAGTCCAATACATTCAAAAATAGCGCGCCAAGAATCACACCGCCCAGAATCAGCCACCACTGCGACAATCCGGCCTGCTCTATGGCAGGAAGTATCAGCCCCAGAATCGAGGCGGCAAGCATCACTCCTGCACAGAAGCCCAGAACCGCATCATTCCACCGGTGAGGCAACCGTTTGACCGCAAAACCGATGACGGCTCCGACAATCGTAGCCCCGCACAATCCTGCCGCGCCGATCCAAACCTGTTGCATAGCTTAATGGTCCTCCTTTCCTGACATTCAAACACACAATCCGGCCCAATGGATGTGATTCCGCATCAAAATCCGGCAGGTAATGCCAGCAGTTGGTACTGCAATGTGCGGGCGATACGGTAATGCCCCAGCGCATTGGGGTGCAAGCGGTCGGTTTCAGCATGATGGAAATAGCGGACATACTCATCCTGCAACGGGAAAAGACCGCTGACGGCATGCAAATCGATAACCGGCACACTCCAGAGCGTTCCTGCCCGCTTCAAAGTCTCCACATAGGTTTCCAGATAGAGTCCCTGCCCGTTGGCATAGTTCTCGTCCGGCTGGACATTGGTGGCCTTGAAGGTGGCAAAGGCCCGGTGAATTGGCGTAACGATGATAATCTGCTGAGCGGGATAGCGGCTCTTCAGGAAACTCATCACCTGATTGATGCGGCCGCAAAATGTACGCTCATCCGTCACAAATGTACGATGGCGACGCATTTCCATCCGACCGTTGACATTCACGCTATCGCTTGTCTCCGTATAAAACTCGCCGATAGGAACACTATGATTATAATCATTCGTTCCCGCCCAAATGATAATGGCATCGATACTGTCGCCCTGCTCCTCAGCCATCTGCCGGGCCTTACTGAGAATGCCGTTCCACTGATAGCCGCTGCGGGCATAAACACAATATTCGATACCGAGCAATTCATGAAGATATTGCCAATACCAGGCCTCCGTGGAGGTGGTATTGGGATCGGTCATGGAATCTCCCAGAAAAGCGACACGCTTTCCCTCCCACTGCGAACCACGACTCTTTTCATTGTCAGAGATAATCACGCGCGGAGCGGCCTCATGTCCGCCATGGGCATAGCCGCACGCCTGCCAGCTTCCTGCTAACAGAAGCAATAACCCCCAAATCCTGTAACAGCGATTCATAAGCAATCCGATATTACAAAGTTACTTTTACAGGGATGATAGTACCATCTTCATTAAACTCCAGCCGGTCGATACAGACCTCCCGGTGATACCCTGCCGAGCAACCCAATTTGATACCGGACGGCCGAGCAAAACGGTGATAAACAATATACCATTCATCGGTGCCGGGCTTATTCAATATGGAATGGTGTCCTGTGCCATAGATCTGCTGCGCAGGGTCCTGACTGAGCACCACGGTACGCTCGACCTCCGCCGGCTTCCCGTCGCGCACGAATTCCGTCGGAGAATCGCTGATGAGATAGCGTACCCGGTAGTAGGCGCTACGGGTATCATTCTCCGACCACATGAAATAATATTTCCCGTTACGATAGAAGACGTAAGTTCCCTCGTTGTAGCCATAGCGGCGTTTATCCGGACGGTCAATCAGCACTTTAGTCGAGCCCTCCTTGACAGAAATCATATTCTCATCCAGTTCCGAGCAGGCCAAAAAACTATTACCCCAGTAAAGATAATATTTGCCGGTCTGCGGATCCATAAAAACATCCGGATCAATGACCTGGGCACGGATACCTGCCGGCGGCTGGTTCAGTAAAGGCTCACCCAAGGCATCGCGGAAAGGCCCCGCCGGACTATCAGCCACTGCCACCCCGATATTTTTTCCAGCGGTAAAGTAATAAAAGTATTTATAGGAGATCTTTCGGCCGGTTTTCCGCCGCTCTTTGGGTGTCCGGGCCAATTTTCCGTTAATATATTTGCATTCAATGATGCAGGGCGCCCACGCATACCAATCCGTCCAGGAACAATCCTGATGCAAATCGAACATCACTCCCTCATCCGTCCACGTCTTCAGATCAGGAGAGGAATAGACTTTAAAATCATGGGACTTCCACCCTTCGGTCCCGTCGGTGGTCGGATAGATATAGTATCTGCCGGTCTTTTCGCTGTACAAGACTTCCGGATCGGCGTGCAACCCCGGTATAACCGGATTGGCAACATTCGGCGCCACGTGCTGCGCCTCCAGACTATCGGACCACGCCTGCAGCCGCTCATACTCATCCTTTGTCAGACGGAGAAAAGAACCATGTTGCGGCCCGTTCACCCCTTCGATGTTCTGCGGATTGGAAAAATTGCGCATATATTTGTCTGCACGACAGATACGGTAATTCCGCGGCTTGGATGAATATTCTATGTATGCGATGCGCCATGTACTGTCGCCCACCAACTGGAATGCAGACACGCCTTCACATTTCTTTTTTCCTTCAAAGTTCACATAGTCATCCTCCACCGGCTCGCTCCAGGGACCAGTCAGTTTCCGGGAGGTCGCCGTAAAGAGACCGGGAGTGCCGCCTTCTTTCTTTATCATCATGTGATAGAGCCCGTCGGCCGGTACATAGTTGATATCCGCATCGATCGTCGCATACCCCCAGTCGAACAAAGGTTGCGGCTTGGTCAATCGGGTAAACGTCTCGTCGGCATAAGAGTAATACATGCGGTCATATTGTTCCTCGGCACGGTTCCACATGGAATAATAGATAAAATAGCCGCCTTTCCGGCCATCCGGCCACTGATATTCGCGGTCCCAGAAAATCTGTGGGGCCCAGACCCGATTGATCGTGCTCCAATCCTTATAAACGTCAGGCGACTCCGGATCACAGAATATGCCGCCGCCCTGCCGGTAATCGAAAGTCACGGAATTCCAGTGAATCAAGTCATCGCTGATCAGAAGATCGATACCGTAGTTATCCCATTCAGCCGCTTTTTTCAGCTGTTTAAAGCTGGAGACACGCATATCGGTGGTAACCATCAGATAACCGCGGCCGTCATGCCTGCGGCAGACATACGCGTCACGGGTACCGCCCTCGATGCGGGCATGATCTTTCGGATCGAACACGGGATCTCCATTGATCAAATCGTGAAAATGCAGGCCGTCGCGGCTCAACGCATAGGCGGTCCATTCTCCGTATCCGCTCATGTGACAATACAGATAACCGTAGTCGCCCGTCTGATAATTGCCGGGGTGTACTTTGGTCGCCCATTCCGGATACCGGTTCAGCAGATCCTGTATATCCGTATCTATCCAGCAATAGCCCGTACGGCGCTCATGACCGATAGCGCTGTAGTCGGCACGTTTCACGCCATCACGATCGCAATAGAACGGCTCTTCGGTCTCCAGATCATAGTAACGGGCCCATAACAGCGGAGCACCCTTGCAAGGCACAAGGCGACGATCCCGCTTACCATCGGCATTCGTAAAAGTTTCATGTTTCATGTCTCTGATGGCATGATTACGCAACCATTCGACAGCCCCGTCTACGGCAGCAATCACTTCATCGGAAGGGTTCTCGATTTCCATCAGCAACGACACCAGGTCTCCCGTCTCATGGCATCCCGTAAACGACGGCAATTCATAAGATCGGGCCTTCACCGGCTCCAGCGTGCTATAATGATGCTGCTGACACCACACCGTCAGTTTCCCATCCTTGCGGATCTGAGTGGCCAGCACACACTCTACGCCCTTATCGAATGCTGACTGTGCACGTTGCCGGTCGACCGCAGAAAGTTTCAGCGCATCGTAAGGAGCCCTATCTCCCTTGGCCAGATCACGCATCAACTTCATCACATTACACATGGCATCGTCGTTGTAAGTGATATGCACGGAATAATCCTCCTTCTCGCCACGTTTTTCAAGCGGATAGAACTGCGGCCATCCGCCATTTTCATACTGAGCCTCCAGCAAATATTCAAAAGCACGCATCACCGCCTCGCGGTAAACCTTCTTTCCGGTAGCGGCATACATCTTGGTAAGGAAAAGAACCTCCAGCGTGGTCGCCATATTATCTATCGTTGCCCCTATGCCCTCTTTCGAGGCCATCTGAGCCCGCACGGCAAGCCGCCCGCTCCATTTTTTCTCATCAGGAGCCTGGTGCCAGTTCTGGTTCTTGGCCCATCCGCCACTGGGAAACTGATAAACCAGTACGCTGTCGGCCACCCGTTGTGCCTCCCGGCTCTTATACCACTGCTGCGGCATGTGCCGGGCCACATTCCGGAAGCTGATTTCATTTATATCCTTCTCAGCCTCAACAGGAGGCCGCTTATACGATATGGACTGCGCCAGGCTCTGCGGACATCGCAGAAAAATTGTCGTCAATGCCGACAGAAACAAAAGCGAACAAATAACTTTTTTCATGATAAGAATTAGATTGGTTCATTGATGTTGACAAAGATATGCAAATATTTGTTTTATTCCTGCGTTCAGTCCAAAAAACGTGCAAGTTTCGGCCAAACCTTTCATGAGAGCACGTTTTTTGATGCCGGGAAAGACAAAACAGAATCAAGAAACACCTTGCCGCCATAACGGAAGCGCCACACAGAACGCAGATAACGCCCCATACCAGAGAGCAATGGCATACAACAGGCTCTACACCTCCTAAAATCCCCGGCCGGGAAGCGACCATCTTCTGAACGACAGATCCAGACCCGAAAGAACCGCTACCCACATTGTAGGCACCCCTGAAATCATTCCCGCGTCAATCATCCACTCCGCAGGAACAAGTTGCTGTAACGAAGGGACAATCTCACTTCAAAAAAGCGAAGAAAACCGCCGCGATGATACAGCCGAAAGCCACGAAATGATTCCACTGAATAGGCTCGCTTTTGAAAACCGTAGCGACGATGACCGTAAACACGACGAGTGAAATCGCTTCCTGAATGATTTTAAGCTGCATCAGCGAAAAGGGACCGCCGGTAATCTGAGAACCGAAGCGATTGGCCGGAATCAGACAGAAATATTCAATCAATGCCATTCCCCAGCTGGCCAGGATAATGGCGTAAAGCGGCCAGTCGGTGGAAATCTTCATCTCCTGCAACTTGAGATTGCCATACCAGGCGAATGTCATGAAAACGTTGGAAACAATCAGCAATAAAATGGTAGATACACTACGCATAACAGATAATTAAATGATGAATAATATTGTAAATGCAATCTTTTCAGAAGTTCACTGCCTGTGATTCTCCGGAAAACCGTCCGCCCGGAAGTTCCCTCCGTGATAGGCGACCAGTCCCTCGACCGGAGTACGCAGAACCTTGACGACCCTACAACCGCGGGCACTCGCGACTGCCTCTAACTGAGGCCTCAGGTAATAAGCCACGGAACCGACACAGCCGATATTCTCCTTCAATGCCCTGCCCGTTTCGGCATCATGAGCATCTTTCAGAATCAATTCGACATTTCTGCGAAAGAAATCGGCAAAACCGCTATTGACAAGCCTGCGGCAATACGGCCGATCCAGATGACGGGTAATGAAAGGGACAAACGAGGCCATGTAACGGTTAGGACGCGGCGCACGGTAAACATGCTCTATAATTTCAGCGGCGCTCAATGCCGGATACCAGGCTTCCAGCTCCCGGCTGAGGGCCGGCGGCATCGCTCTCTTGCAATAGTCGGCCAGGAGACGCTTTCCCAATGTGCTACCACTCCCTTCGTCGCCAAGGATATAGCCCATGGATTTATAGGGAACGACCGACGGCACCCGCATATCCACCCGTGCCGCAACAGACCCTGTACCGATAATACAGGCAATACCTCTGCCTTCGCGGCCGAACAAAGCCCTTGCGGCTCCCACGACATCGCTTGCCACCTCGACAGCCGCATCGGGGAAAATCCGGCCCAAGGCCCGGCAGACGATTCCGGACAACTCCGGCGTACAGCCGGAACCATAAAAATAAACAGCATCGGCCGCGAAGTCCAGCTCCTCGGCCGTCGCAGCGATCTCATCTTCCGTACAATACAGAGGATTCAGCCCGATGGTGCTTTTGATCCATGCGGGCGTCATACTTTTGGTATCGAAACCGGCCCATTCCGTCTTGGTGGAACCGCTATCGGCTATCAGAATTTTCATCGTAGTCTTGCTGACGGATGTTTCTTACTTGATTTTCACCCTGATTGTCTTCTTCGCAGGCTTGCTTTCATTGTTGAAAGCATCGACGGCCGTCACGACATAGGTAAACTTACGGCTGTCGCTGACCTCCTCGTCATAAAATTCGGTTTTCCGGGTACGCAAGAAGAGATGGCCCATGTCGCGGAGATCGACACGCTCGCCTTTACGGAATTTATAAACGCAGTAATAACGTTCCTGCTGGCGGTAATCGTTTGTCTCGGCACGTCGCCAGCCGACCTTCAGCCCTTTACCTGTAAACTCGGCCTGCAACCGACGTATCTTCACCGGCAACACATTGTCCAGCGCCGCATAAGCCGGCGGCAACGCCGGAGCCGTAAAAACCTCGCCTTTCAGAAAATCCCTCACATGATAGAGATTGTCCTCCACCTGATAAGCGTACCAGAAACAATTGCCTTTCACATTCCGGCATTCCCGCGCCAGGTTCATTTTATTGGAAAAATGGACATGACTCTTACGCAGGTCGGGGAGCGGAGTGCTGTCTTTCGGGTCATCGAGCGAGCGCTCTATGCTCTGACCGATATAGAGATGGCATCGCTCCGGCACGTTGGCATTCCACCATTTGACCAAAGTGGAATAATCGGCCAGCGAATGCCCGATCTCCCAATAGATCTGAGGTATCACGTAGTCGATCCAACCTTCACGACACCAGAGAAGGACATCGGCATACAGGTCGTCGAAACATTGCAAGCCGCGGGTTCTGCTGCCACCGCGCCAAGTGGTATGATTCCGGTAGATACCGAAAGGACTGATACCGAAGCGCACCCAAGGCTTGATTTTCTTTATATCGGCATTCAGGGTCTTGATCAGAATATTCACATTACGTCTTCTCCAGCCGCTCAGATCCCCGGGTACGGAGGGGTTGAAACCCATCATTTCACCATAGGTACGGAATGCCTCCTGATCGTCGAACGGCTCATTGGAGGGATACGGATAAAAGTAATCGTCCATGTGTATCGCATCGACGTCATAACGTCCGACAATGTCCTTGACGACCTCCCGGATGTGCTGGCGGGCCTCCGGCAAACCGGGATTCAGATAAAGTTTCTCGCCATGGCGCACAAACCATTCAGGATGCCGGAAATAGAGATGATTCCGCTCCATCTTTAAAGTCTTGGAGACCGACATCCGGTAAGGATTCAACCACGCATGGAATTCCATCTGCCGGGCATGGCAAAGCTGGATGAGATACTCCATCGGGTCCCACTGCGGCACTGGCGCTTTGCCCTGCACACCGGTCAGAAAGCGGCTCCACGGTTCCAGGTCAGAACGATAAAAGGCGTCGCCCTCGGGCCGCACCTGAAAGATAACGGCATTAAAACCGGTTGCATGCAGCTGGTCGACCAGCCGGGTCAGATACTCCCTACAGGCATCCGGCGACAGATTCCGGTAACGGTCTTGAAATACCGTCTGGATCCAAACGCCACGGAATTCCTGTCTGTTACCTTCGGCTACCGCACCTCCCGCCCGGGCGGAACGGGCCTGGACTGTCGTTGCAGCACCTGCGCCCGCACACAGGAGCAGGCAGATACAAATAAATATGTGATGAATCTGTTTCATATCGTCAACAATGATATTTTTATGCTTTTTCAGATAGCTCGAGCCATCTCATCTCCATTTCGTCGATCTCAGCCAACAGCCGCGTCATCCGCAGTCCCTTTTCCACCAGGTCACCGGAAGAGAGTGTGCCGCTGCTCATTGCCTGCTCGATCGTCCGCTTCTCCTCTTCAAGCTGTGGGAGAAGCTTCTCCAGCTCCTCGAATTCGCGGCGCTCGGCAAACGTCAGCCGTGCGGGCTTTGCGGTCCGCGGTTTATTCCTGCCCGGCTGCCCGGAGATCGCTCCGTCCGTTTCCCGGGCCTGACGGGTACCATTGGCAGTGCCCGAAGCCTCCTGTGCCTCGGCATCTTTCAGCTCCCGCCACTCGCGGTAATCGCTGTAGTTGCCCGGATAATCCTGCAACTCGCCCCCGCCATGAAAAACCAACAGATGATCGACTACTTTATCCATAAAATAGCGATCGTGGCTGACCACAATAACACAGCCGCTGAAGGCCTGTAGATATTCCTCCAGCACATTCAGTGTGACGATGTCGAGATCATTCGTCGGCTCGTCAAGAACCAGGAAATTAGGGCTCCGCATCAGCACCGTGCACAAATACAGGCGCCGGCGCTCGCCTCCGCTCAGCTTATAGACATAACTATGCTGTTTCTCCGGGGTAAAAAGAAAATTCTGCAAGAATTGAGAGGCTGTCAGTTTGGAACCGTCGCTCATGAGGACCACCTCAGCAATATCGCGCACAACGTCGATGACCTTCTGGTTCTCATCAAACCGAAGCCCCTCCTGACTGTAATAACCGAAGCGCACAGTCTCGCCGATGTCGATGTGCCCTTTGTCCGGCCGCTCCAACCCGAGCAACAGTTTCAGGAATGTACTCTTGCCGACGCCGTTGTTGCCGACAATGCCCATCTTCTCGTAACGGGCGAACGTGTAGTTATAGTCGCGCAGGATCACCCGGTCGGGCTGGCCGGGCGTATCAGAAACGAAAGTCTTGCAAACGCCCTTAGCGTCGAAGATCTTAGAGCCTATATAACTGCTCTTCGTGGCCAGCCGGACCTGCATCTGTTCACGATGTCGCCGGGCGCGCTCCTCCAATTCATAGAAAGCCTCTTTGCGGCTCCGGCTTTTGTGGCCGCGGGCCTGCGGCTGACGTCGCATCCAGTCCAGTTCTTTACGCAAAAGGTTATTCGCCCTGTCGATATTGGCATTCATGACTGAGATGCGTTCCTGACGTTTTTCCAGATAGTAAGCGTAATTGCCTTTATAGGTATACAGCTGCCGGTTGTCGAGTTCGACAATCCGGTTGCAAACCCGATCCAGAAAATAACGGTCATGCGTCACCATGAGGAGGGTGACACGCATGTGGTTGAGATATCCCTCCAGCCATTCCACCATTTCCAGATCCAGGTGGTTGGTCGGCTCGTCAAGAATAAGCATCTGAGGCTCCTCGGCAAGCACATGGGCCAGAGCGATACGCTTTCGCTGACCACCGCTGAGCTGCCCGATGGGTTGGGAGAAATCGGTAATCTTGAGTTTCGTCAGAATCCGGGTCAGGGTAGAAGTATTATCAAGCAGGGCGGTGGTCGATTTCTGCGGATCGATCTTCCATTCGTTGCCTTCGCGATGACAACGGCACAGCTCGCCGACACTGATATGCGGGGGGAACTGCGGATCCTGACTCAAATAGGATACCCTGAGGCCATTACACTTGACAACGGAACCGCTGTCCATTCCCTCGATGCCGGCGATGATGTTAAGCAACGTGGTCTTGCCATTGCCATTCTTGGCAATGAGCCCCACCCTGTCGCCCTCATTGATACCTAAAGAAATGTGTTCAAAAAGAACCAGGTCGCCGAACGATTTGGTAAGATCGTCTATTTGCAGAAAACACTGAGCCACGTTTCCGAATTCATTTATGGGAACACCCGTTTATGGCCGCGAAGTTACACAAAATTTATGAATATCATGCATAACCGAAGATAGAGTATCGAAATAAAAAGTGAAAAACGGCATGAAAAAGGAATGGCCGATACAGGAATGCCGCGTTCCCGCATCATCTTGAGGCCGACCGCCGGAATCGGAAACGCTCACACGCTTCCGGACAGCAACACCCTCGACACCGGAGCCGGTCCCTGCCGGTCCGGAAGCGGCGTCTCATGTCTGACCGGAGTTTCCTGCCGGTCAGGAACCGGCAAACAGGCCATCGGAGATCCTTGAAAAAAGCATAGAACAAAGAACAATTCCCTATCCGCCGCCACACAGCCGGCGGCAACCCCTTCTCTCACAATCGGAGGCCCTTGCCACAGAAAAAGAAGAACCGGACACCGCACAGGAAGTACCAGCGGCAAACAAAAAACGGTTTCAAGGAGACACGAAACCTGCCGGCCGCTGGCAGCGGCCGGCAACCTCTCAGCATATGCTGACATCCCAAAATGTCCAGGCCCCTTCCGGCAAATGAAAAAGAAGAGACGATCCCAGGATTCCCCCAGTTGCCTCTTCCGCAGAATTATCTATCCGGGGGATAAGGGCACCCCCAGTCATAACGGCACAAAAAAAGGGTAAGCTCTCTACATCGCGCCGCTACAACCTCTCGCCCTTGCTGCGGTCAAGCCCTGGGGGATTCAGAGGGAGCATGCCGTGTAGCACTTACCCGACTGCAAAAATAGGGACTTTTTCCCGATTGGCCAAGTACGGGGAGAAATTATTATCAAAATATTTCGATTTTCGGCCGAAAAGCCTTAATTTTGTCGCCGTAATCAGGAATCAAAATGAATAGAACCGCCATTTCCCAATATCTGATGAAAGCCGCATTCTTTTTAGGGCTTTTTTTTATCGCAGAATATTGGATCTCATTGCAGGTGCCGTCACATCTGTTTCTGGCTCTTGTCGCGCTCATGCTGAAATGTGTCACTCCGGTCGCGCTTTATCTCATCCTGCGCCGCCTGCGCGACACATTGCTTGACGGAGAGCTGTCTGGCTTCATGGCCTGGATCTACGGCGTGCGCACCATGTTGTTCGCCGCCTTGCCGGAGGCCGCATTCGTCTATGTCTACCATCAGTTTATCCGCCCGGAGGCCCTGCATGAAATGATGCAGGCCACAGCCGAACAATTGGAAAAAATACAGGCCGTCTTCGGCGATCAATATATCAACGCCACGACCATCGACCTATATCGCAACGCCAGCATCCCGTCTGCCATACAGACTGCGGTCGATATGATTACCTCGGATATGACGTTCGGTATCTTTCTCATGCTTGTCATCGCCCCCATCGTGAAACGCAAGGCCAAGACAGGCGTGTAAGAAACCAAAATTCCAATCTCCAGAATCTTGAAACAACATTACGCTATGGATATTTCCGTTATCATTCCTTTATATAATGAAGAAGAGTCCCTGCCGGAACTTGCGACATGGATAGACCGCGTCATGCAGGCCAACCAATTCAGCTATGAAGTCATCTTCTGCAATGACGGTTCTACCGACCGCTCATGGGAGGTCATCAAGGAACTGCACGCCCGGTTTCCTCACATGCACGGAATGAGTTTCCGGTGCAATCACGGAAAATCTCCGGCCCTGCACGTCGGATTCGGCATGGCCAAGGGTGACGTGGTCATTACCATGGATGCCGATCTGCAGGACTCGCCTTCAGAAATTCCGGAGCTCTACCGGATGATAAAGGAGGAGGGCTACGACGTAGTATCGGGATGGAAAAAGAAACGCTATGATCCGCTTTCCAAAACGATTCCCACCAAGCTCTTCAATGCCACGGCCCGCGCGGTTTCCGGCATCCACAATCTGCACGATTTCAACTGCGGCCTGAAAGCTTATCGCGGCGAAGTGGTCAAACACATCGAATTATACGGCGACATGCACCGTTACATTCCCTATCTGGCCAAAAACGCCGGCTACGGACGCATCGGAGAGAAAGTGGTTAAGCATCAGGCACGAAAATACGGGAAAACCAAGTTCGGGCTTGATCGTTTCGTAAACGGATATCTGGATCTCATGACCCTGTGGTTCCTTAACAAGTTCGGGCTGAAGCCCATGCATTTCTTCGGACTTGTCGGCTCGGCCATTTTTATCCTCGGCCTGCTGGCAGTTCTCTATCTGGGCGGACATAAACTCTATGTATTGGCTCATGGCGGTACCGCAACGCTGATCACCAACCAGCCCTACTTCTATATAGCCCTCACATGCATGATTTTGGGCTCCCAGTTCTTCCTGGCCGGTTTCATCGGGGAGCTTGTTTCCCGCAATTCCATCGAGAGAAACAAATACGATGTTGCAGAAACCATTTAATCCGAAGGCCATGAGCAAATCGCTATTTCTGTCATGTCTTCTGCTCCTGCAACTTGTCCTGCTGACATCCTGCGGCGCGGGCGGTTGTGAAGAGACCCGCGAGAGCTTTTGCGTCTGTGACCTGAGAAGTATCTCGGGTGCCTCCCTCCGCAGTATTTCCGTCTGGGGTATCGGACAGTTCCATGTCGCCCATCCCGATTCGACCGTCACCGATACCGATCCGGACGATCCGCAATTTCCGGAATCTGCGGGCAACGATTCGATCATGATAGACGGCGAGACATCGCCATCCAACATTTCCCTGATTCTGAATCCTGACACGACGGCCACCAGTCTGCGCATACTCTTCACCGGTACCGCCGACAACGAGGCATTTCAATATGAAGATACCCTGACAATACGTTACGAAGCCTATCCTTATTTTCTTGATATGGAATGTGGCTGCTCCGTTTATTTCACCTTACACGATGTTGCCGCTACCGGAAACTTCATACAAGAGGTCTACATCAAAAAAAATGAGATCACCAATGAGGAAGCTATCAATATCGTCATTGAATATTAACCTTACCGTACTCCTCGGCCTGCTGTTCTGGTGCACGATACAGACCGCGGCATTCAGCCAAGGGGCGACCATTCCGCGTGGAACGGCAACAGACAATGCCGGCCAACCTCAACAGGTGGATCTGGAGTTGCCCGAAGGAGTGAAATACCGCTATCCGCTACTGAACGGACTGGCGCTGTCCATCAACATCTTCGAACCGGTGATGGGGATCTTTCTGAACGATTACGCCTCCTGCGAAGCCACCGGGCAACTGAATCTGCATCACAGATTCTTCCCCGAATTCACTTTCGGCATGGGAAAATGCGACGACGTATCGGACGATCTGGTCGGTTATACCACCAAGCTGACGCCGTTCTATAAAATAGGAATTGCATACAACCTGAAATATAACGACATCGCCCCGGAAAACTATTATTTCATCTTCCTGCGATACGGATTCGCCCACAGCACGGCCGACATCACCAATCTGACTTTCACCGACGGCTATTGGCATAAATACGGCCCCGTCGATATCACCGGCCAGAAGTTCAACTCCCATTGGCTGGAAATCGGTTTCGGCATCAAAGTCCGCATCTGGCGCCAGTTCTCCATGGGATGGGATCTCTACTACAAACCTCTGCTGAGTGACGGAGCCACACGTTACGCCTCACCATACTACATTCCCGGATACGGCACGACAAGCGGCCGCTTTGGGTTCGGCTATCGGATTTCTTACGATATTTTCTAAGCAAAACATCCTCAACAATCTGTCTCATGAACAAAAAACTACTGTTTCCACTCGCCATCATCGCCATCGTCCTCTTTGCCCTGCATCGCTTCACCGGAACCAAAGAGATAGGCTACATACACCTGGAAGGAACCGTTTTCGGAACGATTTACCATATTACCTATCAAGGGGAAGAAGATTACCACGATGAAATTCGCGAAACCTTCCGCTCTTTCGACGCCTCCCTGTCGATGTTCAACCCGACTTCGGTCATCAGCCGCTTCAACAACAATGACAGCACTGCCGTCGCCGACCATTATTTCACCTCCATGTTCCGGAAAGCCATGATCGTTTCCGAGCAGACCGGCGGCGCGTTCGACATTACCGTCGCCCCGCTGGTGAATCTGTGGGGATTCGGATTTCAGAACCGGGACTCGGTGACGCAAACCAGCATCGACAGTATCCGCAAGTTTGTCGGCCACCAGCTGGTGCAGCTGGACGACAGCGGACGCCTTGTCAAAAACGACCCGCGTATCATTCTGGATGCCTCTTCCATTGCCAAAGGATATGCCAGCGATGTCATTGCCCAGCTTCTCCGATCCCACGGCGTAAAAAACTATATGGTCGAAATCGGCGGAGAAATCGCACTGAACGGAGTCAATCCCAACGGTAAGGCATGGGCAGTGGGAATCAACAAGCCGACCGAAGATCCCGCCAATACACTCAGCGAGATCGAGAATGTCATCTATCTGACCTCAGGAGGCATGGCAACGTCCGGCAATTACAGAAACTTCTATTATAAAAACGGACGGCGCTATGCGCATACCCTCGATCCGAAGACAGGATACCCCGTGCAGCGCGACATTCTCAGCAGCACTGTCATTGCCGACGACTGCATGACCGCCGACGCCTATGCCACGGCATTCATGGTGCTCGGCAAGGAAAAAAGTCTTGAGATTCTGGCTGCCGACACCACACTGGCCGCCTATTTTATCGTTGAGGCCTCCGATACTACCGGCCACCGCCCCTACGATGTTATCTATTCTCCTGCATTGGAAAAACTCCTGAACCGGAAACCGTAAGCAATCTATATTATTCACCATATCGTCTGAAATATGAACAGAAAAAATCATCTTGATACCCTTTGCGTCCAGGCCGGATATACGCCGAAGAAAGGAGAATCCCGGCAAATGCCGGTCGTGCAAAGCACCACGTTCCGTTACGAGACTTCGGAACAGATGGCACGCCTCTTCGATCTGGAAGATGCCGGCTATTTCTATACCCGGCTGCAAAACCCGACCAATGAACATGTCGCCGCCAAAATAGCGGCACTGGAAGGCGGTGTGGCCGCCATGCTCACCTCGTCCGGACAGGCCGCCAACTTCTATGCCTGCTTTAACATCTGCGAGGCCGGCGACCATATCGTCAGCGCCATGAGTATCTATGGCGGGACATTCAACCTCCTCGGTACTACACTCCGTAAACTCGGCATAGAAGTGACCTTTGTCGATCAGGATGCCAGCGAAGAGGAAATCGCAAAGGCTTTCCGCCCGAATACCAAGCTGCTCTTCGGCGAGACGATCTCCAACCCCGGAGTAATGGTACTCGACATCGAGAAATTCGCCCGTATAGCGCATGCCCACGGAGTTCCGCTCATCGTCGACAACACCTTTGCGACTCCTATCAACTGCCGGCCGTTCGAATTCGGGGCCGATATCGTCACTCATTCGACTACAAAATATATGGACGGTCACGGTGTCGCCGTGGGTGGCGCCATCGTTGACAGCGGAAACTTCAACTGGGACAAATATGCCGATAAATTTCCAGGATTAACAACTCCCGACGAATCCTATCACGGCCTGACCTATACAAAAGCCTTCGGCAAGATGGCTTATATCACCAAGGCCACCAGTCAATTGATGCGAGATCTGGGTTCGATACAGGCGCCGCAAAATGCGTTCTATCTGAATCTCGGTCTTCAGACGTTGCATTTACGTGTACCGAAGCACTGCGAGAATGCGCGCAAGATCGCCCGTTTCCTGAAAAATCACCCGGATGTTGCATGGATCAACTATCCGGACCTGGAGGACAACAGTCAGCATGAACGGCAGTTGAAATACCTGCCCGACGGCTCCTGCGGTGTTATGGCATTCGGACTGAAAGGCGGGCGCGACTTCTCCATCCGTTTCATGGACAGCCTGCAACTGATTTGTATCGCTACTCACGTGGCCGACTGCCACAGCTGTGTATTGCATCCTGCATCGCATACTCATCGTCAACTCACGGATGAGCAGCTGGTCGAAGCCGGCATCTCCCCTGACCTCATTCGTCTTTCAGTAGGTATCGAGAATGCGGATGATCTTATCGCCGATATTCAGCAGGCCATCGAGTGTGCTAAAAACGGCAAATAACGGCGCCTGACTACCATCATTGAAATTCCCGGCTCCCAAATAGCTGGGAATTTCATACTCATTAAGCAAGATTCAGTCATCGGATAAAAAATCTGATGTTAAATCAAAAAGGGAAGGCCTCTAAATTCCAATAAAAGGACATATTATTATAGAATGAAAAGGAAAATCCCGAAAGAGAGAATCAGCGCCGGAGATATACAAAGTAATTGAAACCGACAAAAGGGTTTATTGAGTTATCTAAGGATTATCCCGGATATGCAAAAGAGGAAATATTTACTTCCTTCTATAATAATGAATATCGGAAGTACAATCTATAATAATGACGACTCAATAAAAACTTAAAACCGAAGTAATTTCAAAAGCGTAACATACAAAATATTGCACTTGATTGCCAAATGAATTCTTATCCCTACAATATCAAACGACCATGAAGCAATTATTTATCATCTGCCTGCTTGCCTTATCCGGTTTATATGTGCAGGCCCAACAAACGTATTACAATCCGACCCGGCCGATCGACACGAAGGCCCCGGTCAGCGAAAGAATCCGTGAGGCTCCGCTCTACGGCAAGAGTATGGTCATTATCGGCGACAGTTATGTGCGCAACCATCGCCGTCCTATTGAAGAAACCTGGCATTATAAAGTGGCAGAGAAGTATGGCATGACCTACCATAATTATGGAAAGAACGGCAACTGCGTCGCCTTCGACCGCACGAAACGGGGATTCGGCATTCCGATGTATCAACGGTACACCGAAATGACGGATACGGCCGACTATGTCCTCCTTATCGCCGGCCATAATGACGCGGATTTCATCGCCCAGCGGGACAGCGCAATGTCCGACGAGGCATACACCCAACAGCATGACAGCCTCCTAAAGGAGTTCCGCCTGCGCCTCGACCAGTTGCTCGACAGCCTCATCGCCAAATATCCATCGGCCAAAATGGCATTCATCACCCCCTGGAACGTCGACCGGCCCGGTTTCCCGGAGGTTTTGAGCGCTCTGCATGAAATCTGCGCACAGCATTCCGTCCCGGTATACGACGCCGCCCACGAAAGCGGCATATATGTGCGCAATGAAGAGTTCCGCCGCCGTTATTTCCAACGCTACAACGACACGGCTCATCTCAACGCTGCCGGGCACGATCTGTTCATGAATAAAGCGGAGACGTTCCTGCTCGGCCTCTAACGGCAAGCGGCAAAACACTCCTACCCGGCCCGGACCTTTGAACAGATAATGCCAACCGGTGCTCTCTCTCCCGACCGAAATAAACGATTCGAATCAGGTAATGAGGGGTTCTTTATATGCAGTTATCCCCGCAACCGCAATCCTAAATAACAAAAACATTGATATATCCCGATCACTTTGAATCCAAACTGGGATTCACGAAAATACGGGCCATGCTCGACGAGGCCACGCTCTGCCCGCTGGGGGCAGAACGCATCCAGGCGATGACATTCCAGACCGACGCCGCGGCCATTACCCGCCAACTCGCCCTTACCGACGAGATGATGCAGGTGTTGGCCGATAGTTCCACTCCGTTACCCACCGACAATTTCTTCGATCTCACCGCCGCCCTGAAACGTATCCGTCTCGCAGGAACGTTTCTCGATGTGGAGGAGCTTTTCGCCCTGCGCCGTTCGCTGGCGACGATCTCTGCCATCGTCCGCTATTTCCACCCCGGCAACGAAGAGGGCAGAAAGATCTATCCTATGCTTCAGGAACTTTCGCTGACCGTCATCACCTGTCCGGAAATCCTGCACGCGGCAGACCGGATCCTTACTCCGACCGGGGAGATACGCGACAACGCGAGCCCTGCACTGGCCGACATCAGAAGGCAGCTGCAAAGCACCATGAGCGGCATTTCCAAGCTATTGAACAGCATTCTCCGCTCGGCCCGGAGCGAGGGCATCGTCGACAAGGACGTTTCGCCAACCCTGCGCGACGGGAGGCTTGTCATTCCGGTGGCACCAGGCAATAAGCGGAAGCTGCGTGGCATAGTGCACGACGAATCCGCAACCGGGAAAACACTGTACATAGAACCGGCGGAGGTTGTAGACGCCAATAACCGCATACGCGAGCTGGAGAGCGAGGAACGGCAGGAAATCATCCACATCCTGACCGAAACGACCGACCTCATCCGCCCGCAGTTGCCGGACCTACTTGCTGCTTACGACTTCCTGGGAGAAATAGACTACCTCCGCGCCAAGGCCAAATTCTCACTGCGCATCGGGGCCGCTACGCCGCAAATAGATGTTCGCAGCCATGCCACCGATTGGATCGATGCCCGACATCCACTGCTCTACCTCCGCTACAAAGCGGAAAACAAGGCACAGGAAATCGTTCCGCTCGATATTCTTCTGGACAACGACAAACAACGCATCGTGCTCATTTCCGGGCCGAACGCCGGCGGCAAATCGGTCTGCCTCGAAACGCTCGGCCTACTGCAATACATGCTGCAATGCGGTCTTCCCATTCCGGTGCGAAACAATTCCCGCTGCACTATCTATGATCACATTTTCATCGACATCGGTGACGAGCAAAGCATCGACAACGACCTGTCGACTTATTCCTCCCACCTGACCAACATGAAGTTCTTCCTGCGTCACGCCAATGCCGGAACGCTGCTACTCGTCGACGAATTCGGCAGCGGTACGGAGCCCCAGATCGGAGGCGCCATCGCACAATCGCTGCTGGCCAAGTTCAACGATGCCCATGCCCACGGCGTCATCACGACTCACTTCCAGAACCTCAAGCAATTCGCCGACGAGACGCCCGGCATCGTCAACGGCGCCATGCTTTACGACCGTCACGAAATGCGTCCGCTCTTCAAACTCGAAATCGGTCGGCCGGGCAGCTCTTTTGCCATCGAGATCGCCCACAAAATCGGCCTGCCGGAAGAGGTTATCGCCGAAGCCAAGCGCATCGTCGGTTCCGATTACGTAAACATGGACAAATACCTGCAGGACATCACCCGCGACAAACGATATTGGGAACAGAAGCGTCAACGTATCCACCAACAGGAAAAAGCGCTTGAAGAACTGACCGCAAAACTGGAACAACAGACATCGGAACTGAAAGCCAAGCGACAGGAACTCATAAAAGAGGCCAAAAGCGAGGCTGCCGGCTTGCTGCGCGAAGCCAACGCCCGCATCGAGAACACCATCCGGCAGATCAAAGAGGCCCAAGCAGAAAAAGAAGCCACCCGCAACATCCGGCAGGACCTGCGCGCATTTCAGGATACCCTCGCTGATAATGATAATAGTGCCGGCGGCAACACCGCGGCGACCGACAAGAAAGTCGACACGCTCGGCCGCCTTCCCCGACTGACCCCACAGCAAAGGAAAGCCGTCAAAAAAGCTCAGCGAAACACCGCAAAGCCCGATGATGCCTCTTCCGTCGAAGCGCCGGCCACCATCAAGGCCGGTGATAACGTCCGCCTCAAGGGCCAAAGCACCATCGGTCAGGTGATCAGCACCAACGGCCGCGAATGTATCGTCGCCTTCGGTATGATCAAGAGCACCGTCGCCATCCAACGCCTCGAAACCGTAAGTCGTTCACAGCTCCGCCGCGAACAGCAGGAACAAAACCTGCACAAGGGAACCCGCTCGGCCATCGTCAGCGACGAGATACGACAACGGCGACTCCACTTCAAACAGGAAATCGACCTGCGCGGCATGCGCGGCGACGAAGCCCTGCAGGCCGTCACCTACTATATGGATGATGCCATCCTGCTCGGCATCGGCGAAGTACGCATCCTGCATGGCACCGGCACGGGGGCCTTGCGTCAACTCGTCCGACAATATCTTTCAACCCTGCCGGGCGTAGCCGACTTCCACGATGAACATGTACAGTTCGGCGGCGCCGGAATCACCGTCGTCGAACTCGACTGATACGGCCATATCAACCAATGGCACACATTTTTACGCCGGTGGGAAGTCCCTTCGGCGTATTTCTTTTCCCCGCAAACGCACTTAATATCCTTAAAATATCCCGCATCCCATTATTTTCATTATCTTTGCACGACTTCAATCATTGCCATGAAACACAGATACATCATCCGATATCTCACCCTGCAGGTTTTCCTGTACCTCCATATCTTGTGCGGTTTTTCCCAACCGATATGCCAAGTCACCAAATATGATGACAATAACGGACTCTCCCAATGGCATGTCACCCAGTTCCTCCAAGATCGGAACGGCATGCTGTGGTTCTCCACCTGGAACGGACTAAACCGTTTCGACGGCTACGATTTCGAATGCTTCAAATCGGAAGTAGGCGACGGCTGCAGCATGACGACCGACCGTATCAGAAACATCTGGCCGGCAGACAACGGAGACATATACTGCAAGGTCGACGAAGATATTTATCTTTTCGATGTCCGTACCTGCCGCTT
Organism: uncultured Prevotellaceae bacterium; assembly: GCA_964567855.1. Lineage (GTDB taxonomy): Bacteria > Bacteroidota > Bacteroidia > Bacteroidales > UBA3663 > Liminaster. The sequence continues at coordinate 47,448 of CAZMOE010000011.1, forward strand.
CAAGGATATTCCGGCAGAAGAAAAAGCCCTTCTTTCGAACGTACCGCAACTTAAAAACCAGAGCAAATCCCTGCTCACGGGCAAAAACGATTCCATCCGCTACCAAGACCGCTTCGGCACCCTATGGTGCATTACCGCCGCCGGCAAAGTATCCTATCAAGAGCGGGAATCCGACCCTCCCACACCTTACCAACCCGCTACTACATTGGACGGCATCCGATTTTATCAGTCCGATACCCAAGGCAACTTGTGGTTACTCAGTACCTCGGGCGTTTACAAGCTCCGCTTCCTCTATAAACCCGCCACCGTCTTTCCGCAGGAAGTCCCCAGCCAGATAAGATATTTCTACACCGACCAGCAGGAACGTTATTGGATAACGAGCCGGGAAGACGCCACGGTGCGGCTTTTCAACAGCCGGAATGAACTGCTCGGCTACCTCACCCCTTCGGGTACCCTCTCGCAACGTTACACTTCATTCTGCGCCCCGGTCTACTGCATCATGCAAAGCGGCAGCGGCGCCTTATGGCTGGGCAGCAGGAATGGCGGGTTATTCCGGCTGCAGGAAACGGAAAGCGGCAGTTTCACGGTCGACAATTTCCGCGCCGGCACCTCCCCCTATGCCCTCAACAATCCCAACATCTACGATATCAAGGAAGACCGGTACGGCCGCCTCTGGCTGGCAACGCTGGGCGGCGGCATCAACTGCCTGCCCAATCCTGATGACCGGAATCCGCGCTTCATTCACCTTCAAAACGAACTGCAGGGCTATCCGCAGGAAAGCTGCCGGCGCGTCCGTTATCTTCACATCTGCCGTGACAGCATTCTGCTGGCCGCAACGACTGAGGGATTGCTGACCTATCGCCTGCCGGACGACAACGACTTCGCCAGCGGTTACTTCCGCCGCCACGCCAAAGAACCGGATCGCGCAGAGGGCATCAGTAACAGCGCCACCATGGATATTCTGGAAGATCGCCGCGGACGGATATTCGTCAGCACCGAAAGCGGAGGGGTTAACCGTATTCTTTCGGAAGATCTTCTTGCCGACAGCCTTACCTTCGCGCACTACAACACCGGCACCGGACTGCCGACCGACGTTGCCCTTTCGCTCACCGAACATGAGGACCGACTCTGGATCGTCAGCAGCAACCGTGTCGTCGTATTGAATCCCGACGAGAACCGCGCCAACAGCTTCGACGCAGGATTCTTCCACCGCCAATGCCGCTTCTCCGACGCCCGCCCGATGCGGTTGCCCGACGGTCGCTGGATCTTCGGCCTGCAAGACGGGGCCTTCACCATCACCACCGACAGGATGCAAAAAAGCGCGTTCGTGCCTCCCATCGCCCTCACCGGTCTCTCCATTCAGAATAAAACGGTCGATAAGAGCGTCAACCATCTCCGGGAACTGACATTAGAGCCCGACGAGAGAAATTTCACCCTTTATTTCGCCGCGCTCGACTATACCGACGCCGACCGCATCGAATACGCATTCCGTTTGGGCGACGGCGATCTGCCCTGGAATTATATCCGTAAAGGACATTCGGCCACTTTCCTCGACATAGATCCCGGCACCTACACGCTGATGATACGCTCTACCAATGCCGACGGCGTATGGGTAGACAATATCCGCACCCTTGCCATCACCGTCAGACCCACCTTCTGGGAAACCGGGTGGGCGATACTGCTTCTCGTCATCCTCAGCCTGTCGGCCGTCGCCGGGATCACCTGCACCGTCCGCTACATCCGGCGCATCAAACAACAGCAGCAGGAAACCCTCGAAGCCTATCTGACCCTTATCAACAAGCCCGAAAACGCTCCTTCCCCGGCCAAGGAAAACATCCCCGCGCCGCCGTTGAATCCTGAAGTAGAACTTTTTATGCAAAGAGTCATGCAGTTTGTCGAAAAACATCTCGATGACCCCGATATCAATATCGGCGACATGGCTTCGGCCGCAGCTACCAGCCGCTCCGGGTTAAACAGAAAAATGAAATCCATCCTGGGTGTCACCCCTCTCGAATTTCTACGCGAAGCCCGCATCCAGAAAGCCGTCAAAATGCTGAAAGAAACCTCCCTGCCCACAAGCGAAATAGCGCTTCTTTGCGGATTTGCCGATCCGAAGTATTTCAGCCGATGCTTCAAAACCTCTACTGGAGCCTCACCTTCGGACTACCGGAACCGGCAACAGCCAGTTTGACGTAATTTTCACCATACTTGACGCATTTTTCACCCTCTACGACGCAAAAATACCTTATTTTTGCCGCAGTTTTTCAATCCGTTTAAAAATCTAAATGATGAAATCTGCGACACACACACTTCTCTGGACCCTCGTCCTGCTTGTTCTCTGCATCGGCACCATTCATGCCGCTCCCATCAAAGTACACACTATCGGCGACTCGACAATGGCCGATTACGATGAAAATTCGACCGACAAACGCGGCTGGTGCCAGATGCTCCAGCAATTTTTTAACGTCGAATCGGTCGTCGTCAACAACCGCGGTAAAAGCGGTGCTTCCTCTAAATCATTCTATAAGGAAAAAGGATACTGGAATACCGTCATCGCCGGTGTGAACGAAGGCGACTATGTGCTTATCCAGTTCGCTCACAACGATGAAAAGAACGGCGGTCTCGACGGCGATACGCTTATCGCCTACACTGCTGCCCACGGCGGCAACACCGCCGACATCGATTACCGCGGCACCACCGCCAGCGGCACCTTCAAGACTTTCATACGCGCTTATATTAACGAAACCAAAGCCAAAGGCGGCCATCCGATCATCGTCACTCCCATCTGTCGCAAGTATTTCAGCGGAAACACGATCCGCCGCAACGGCATGCACGACCTCGGCGACTCGTTTAGCATTTTAGGCAGTAGCAGCAAAGGCAGTGTGCCCGAAAGCGACGACACCTATGACTACGCCCAGGCGTTGCGCGACGTCGCCGCCGAATATGACGATGTCCCGGTTATCGATCTCACCCTGCTGACGCGCGACTTGTATCTCAGCTACGGCGAAAGCTATTGCACCGCCAATCTTTTCTGCAACGGTGACGGTACGCATACCGCCAAGATGGGAGCCACTCTTATCGCCCGTCTATTCGCCCAGGAAATGAAGAACAAAGGTATCTTGGCCGAACACATTACCGTCGGCACCGATATTACCATCAGCCCCACCACCGGCGAGTTCGGCAAAGGCTATGCCGGACAGACGCTGGTCAAGGAATTTAACGTCTCCGCTTTCAGCATGAGCCAGTCCAGCGGCACATTTACCTTCTCTACGACCGAAGGATTCGAAGTATCGCTCGACCGGCAAACCTTCAGTTCATCGGTAACCGACAACTATAGCGGAGGAAACCTCATTACCTCGATATACGTGCGTGCCACGCTGACCGAAGCAGGCATTATGACCGGCACACTGACCGCCACCGACGGAATTCTCTCCCGCGAGCTTGCCCTCAGTGCCGAATGCGTGGACCTGAGCGGCGGCGAAGAGGTCTCTGTCCTTTGGCCGCTAACCGATGATGCCACACCTGTCATCACCGGTCCCTGCATGGCGGTGGAAGAAAGCTGGAACGGCATGGTACTGCAACGCTACGCAAGCATTAACAGCAAAGCGGTATGGCCGGCCGAAAGCGGCCGCGATGCTTCCTATAAGACCCAGCGAAATGTCATCGAAGGCGAAAACTGGCCGGCCGGAGAGATCGATGAAGTCTCTACCCGCTACATCCAGTTCGGCATGACGGCACCCACCGGCACCCGCATCGACATCGACAAGATCAGCATGTATGTGGCCGGAGCCGGCGGCAGCGGTATGCGCTGCAAAATCTATTATTCCACCGATCCCGACTTCGCCGATGCCACCCTCATTCAGGAAATGACCGCCATGGCCGGCAACACGGTCTATGCCGTCGAGGCCGTTCCCGTGGTAAGCATCGGCGACGGCCAGTCTCTCTACCTGCGCATCTATCCCTGGTACAGCAGTGCCGCCACCGGCAAGACGATATGCTTCAGCGACGTCCATATACACGGCGCCGCCCAAGGTAACGGCAGCAGCATCGATGCGATTTCCGGCGACAGGACACCGGACAATGCGACCGCCATGTACGACCTGCAGGGACATCGGGTGCATACGCCTCAAAACGGAAATCTCTATATCCTCAACGGTGAAAAACTCTTTTTCCGAAAATAATCGAAAACTATACATTCAACTAAATACATTATCATGAAAAAAGGCAAAATCTCTGCGCTCCTATTGTTATCTTTAGGAATGTCGGCCAGTGCATTCGCTCAAATGCAGGAACTGGCCAGCTGGACATTTGAGACCGGCTATGAAACAACCGTCCGGGACGGTATCACGTATTACACTCCCTCCGACAAAGAATGGAACGAAAGCGGTGCGGTCTGGTTCCACGACCATGCCCCGCACATCTACCCGAACAGTTCCGTCACCGACCCCGACGGATATATCGTCACAGCCCAATCGGTAGACCGTTACTGGCAAATCTGCAACGGCTACAACAACCACGTGCTCCGTATAGAGAACACTCAGGGCAACAGCATCACGGACTATACCGATGCCTCTTCCCACAATGTATTCTACGAAGTCCGTTTTCCGACCTTAGGCTATAAAAATATCACATTACAATATGCCAACGCCTATGGCGGTAATGCAGCTGCCGAAATCATCGCTGTAGTATCGGCCGACGGCGGAACAACCTGGCGAGAAGCCGAAACAGGAACGACCGCCGACACCTGGTGGACCTATCAGCCCAACACTGTACAGATTCCCGCCAGCAACAAAGAGTCTGTAATTGTCCGCCTGATCGCCGGCAACGGTCTCGCCAGCAACTGGAATATGGATTATATCACCGTCAACGGCGAGAAACAGGTCGACGTAATACTGGAAAACGAGAACGTCAGCGCAACTTTCCCCTTCAATCTCGGCACCGACGGGCAAACGGCCATCTTCGGTGACAGCGACGAAGCCGCCGAGTATTTCAAGAACAGCTACGTCGCCTACGGAGCAGGCCTGACCCTTGCCGGCATCGGCAGTGTGGACAGCCAAACCATATTCCGCCCGGTCAACAACAATGAAGGCAGCGCCAACGAAGGCAACAGCATCGACTTCATGATCACCCCCAAAGCCGGACTGAAATTTACCCCGACTCATATCGCATTCAAGACTACCCGCTACGGTACCGACGGCGGCAAGGTCGACGCCGCCTGGATCAACGCCGACGGAACGGCCGTCAGCATTGCCACCGGCATCAGCCCGCAACGCAACAATGCTACGCCAAATGCTACCGCTGCCAGCTACGACATCACCGGAGCCACAGCGTCAGGCGGAACCTGCGGCCTTCGCCTCAGTCTCTATAGCCTCGGCAATACCAAGACCGCCGGCTTTTCCGATATCGTCATACAGGGTGTGATAAGCGGCTCCACGCAGAATGTCAAGCAGTGCACGCTTATCGTCAATGCCGATCCTCAGGCCGGAAAGGTCAAAATATCGCCCAACAGCGACCTCTACGACGAAGGTGACGAAATCACCCTTACAGTTACCGAAAACTTCGGCTACCATTTTTCCGCTTGGAAAGATGCCGACGGTCAAACCGTTGCCACAGACAACCCCTATACGTTCAACATCACCGACAATACCGAGCTGACGGCCGAATTTACTAAAAACAATGTCTATGCCCTGAATCTGACCCTTACCGACGGTGCGCGTGACAATCTGCTGACCGTGGAACCGGCAGGCAACATCATCGACGGCGTCCGGTTGTACGAAGAGGGTACCGATGTGAAACTGACAGCCCTTAGCAACAAAATCCTGACCTTCATCGGTTGGGAGAACAACAACACAGAGACCGAGCGCATCATCAGAATGGACGGCGATAAAGAAATCACGGCCCGCTATTCTGCCGCCGACTACATCGTCGGCTGGGACCTGTATTATGACGAACCCGCCTCTGAACGTTCTGCCGACTACCGCAGCGACAGCGAAAACGCCGGCCTTCTGTCTCTGCATAACGCGTCGGGAACAACCACCAGCTGGCTGTCACGCGGTATCGTCCGCGGCGCAGAAAACGGCAAATGGGCAGCACGCATCTGGAAACTGCGCTCGGTAGGCAACTACTTTGAAATCTCTTTCTCGACCGTGGGATACAGCAACATCAAAATAGCCAATGCTTTGGGTGTAAGCTACAATACTTATGCTGTCATGAGAGAGGAATACTCCACCGACGGCGTCAACTACACGGCTGTCGGCAACTTCGACATGCCTTCCAGCGGATGGGTTGAAAAAGAATTCCAGTTGCCGGCCGATGCCGACAACCAGAGCCGGGTTTATGTCCGCTGGGTACCCGCATCCGAGGAACTGGTGGGCAATGCAACCGACTATGACGGTCTTGCCATCGCTGAGATATTCGTAACCGCAGAAAGCAACCTCACCTTCGACGAAACCGCACCGGTATTACTGGCCAGCAACCCCGAAAACGGAGCGACAGGAGTTTCCGCCAACGGAAGCATCGTGCTTACCTTTGACGAAAAAATCAAGGCCGGCACAGGTTGCGCCACCATCGGCAACCAGGAAATCAGCCCGATCATCAGCGGCAAGAGCGCCGTGTTCCAATACAACGCCCTCGACTATGCCACAGAGTACACCTTCTCGCTGCCGGCCGGCGTCATCACCGACCGCAACGGCAACGCCTTTGAAGGCACGGCCCTGACCTTCACTACCATGGAGCGCCGGCAGCCCGAAGCCCGCATCTACGACGCAGTGGTGGCATTGGACGGCACCGGAGACTATCTGACAGTGCAGGAAGCCATCGACGCAGCACCGGAAGGACGTGCTCTCCCGTGGCTCATCTTCATTAAAAACGGTGAGTATAAAGGACATGTCGATATCCCGAAAAACAAACCCTATATGCACCTCATCGGGCAGGATCGCGACCAAGTGATCATCAGCGACGACCGGCTGTGCGGTGGTGAGAACGCCGTGCACGTCAGCGTGGGCGCCACAGTGGTTGTGAACTCCGACAATTGCTACTTCGACAACCTCACGCTCGAAAATTCCCACGGCCATAACAAGCAGACCGGCCCACAGGCATTGGCCCTGAATACCTCCGGCGACCGTACCGTCTTCAAGAACGTGGCCATGCTCAGCTATCAGGATACATGGATCACCCCGTCCACATCCAACTATCGCGCCTACGTGAAAGACTGTTTCATCGAAGGAGCCGTCGATTTCATTTACAACAGCGGCAACATCTACATCGACAACACCACTTTGTATATCAACCGTAAGAGCGGCGGCTTCATTGTCGCACCGTCCCACGGTGCCGACGTCGAGTGGGGCTACGTGTTCATGAACTGCACCATCACGGCACCGGGCAATCCGGCGGAAACCGATATCTGGCTGGGCCGCCCGTGGCACAACTATCCCAAGACCGTCTTCATCAACACCCGCGCGGAGGTCACCATTCCCGCTACCGGCTGGTACCCGACCATGGGAGGTCTGCCCACCATCTGGGCCGATTATAACACGATGGATGCCAACGGCAATCCGGTCGATCTCTCCCACCGCCGCGATACCTATTACCGTATCCAGGACGGCGACACCATCTGGGGCAAGGCCAAAAACCACCTCACAGCCGAAGAGGCGGCCCAATACACAGTCAGGAACGTCCTCTCCGGAGCCGACCACTGGCAACCGGAAGCAATCACGGAATCCTGCGCTACTCCGAAGCCGGTTATCGACTACGCCAACAATACGGTTACATGGGATGCGGTGCCTTATGCGATCTGTTATGTAATTACTAAGGACGATCAGGTCATAGGCTTCACTACAGAATGTAGCTGCCCGTATGAGGCCGGCGCCACCTACAAAATACAGGCCGCCAACGAGTACGGCGGAATGAGTGCGGCTGCCAAGGCAATCGACCCCAGCGACATTGAAAAGATCACGGATGTCCAGGCAATACCCGCCGGCATTTATTCAGTCGAAGGCCTGCGGCTGTCAACGCTGCAAAAGGGTATCAACATCGTCAGAATCACCGACCGAAAAGGAAACATCTCGACAAAAAAGATAATCTTCTGACCGGCGGAATCTTCCGGGTGCCTGAATTCAGGCACCCGTTTTTTTTATAGGCTCTCATATTGTCTGACAGAATACCGAAAAAAAGAAGGGAGGATCTCTCGACCCGCCCTTCCTTTATGTTTCGCTTTGTGAGAAAGCCAAACAGAAGTTGTAAAAATCACTCTGTGTCTTTCATGCGCCTTGTAGGCGTCTGTATTGTTTTAAGGTATTTTCAGGTTGTGTTATTTAAGGTATTGTGTTATGGTTATGTATCTAAGGTGCTGCAAAGATAGCCCTCCGAACTGCCCCCTGCAAATAAATTCATGTGTTCTGCAACACAACAAACGGTTGCACAGAGACAAAAAGCGGCTTTTTTTCTGAACATGACCTCAATTTCGGGGAAATATTCCATGTCGATTCCCTTGAAAACCTCTACCTTTGCACCGATAAAACCTCTGACGGGCACCGGACCTTCCGCCGGCCTCCGTCGCCGGGGAAACATTTCACATACGCAAACATCAACCCGCCATATTCCTCCAGCCACATGAGTGTAGCCGATTTTCTCAACTCACCCCATCCCACAGCGTTCTCTTTTGAGGTCCTGCCGCCGGTCAAAGGTCATAGCATCGAACAGATTTATCGCGTCATCGACCGCCTGCGCATCTTCGAGCCTGCTTATATCAACATCACGACCCACCGGACGGAAACCATCTACCGCGAAAAGCAGCCCGGCGTCTTCGTCAAAGTGCAGGAGAGACACCGCCCCGGCACCGTGGCCATCGCGGCGGCCATCAAGGCCAAATACGGCATTCCCGCCGTGCCGCATCTCATCTGCAGCGGATACTCCGCCCAAGAGCTGGAATACGAACTGATCGACCTCTCCTTTCTCGGCATCACCGACCTCATCGTCCTGCGCGGCGACAAGGCGAAACATGATTCCCGGTTCACGCCCTGCGACGGCGGCTTCAGCCATGCCAATGAACTGTGCGGACTGATCAATACATTCAACGGAAGAACACTGCTCGACGGAACGCAACACGATATGGCGCAGGAGCCGTTCACCTACGGCGTGGCCGGCTATCCCGAAAAGCATGATGAGGCCATGAACCCCGCCTCAGATCTCGAAGCCCTGAGGCAGAAAGTCGACGCCGGCGCGCAATATGTCGTCACGCAGATGTTTTTCGACAACCAGAAATATTTCGATTTCGTCGCCCGCTGCCGTGCCGCCGGCATCAGCGTCCCGATCGTGCCCGGCATCAAGCCGCTCGGCACGCTCAACCACCGCACGATGCTGCCCCGCACCTTCCACATCGATTTCCCGGAGGCGCTGGCCGCCGAACTCGACCGCTGCAAGTCTAACGACGACGTGAAGGCACTCGGCATCGAATGGGCCATCGCCCAGGCGCGGGAACTGAAAGCGGCCGGCGTGCCCAGCATACATTTCTATTCGATGAATGCCTCCGCCAGTATCGAGGCCATCGCCAAAGCGGTTTATTAAGCGACCTTACAAACTCTAACCCGGGGTTCCCGCTGTACCGGAAATCCCAAACCTGATATATATACCGCTTCCGGCAACACGGCAAGAGGCATTCACCTTGTGTTTTCCGCTTACAACAGCGATGCAAACCGCTCACAGAATCTTTCCGATGCAAAAAATATCGCCGGAAGCACCACCGTTCTGTCCTAAAGTGCCCGCGGCGCAACAGGAAGCATCCGGAATGCCATCGGATCTCCCTGCGGCAATGCCCAAAAGAAAAAATACGGACTATCCGCTCCCCGATGTATAAAGAAATATGCGATACAGGGTCTTATGAACTTCCGCAGTTAAAAAAGACCGACCTCCTGCACAATCGGCAATCCCGGCGGCAAAAGATTTCACATCTTATCCGATAGCGACGCTCCCTGCCCGCAAAACGGAACCCACACCATCTTCCGGACCACACACTCCAGCCCCCCAACCGACGCCCTACACAAAAGCAGCGGAAAACAAAAACTTTTGACAAGCGGCATCAAAAACTTAAGGGCATATATTTTCCACACCGTTATTGGATATTAAATAGAATATAGCTATCTTTGCCGACATTAAACCATTTGCTTATGAAACATTAACAAATTAAACAAGACTTA
>CAZMOE010000011.1:57740-65089 GCA_964567855.1 uncultured Prevotellaceae bacterium
CCATAGTTGAGGACACGCATGGCCGTGGGACCATAATAGCGGGCAATCTTCTCGCCGAAACCTCCATCCAGCACGCCATCCTCCAACGTAATCACGAGATCATGATCCTTACGGAGGCCGGCGAGCAACGCCTCGTCGAGACCGGTGATGAAGCGCGGGTTGATGAGCGTGGCCTCGATGCCAAGCCTTTCTTTCAGCTCTGCGGCCACCTCACGGCCGAGGCCGAGGAATGCGCCTAAGCCCAAGATGGCAACACGGGAACCGCGGGCGACAACTTTATACTTGTTCAGGTCGCTGTAATTGGTCTCCGCGGCCTCACCCGATTCGAGCACCTCGCCGCCCGGCACGCGGATGGCCACAGGGTGTTGATTCTGCCGGATTCCCCAGGCCAGCATGGCCTCATACTCTTCACGGCAGGTCGGGGCAAGATAGACCATATTCGGAATGTTGCAGATGAGCGGAATGTCGAAAAATCCCAGGTGAGTCACATCGTTCAACCCCATCAGCGAACCGAGGAAGACCAGAATACAAGCCGGATTGCGGTTGATGCAGAGATCCTGCGAAAGCTGATCGTAAGTGCGCTGCACAAAGGAACTGTAGACGCCCCAGACAGGCTTTCCGCCCCCCTTGGCAATGCCGGAGACAAGGGCAACAGCATGTTCTTCGCAAATGCCGACATCCACGAACTGCCTTCCGGCCTGTGCGCGCTTGTCGGCTGTGAAACCCATGACCGCCGGAGTGCCTGCGGTGATACCCACGACCGTGGGATCCTCTTTCATGGCACGCAGCAGGCAGTCGGCCGTGATATCGTGGTAGTCCGGAGCCGGGCCGAAGTCGATCCTGCACCGGCCGGTCTCCAGTTCGAACGGATAGCCCCAGTGCCACGGCTCCTTATCCTGTTCCGCAGGAGCATAGCCCTTGCCCTTCAATGTATTGATATGGACAACGACAGGATGATCAGTGTCTTTCACCTGCCGGAATGCGGCTACCAGCGCCTCGACATCGTTACCGGCGTCGACATACAGATAATCCAGCCCCATGGCCCTGAATAAATTGCATGGGGCGGCACCTTGCGTGGCACGTAACCCGGCCAGATTCCGATAGATGCCACCGTGATTCTCGGCAATGGACATCTGGTTGTCGTTGAGAATGACGATCAGGTTCGTGCCCTGCTCCGCCGCATTGTCCAAACCCTCCAATGCCTCGCCGCCGCTGAGAGAACCGTCGCCGAGAACGGCAATGACATTCTCATGCGTCCCTTTCAGATCGCGCGCCTTGGCAAGACCACAGGCAAGGCTGACCGCCGTGGAGGTGTGGCCGATATTGAAAAAGTCATGTTCGCTTTCCTCCGGATCGGAATAACCGGATACATCATCATAACCGGCCGGATCGAGAAACGCAGCCTTGCGGCCGGTAAGGATCTTGTGGGCGTAACTCTGGTGAGAGACATCATAGACGATTTTGTCGTCCGGCGAATCGAAGACATAGTGCAATGCCACGGTGGCCTCCACCATGCCGAGATTCGGACCGATATGCCCGCCGTGTTCACTCAATTTTTTCAACAGGACGGAACGGATCTCCGCTCCAAGGTCTTTCAGTTCCGGCACAGAGAGCTCCTTCACATCTGCCGGACCGTTAATTCGTTCAAGATACATAAACTGTTACTATTGATTGTCAAAACAAATAATCAGACTCCGCTGTCTTTTCAGCGAGTGCAAAGATAGCGGGAATAGGGAAAACAAAAAAGCAGCCGGACCCATAATAATTCAACAATTCAAACGATAAATGTAAAAAGAGAGTGTGTCCCGATCTCCCGCCGGATACGACACCGGCACCCGAAGCCGCTCTTTTACGCGAGCAAACCGGGTGCCGTGATATATAAGACAACAAAAATAAGCTCTTAATCGTAAGCCTGCTCATGCACGCCGCCAATGGCCCGGCCGCTGGGGTCGTTCATATTCTTCCAGGCCGCATCCCATTCGAGCGCAATGGCGGTCGAACAGGCCACACTGGCTTCGTGAGGTACGGTGCGGGCGGCAGTATTGCTGGGGAAGTGTTCTTCAAAAATCGTACGATAATAATACTCCTCTTTGTTCATCGGCGTATTGACGGGGAAACGCTCGGCGGCATTGGCCATCTGAGCATCGCTGACGCGCTGTGCGGTAATGGCCTTGAGAGTATCGATCCAGCTATAGCCGACGCCGTCACTGAACTGCTCCTTCTGCCGCCACGCCACTTCGGGGGGAAGAATGTCCTCGAATGCCTTGCGGACAACCCATTTCTCCATTTTTCCGCCGTTGCCGGGGCCTGCCATCTTGTCTTTGGGATTAAGCCGCATGGCGACATCCATAAACTCATAGTCGAGGAAGGGAACACGTCCCTCCACGCCCCATGCCGAAAGCGCCTTGTTGGCACGCAGACAGTCGTAGAGATAAAGTTTGGAGAGTTTGCGGACGGTCTCCTTATGGAACTCCTCGGCCGACGGCGCTTTGTGGAAATAAAGATAACCGCCGAAGATTTCGTCGGCGCCTTCGCCCGAAAGCACCATCTTGATACCCATCGACTTGATAACGCGGGCCAGCAGATACATCGGGGTAGAGGCCCGCACCGTGGTGACATCGTAGGTTTCCAAATAATAGATCACATCGCGCACCGCATCGAGCCCTTCCTGCACGGTGTAATTGATTTCGTGATGGATGGTGCCGATATAGTCGGCCACCTTACGGGCTGCAAGCAGATCGGGCGCCCCTTTCAAGCCCACGGCAAACGAATGCAGACGGGGCGACCAGGCCAGAGAGTCCGCTGCCGCCACTTTCTTTTTGTTGAGAATCTGCGCCAAGGCCGAAATCACCGAAGAATCCAGCCCGCCGGACAGCAAAACGCCATAAGGAACATCGGCCATCAGCTGGCGGTCTACCGCCGCGGTCAGCGCTTCCCGCAACTGCAGGATATCGGTCGGATTATCCTTGACATTTTCATATTCCATCCAGTCACGCCGGTACCAGGTCTGCAGTTCCTGCCCATCCGGACTGTAAATGAACTGACCGGGAGGAAAGCATTTGATGACGGAGCAATAGCCTTCGAGAGCTTTCAGTTCCGAAGCGACGTATAAACGGCCGTGGTTGTCGAATCCATAATAAAGGGGAATGATTCCGATATGGTCGCGGGCTATTAAAAAGCAGTCTTTTTCGATATCGTAAAGCGCGAAAGCATAAATACCGTTCAGCTTTTCGATAAACGCCGGGCCATACTTACGATAAAGCGGAAGGATGACCTCACAATCGGAACCGGTGAGGAATTCATATTCCCCTTTAAGCTCATCGCGAAACCGTTGATGGTTATATATCTCGCCGTTGACGGCCAAAACCAATTTTCCATCGGAACTATACAACGGTTGGCCGCCCGACTCGGGATCGACGATAGAAAGACGCTCGTGGCACAATATCGTTTTCTCGCCGCTGTAGATTCCACTCCAATCGGGACCGCGATGACGAATGCGTTTAGACATTTTCAACATCTGGGGACGCAGTTCCACGGCCTCGCCGGGTTTCAGATTAAAGACTCCTACAATACCGCACATATTTTTTTGTTTTGATTATGAGTTATGATCCGGAATCGCCGAGATAGAAACCACCGGCCACTTCCTGCATGACGGCGCAAAATATGTCACCGCGGTTGCGAATATAAGAATTTACTTTCAAATTGAAACAAATAAAGGAAGAAATCTATCATTTCTTCCTTTATTTTCCTATTTAAGCGATAAATTGCCTCTTTTATCCTCATTCCGTGACGACACCCCAACGACGTTGCCAGTCGAGATAATATCCGGGAATGTCGATCATCAGTTCCTCTTTCTCATCGATGAAAAGTTGGGTCGAGCGGCCGGCAGCACACAGCACTCCGTCCGAAGCCCGGCGCACTTCGTAAGTAAAATCGATGCGGGCGCCGCGATGGTAAACATAGCGGGTCGTAACCAGCGCCTCGTCATCGATGGCCAGCGGAGCGTAATACTTCACCTGCAGATCGACGACAGGAGCCATGATGCCGCTGCGCATGATATCTGCATAGCCGATACCCGCATAATGCCGGCCGAAAGCTTCCCGACCATCTTCAAAATAGCGGACGTAAGAGCCATGCCAGACACGCCGCATGGCATCGATATCGCTGAATTTGACAGGAACGCGAACGGTATGTTCCAGCGTTACCCCCGACGGCTGCGTGTTGAGCATCATATCGGCATCCGTTTATTTCACATCGAACACCTTATCATCGACAGGGGCATTGAGCTGGAATTTGCCGAAGTCGTAATGCGTATAGTTGGTCCCTTTTTCATTGAGACGGATGCTCTTCAGTTCGCCGGCTTTGGTGTCGACCGTCACGACAAAAGAGCTATACAGCATCTTCCGGCGCGCTTTGGCATCCTCGATGCGGGGAATGATGGTCATCACCATCAGATCGCCCTCCCGCTCAACCTCAACATCGGCGAAGTCATCGACCGACATGTCGCTTTCCTGGCCGGCACTGAAGTTTTTGAGTAGCGTCTTGAGCGCTTCCATCTGGGTATTACCCTTTCCGCTCATCGCCGTCGACTTTCCGTCCCTGACCATGATGAACTGATCGCCTTTCATCAGCAGCATATCGGCTCCACTATTAAAGGAAAGGCACATGGAAGAAGGTTTCTTGAAATAAAAGGTGCCTTTGCTGACCACGTCTTCCGTGAGCAGGGCATTATGACGGGTTTGGGTGACCGGGGCGGTCAGCGACTGCATGTTCTTGAAACGTTCCTGCAGGCGCGCCATCATATCACCCTCCTCCGACTGTGCATGAAGGCCGACGCAGAACGTCAAGACAAGCAACAATAAGGAAAATATCTTTTTCATAACAGAAAAAACATTCTATAAGTAAATCGGATCAAGTATAAAGACCTCCGTTGATGTTAATCACTTCGCCGGTGATGTATCCGGCAGCCGGAGAGGCAAGGAAGCCTACCAGTTCGGCGACCTCCTCGGGATTGCCGAAGCGGTTGGCAGGGATCTGTTTCTTCAATGCCGCCTCGTCGAGGCCATCCACCATGTCGGTCTTGATAAACCCGGGGGCTACGGCATTGACGGTGACATTCTTTCGGGCCACCTCCTGCGCCAAAGCCTTGGTAGCGGCAATGATACCGCCTTTGGAGGCCGAGTAATTGGTTTGCCCGGGCAATCCCTTGAGACCGGAGAGAGAGGCCATATTGATAATACGACCGTACTTCTTTACCAGCATGGGCTGAAGGAGGGGCTGGGTCACATTATAGAATCCGTTGAGCGTGATATTAAGAACACGGCTCCAGTCTTCGGCCGGCATGAAAACCATAAGGTTGTCACGACGGATGCCGGCGTTATTCACCACGACTTCGATATATTCATCCGGATGAGCGGCCATCCAGCCTTCCAATGCGCCCTGGGTTTGCTCGCGGTCGGAAACATCGAACTTGAGCATTTCGCCGTCACTGCCGGCCTCGCGGATCAATGCGAGCGTGTTTTCGGCCTCTGTGGTGTTGGCAACATAATTGATAATGATGCGATACCCCATGCGGGCGAGTTTGAGACTGACGGCGCGGCCGATACCGCGGCTGCCGCCTGTTACCAATGCGTACTTCATTCTGCGTTGTATTTTAATGTTATTGTTGATTTTCTATCGATTGTTTAAGCCGGATCCTCCGGTATGCCCGGCCGGGAAAATCCCGAGGCGCAGACAAGGGCCGGCGTTTATTCCGTCTGCGTGATGGCATACACCGCCTCTTTGCCCAAAATCTCGGCACAGGTGAAAAGCGAAGTCATGCTGACACCCAGCAAACCGTGCAGCGTGAGGCTTTGACCGGTCAACAGAAGGTTGGGGATAGGGGTCTTCGGAGTGAGCAGGGTCATCATGGGGCTACGCCAGTCCTTGCGGACGCCATAAGCAGAACCATCGGGCGTGGCGGTATAATCGCGATAGGTCAGAGGGGTACTGCTGTAGCGGGCCTCCACCATGCCGCGCAGGCCGGGGATAAACGTTTCGGCCAAGGCGATACATTCGTCGGCCTTGCGTTCCTTGAATGCCTTGTATTCGTCTCCGCGGCGGCCGACGGCCGTATCGCTCCAGCGGGCGACCTTTTCCCACGGCATGGGAGTGAGCAAATCGAGGCATCGGGTATAAGGCGAGCCGTCTTCAGGAACACGACAGCTGATCAGAATGCCTGACACAGGCTCGTTGTTATTGAAATAGGTCCAGACATCGGGTTCCCGATAAATGTACTGATTCCAGTTGAAATAGGGCAACGTTCCGGGCTTGATGATAAGGGATACGGTGTACATGCCGTAGGTATTGGCCAGCGAGTGCATACGGGTACGGAAGATTTTCTTCATCTTCGTACTCTGTTTGACCCAGTCGACCGTAACGGCGGGATGCGCGTTGCTGATGAACCAATCGGCCTCATAACGTTCGCCGTTAGCAGCCAACGCGGCGACAATGCGCCCGTCATGCTCTATCAGCTCCTCGACACCGGCACTACAGATCACTTCACCTCCCATCTTCCGGATATCATCGACCAGCGAACCGACCAGCATGGAACCGTCGCCTTTCAGGCGCCAGGAGCTTTCGATAAAGCTGTTGTTGCCCTGCGCGAATGTGTAAAGCGGCAGCGACTCCATGTTGAGTTCCATTTTGAGCGAGGAACCGCAAAGCACATTGCGCAACAGGGGATCGCGGAAATTGCTCTCTAAAAATTCATAAGCGCTACGGCCAAACAGCGACGTGTTGAAGAAATCCACCTCGTCGCGGGGCAAAATGGCATCATATAAATGACGTCCTATCTCCCCCATCGTGTCCGCATAGCGGCGCAAAGCCTCCCGCTCGGCAGGGAACTCCCCGGACAGCGTCTCGACAAAAGCATCCAGCCCCTCGGCATAGGCAAAATCGCGGCCGCCGATCATCACCCGGTCGAAACCGGCCGGATCCAGATGCTGCCAGGGCAAAGACATAAGATTCAGATATTTGAAAATCGGATAGAGGGCATTGCCCGGTGCCAGACCACCGACATAATGCAAGCCGGTGTCAAGAGCCACACCCTTGCGCCGGTAACTCTGCATACAGCCGCCGGCCTGCGCCTCCTTTTCGAGGACACAGACACGCCGGCCGTGTTTGGCAAGGATATAACCGCATTCCAAACCGCCGAGACCGCTGCCTATGATGATAACGTCGTATTTCAATTTTCTATGAATTAATTATATATGCCTTCTGACCAATGTCTCAAGACAAGGCTTTACGGTTGCAAAAATACAACAAAATTCCGAGAGCGGAAAACTTTCAACATTATTTCAACATATTCC
>CAZMOE010000012.1:0-63003 GCA_964567855.1 uncultured Prevotellaceae bacterium
GTTGCTGTCGCCACATAATAAGGAGGCCTGAAAGATGGCACGCTCCAGTTGTTCCCTGTTATCTCTGCAGAAGCAGGCGACTTGTAACCACATCATGGCTTTGAAATAGGCAGAGAGGCGAGGGTCGCGTGTGTAATGACCCCTCGGCTTGAAGAGACTGTACGGGAAATAGGCCTCCTCGAATGCAAGGTATTTCGAGAAGTTATCTTCCTGCGTATTGATGCGCTCTATTTCTTCCTGAAACTCCGTGGCATACCGGGATGGGATCATCGCAGTTTCGCCGGTCAGCAAATAATAAGGGATGGCATAAAAAGTGGCGGTGTACTCGGCCAATTCCCTTATTTTCTCATCGTTCGTCTGTTCTGCCAGATTCATGCAGGCAGTATTCATGGATGCACATAGTTTTTCTATTGTCGGGATGAAACGCTGCTTTTCCAGACTTTTCAGGACATAGGAAAAATACATGTGGAACGCCTGCAGATAGAGATCGGTAGTGATGAAATTGGGAATCTGCCGGTAGTCATTTTCTTCATACGCATGAAACAATTGCAGGTTCGTGCCTCGGGTAATGGCAAAGTTGTATTTTTGGAGCGTTGACAATAATTCCGGCTGAATATCCTCGAACTGGAAGAGATTGACGATATAATCGGTCGATTTTAGAGGCAAAACGCCCGGCCGAGACTCCTGCTGTTGCCGCAGTTGCTCGATTCTGGCATCGATCCGCTTTACGAATTCCCGTTCTTCGGCTGTCAGATCTACCTCCTCGTAGTTCTCAGGAAAGTGTCCGTTTTCGACCATGTCATAGTTCTCGTAAAGATCATATACCAAATCGGTGTACCAATTTGTATTGGCGGAGAAAAAGGCATTGATATCGGCCTCCATGAAATGGTAGCCATGAATGGCATAGGGATAACTGCGCAACAGACGCAGTTCTTGAAAAGTAAGATGATCGATATTCTGATTCAGGTCTATGGACCGGGGCAACAGCGTATCGGTTAGCAGTCGGCACGGAACACAGAGGGTGGTATCCGCCTCGGTGCTCTTTTCCTGAATCCGGTTTGTTTTTTTATGGTTGCATCCGCATAAGAAAATGATCAGGGCTGCGGTCAACAGTAATTTGTGTTTCATATTTACGGTATTTTTTTACTAATCGGCATTATCGGTAACGGCCTCTTTTCGGCAGAGTACTTTTTCAGCCTCTTGGCGGGTAATTTCTCTTTTCAGGTATCGCTCAAAATCAAGACCGAACCCTCTCCAGCGGTATTCTGCCACAAGAAACATGCCGCTTTGTTCCCGTTCCAATGTCCGTATGCGGGCCGGCGTCATGCTTCTGACGATCCGGAAATCCTCCAGCGGCTGCCCGACCCTTGCCCCCAGCCATAACGGGCGGATATAGATGCCGTCTGCGATACGGAAAAGGAACAGCCGTTTCGCGGGGTGCGGATCGAAACGTGTCGGTTTGACTACTCCGACAGCTATTTCCGGCATATCGTCGCCTGTCACGTCTCCATGGTCGAATCGGTAAACCGGATAGGGCAGTTCCCAGGTGTTGTGTACATTCCGCGCCGTTTCCAAGTCTATGGTGTAGAGCGAATCGTTTTTTTTATCGAGGGATATTACCGTCTGTTGTCCGTTCTTTTCCCATTCGAACCGATTGTGGCGCTCCTGGCATGAACAAAATTGCAGCGTGATAACCGAGATTACGAACGACGTTTTCCAATGCCGCATATCGAGTGTTTTATCCGGGGCAAATATATGTTAAATAGATGAATCGGGCATCAAAAGGCATGATAAATGTGTCCGAATCCCGATGTTTTCATTTAATATTGGAGTTGTCGGCCGATATTGCATCTTTTTTTCGGCAGAAGGATTATTTGAAATCTTGAGGAAATGAGTTATTTTTGCGTGGTATAAATGAACAGGTATGAAAATAGCGTTGTATCAACAGGATATTGTCTGGTGTGACCCGGAGGCGAATTATCGGAAGGTGGAAGCGGTGCTTGCAGGGCTTCCCGGTTGTGACCTGCTGGTCTTGCCGGAAATGTTTACTACCGGCTTTGTCATGGAACCGGATGCGACTGTGATGAAACCCGTTGCATTTTTCCGGCGGCAGCCTTCAAGTGAATGTGCGGCCCTGCCGGGAAGTCGGGAAGGAGCGAAATGCGTGATGGAGGCCGTCGCCGCAGATGGGGATGCAGAGACTGTTTCGTGTGATGGGGTTCCGGGGAACGTGCAAGGGCCGCACTTCGGATTAGAGCCCCCGTCGGCTGTGGAGGAACGGCTGCGCAGTCTCTCAGAACGCTATCATTGTGCCTTGGCGGGCAGTGTGGCGGTTCAGGATGGCGGTCGCTGTTTCAACCGTTTTTATTTCATGCGTCCGGACGGCACTTTCGGGTATGCGGATAAGCATCACCTGTTTAGTTATGGCGGCGAAAATGTGCATTATACCCCCGGCCAGCGGCGGGTTGTGGTTGACTATCTGGGCGTTCGCTTTTTGATATTGATTTGCTATGATCTGCGGTTTCCGGTATGGAGCCGTTGTCAGGATGATTATGATATCCTGCTTTGCGTTGCCAACTGGCCTGCAGTCCGACAGCTTAGCTGGAATGTGCTTCTCAGGGCGCGGGCCATCGAGAACCAATGTTATGCCGTGGGGGTCAATCGGGTGGGGGAAGATGAGATTTGTCCTTATGCCGGAGGCAGCATGGCGGTGCATCCCTATGGCGAATTGCTGGCGGAATGCGGTGCCGGTAAAGAGGGATGTGCCGTTTTTGAACCGGATATGGAGATGCTGCGCAGTTATCGGGAGAAATTCCCTTCGTTGCAGGATGCCGACCGGTTTCAGATACTGGAATAATCATGCGTGCGGCGGGTAACATCATTTACCCGCCGCACGCCTATAATCAGGAATGGTTTCGTATCTTATTTGATGATGAATTTGCCGCACGCATTTCCGGCACCGTCCACTTTGTAAAGATACATTCCCGGCTGGAGCTCCTGCAGAGATACGGAGCCGGAAGTTTGGGCGAGCGGTTGGGCCATGACAGCCGTTCCGCTGATGTCGAAGATCCGCAGGGTGCGGGTGGCATCCGATGAGAAATTGTAGAATAGTGTGCGTCCCTTGATGCTGATCTCCTTTTCGGTTTTCACTTGGTCGACGGAGGCACCGAGCTTACTGCCGTCGATGGTTACCAGGAGGGTGGTCTTGTCCTCTTCATCGCCCAAGGTCCACGCGCTCAGTCTGAATCGGGCATAATAGTTCTTGGCATCGTCAGGGTCGGCATACATCTGGTCTACCGTATGGCATTCCAGGTCGAGCAGGGCGCCCGGAGCGACAGTCACACTGCCGTCCGCCCCTTTTACTACAGAGGCATTGTCTCCCACGGAGACGCAGGCCCCGCCGCAGCAGATGGAAACAAAACTGCAGTTCTCGATGGCCTCGATACGCACTACGGCCTTGGCGTTGTCATCGGAATTGTTTTTAAGATACAGGTGTGTGTCGTATCCGATAAGGTACATGCCCGGCATGGCCATATTGACAACCGTGTCTGCACACACGACGGAACTTCCCTCCGGCAGGGTCTCGCCGTTCCTGACAAAGGAAAAGGTCGTCTCCTGGGCGAAAACGGTTGAAGAGAGTGCCAGCAGAGCCGCCGAACAAAATGTAAATAGTTTCTTCATAAGCAGTCCTTTTATTTTACAGACAGCAAAAGTAATGATTTTTTTCAGAACCGGTGTCTGTCTGACCGATTTTATCGTTTTTTTGCTGACAATGTCCTCAATTTTGTTTTTCAGGCAGAAGCATCGTGTTTTCTGGGTCCCGGTTTTGCTGTCTTTCCTTGGCAATAAAACAACGGATGGGGGCAAAGGTGTCTGTCCGATTTCCTATTTAATGTGAATTCGGTGAATTCAGAAAAGAAGCGATTGCCCGTTCAAAGTTCTCTTCCGCAATTGCCGGTTTTTGGGGGAAAGATGCAGAAGTCCGTCAGGGCCATAATTGCGGTGACGGTGAATTCATTTGAAGACCTGTGTCTAGAATCTTCCATCAGGGCAATATTTTTGAGTTCATCGTCCATAGCTTTTATGGTAGTCCATTTTCTCAACCGAATTCCTGTCCAAAAACATCATGAAGCTATTCTTGTTGCTTTTGAGTTACGTGGTTTTCATCTTTAATATGGTTGAATCACGGTGATATTTCCATCCGGGGCTATTTTAACTGTATATTTTGTCGTCCAGGTATTAAAAAAATTGCAGAAGTCGTCTGCAATACGGAAAAATGCAGTAACTTTGTCCTCTGTGGGCATAGCGATTATTGTTTGTGCATTAAGTTTGAACATCTTAAGGTCATGACGATTTTAGCTAATTCCTTTACTGAATTTTCAACTATCGCGAACAGCATGTCATTTCCGCCTCCCTGTTATGGCCCTGAAGGGAATGGGGAGTTTGTGATGGAATTTATTGAAGGTGTTTGGGTTGTTTGAAGAGATTAAATAATAAAAACGATGCAACAATTGATTACTGCAATTCTGATGCTCTGTTCTGTCTCAGCGATGGCACAGAATCCTATCATAAATCATAGATATTCGGCCGATCCGTCGGCCAGAGTGTTTGGCGACAGGCTGTGGATCTATCCCAGTCATGATAAAGACGATGCCTTGAGTTTTTCCATGGAGGACTATCATGCCTACAGCACCGTGGATATGCGTACATGGGAAGACCATGGGGCTGTGTTCAATCCTATTGCCCAGACCTCATGGGCCGGGGCGGCGGCATGGGCTCCGGATTGTGTGGAACGCAACGGAAAATACTATTTATACTACCCTGTGGACAAAAAACACATAGGTGTGGCCGTGGGTGACAGTCCCGCAGGACCGTTTCATGATCCGCTTGGCCATCCTCTGATCTCAATAGATTCTCCTGGCGTGGTGTGTAACCGCGATTTTATAGACCCGTGTGTGTTTATAGACGATGACGGGCAGGCCTATCTTTTTGTAGGACAGAACACCGTGTGTGCCGTGAGGCTTAACGATGATATGATTTCCTACGATGGCAAAGTGCATATTGTAGAAGGAGTAAGGGATTTCTTTGAAGCCATATGGGTGCATAAACGAAACGGACTGTATTACATGTCATATTCTGACGGGCCGTTTCATGGACATGAACCGCAGATAGCCTATTGTACATCGGAGTTGCCGTTGGGACCGTATGAATACCGTGGAGTTATTCTCGGACCGGTGAACAGCGGCACCAACCACCATTCCATCACAAATTATAGAGGACAGGATTATCTGTTTTACCATACCGCCGACATAAGTACCCGTCTCCATCCCGGTTATCATTGCGGGGTGAGACGATCGGTATGTTGCGATTCCCTGTTTTATAATTCCGATGGTACGATACGCCCTGTTGTTCCAACTCTTGACGAAGAGCGCGCCAATATGAAAGGCGCGGCCGGAGAGCGACGTATGCAACTTGTTGCAGGCAGTGTGGCATTGCCGGCAATATCAGGCGACACGGTGCTGTTTCGGACCACAGACCTGGAAAGCGGCAGTATGCGCTCCCGATTGCAGAGCCTTATCAACGGTTGTTCTGCTAAGGGCGGCGGTATGGTGATTGTCGAGCGTGGTACCTATCTTATGGACGGACCGCTCGAGATGAAAAGCAATGTAAGATTGCATCTCAGGGATGGCGCGACGCTATTGTTCAGCGGACGTGCCGATGACTATCTTCCCGCAGTACTGTCACGCTGGGAAGGAACGGAGCTTTATAACCGTTCATCGATGATTCACGCATATAAGCAGGCCAATTTCGCTATTACCGGGGAAGGTACAGCTGTAATAAATGCCAACGGCGGCGAGATGGCCCGCTGGGGAATGCCGGTGGAGGTCGGAGATTTTGTGGAAAACATCCATGGTACACATGGGGATACTCCTGAAAAATCCGATGTGGAACGGTTACGCAGTATGGGTGACGAACTGGTATCCGTAGAAGAACGCAGATACGGTAGTGAAGCCAAATTGCGTCCTTGCGCCATGGAGTTTAACGACTGTCATACCCTGCTTCTCGATGGTATTATACTTGAAAATAGTCCGTTCTGGTGTATCCATCCGCTCTATTGCGAGGATGTCACGGTCAGAAACGTCACAATAGACTCACATTTCCCCAACAACGACGGTTGTGATCCGGAGTCAAGCAACAGGGTCCTGATCGAGAACTGCGTATTTCGTACCGGCGATGACGCTATTGCCATCAAGTCTGGACGTGATGCTGACGGGCGCAGGGTAAATCGTCCGTCGGAAAATATTGTTATCAGAAACTGTAAGTTTTACAGCAAATGCAACGGCCTGTGTATCGGTTCGGAAATGTCGGGAGGGGTAAGAAACGTGTATATGAAGAATATTGAAATAGGAGATGTGAAGAATGCGCTTCTGTTTAAGTCCAATCTCGACCGAGGAGGATATATCGAGAATGTGTACATAGATTCTGTCGATATAAAAAGCGCCGCCGGTGCAGTGTTAAGATTCGAGACAAACTATTTTGGCTATCGGGGCGGTAATTTCCCTGCCAGATACTCTGACTTTGATATAAACAACGTAACGGCAGGTTCTGCCGATGCCTACGCCATATATTATGATGGCAATACCGAAGAGCCTATAAGCAATATCGCCGTCAGGAATTTTAACGTTGGGAAGGCCGCTCATCCACATTATCTTTACAAGACCAGCAATTGCACTTTCGAGAATAGCCGTGTGAACGGAGATTTGCTGCCTTTACACCCGGAGGAAGATACCGAGCGCAGGCAGTGCGATGTATGGTAGCAAATAGAAAGCATATTCTTCGTCATGATTGTCATATACCTCTAAGTTTGCATCGGCAACTTAGAGGTATATGAATTTAAGAATCCCCTGCCGCGGTTTAAATCCGTGGCAGGGGATGGATATCGGTATCATGCCGTCTGTAAGAAGCATTTACCGGTCGGGTGTCGCTTCAGGCGGCATTTTACGGGAATTATCGTTTAGCAGTTGGCCAATTTGTTGTCGGAACCGAGAACATTCACGATCTTGTGCTCGTAGAGTTTCTTCATGTTGTCGCGGGCAGGGCCGAGGTACTTGCGCGGGTCAAATTCGCCCGGCTTTTCTGCCAATGTCTGACGGATGGCGGCGGTCATGGCAAGACGAGAATCGGAGTCGATGTTGATCTTGCAGACAGCCGACTTGGCAGCCTTGCGAAGTTGCTCTTCCGGAATACCGATAGCAGCCTCCAGCTTGCCGCCGAACTTGTTGATGGTCTCTACTTCTTCCATCGGAACGGACGATGAGCCGTGCAATACGATCGGGAAGCCAGGAAGCTGTTTCTCGATTTCGGCCAAAACATCGAATGCCAACGGGGGCGGAACGAGAACGCCGTTTACGAGCGTGCATTGTTCGGGTTTGAACTTGTGGGCGCCGTGAGACGTACCGATGGAGATAGCCAACGAGTCAACGCCGGTCTTGGTTACAAAATCTACAACCTCTTCAGGTTTGGTGTAATGGCTTTCTTCGGCAGAAACTTCATCTTCCACACCGGCCAATACGCCAAGTTCGCCTTCTACGGTCACGTCATACTGATGTGCATAGTCGCACACTTTCTTGGTGAGGGCTACGTTTTCCTCGTAGGGGAGATGTGAGCCGTCGATCATGACAGAAGAGAAGCCCATGTCGATGCAGCTTTTGCAGAGTTCGAAGCTGTCGCCGTGGTCGAGATGAAGCACGATTTCCGGATGCTCGCAGCCCAATTCTTTGGCATAAGCTACGGCACCTTCGGCCATGTAGCGGAGGATGGTGGCGTTGGCATAGTTGCGTGCGCCCTTGGATACCTGCATGATGACAGGAGACTTGGTTTCAACGGCTGCCTGAACGATGGCCTGCATCTGTTCCATGGTGTTGAAGTTGAATGCAGGAATGGCATAACCGCCTTTTACGGCTTTGGCAAACATATCACGGGTGTTTACGAGGCCGAGGTCTTTGTAATTTACCATAATGAGTTTATTTTTTTAGATCGATATAATAATAATATATGTGTTTTTGTTATCGCAGTGCCCTGATTTTTTATTTCGGGCGGTGTGTATCGCCTTGGGCGTTGCAAATATAACGTTATTTGGGCAGAAAATTCTTTCGGAAACTTAATTTTCTATTAAAAAAGTTTGTTTTTAAGGTAATGTAAAGCCGATAATGCAAAAAAGAAGAGGAAATGTTTGTTTATTCGGAATCCCTGTTCTATATTTGCCGACGCATTAAAGCATCAGAGATTATGAAAAATCTATATGGCCGATTTTATTACTTCTATTACTTTGCAGATGGTGGTAAAGTCGGGCTTTCATGCGATTGATCAAGCAAATAAACGTATAGGTAAGAAACTCAGATACCGATACAAAGTCCCGACCCGAAAAAGTCGGGACTTCTTTTTATATTGTTAATGTCATAATTTATCAAGTATATGAATATTCCACAGGAAGAACAGACAGCGCCGGCCGCCCCGTTGCGGGTGGCCATACAGGGACAAAGCGGATGTTATCATGAAATGGCGGCACGGGAGTATTTCGTCGGCCGTGAGGTGGAGGTAGTTCCATGCAAGTCTTTTGCCGATCTATTCGTTCATTTGGCGGCCGATCCCTCGCTGATGGGTATTATGGCCATCGAGAACACGATCGCCGGCAGCCTTCTGCAAAATCATGAATTGCTGCGCATGAGCCAGCGCCGCATTGTCGGAGAGTATCGCCTGCATATTTCGCATGTCCTGTGCGCCCTGCCCGGTCAGAAATTGGAGGATATTACCGAAGTCAATTCCCATCCTATCGCCCTGATGCAATGCCAGACCTTTTTGGACGGTATGAAAAACGTCAAGATCGTCGAAAAGGACGACACTGCCAGTGCTGCCTGCGAAATCGCGGAAAAAAAACTGACCGGTCATGCCGCCATCTGCAGCGAATATGCCGCCCGGCTGTACGGACTGGATATTCTGGCCCGCTCGGTCGAGACGAATAAACGCAACTTTACCCGCTTTCTTGTCCTCCAGGACAAATTTGCCGACCCTATGGTCGAGCGCAGCAGTATCAACAAGGCAAGTATCGAGTTCTGCGTCCGTCACACCCAGGGCAGTCTTTCCAAAGTGCTCACCATTCTTTCGTTCTACGGAATCAATCTTACCAAAATCCAGAGTATGCCAATTATCGGTCGTGAGTGGGAATACCGCTTTTTCGTCGATCTTACATTTGCCGACTATTTCGTCTATCGGCAGGCCTTGGATGCTGTTTTGCCTTTTACCAGCGATTTCAATGTGACCGGAGAGTATGAGGAAAGCCGTTCCTGATTTCCCGCAAGGGCCGTCCATTCTGTGAACACCATTTCCGGTGCCGCCGCAAGGGGCTCCTGTAATGTCAACGATAAGAAAAAAATTGCCGTAACCGTTATGAACAACATAATCACTCCCGCCGACCGCATCGGCAGCGTCGAAGAATATTATTTTTCCCGTAAACTCAAAGAAATAGCCGGGATGAATGCCATGGGTGGCGCTTCCGTCATCAATTTAGGCATCGGAGGTCCCGATTTTCCCCCTTCCGAAGAAACGTTGAGGGCGCTCGTATCCGATTGTATGCGTCCCGATGCCAACGGTTATCAATCTTACATAGGTTTGCCGGAGTTGCGTGAAGCCTGGAGCGGCTTTTATGCCCGTTGGTACGGGGTAACGCCCGACCCGCAGAGGGAGATCCTTCCGCTGATCGGATCGAAAGAGGGCATTATGCATGTAACGATGGCTTTCGTGAACCCCGGCGACAAAGTGCTGGTGCCTAATCCGGGCTATCCGACTTATACTTCTGTCAGCCGGTTATGCGGAGCGGAGATCGTGACTTACGATCTGACTTATGAAAATGATTGGGAGCCCGATTTCGGGGCTTTGGAGGCGCAGGATTTGACCGGCGTGAAACTGATGTGGGTCAACTATCCTCACATGCCCACCGGCAAGAAGGCTTCTCCCGAGCTGTTGCGCCGCGTGGTGGATTTCGGTCGTCGTCATGGTATTGTCATCGTCAATGATAATCCTTACAGCTTTATTCTCAACGACACTCCGCTTAGCATCATGCAGATCGAGGGAGCGAAAGAGGTCTGCATCGAGTTTAATTCGATGAGCAAGACCCATAGCATGCCGGGCTGGAGAATGGGGGTGGCTATTGCCAACGCGGAATTCATTTCATGGATTTTGCGGGTCAAGACGAACGTTGACAGCGGCATGTACCGTCCGATGATGAAGGCCGCTGCCGCCGCATTGGGTAATCCTCCGGAATATTACAAACGTCAGAACGAAGCGTATCGGGTGCGCCGTATGGCCGCCGAACAAATCATGGAATATCTGGGTTGCACGTTCGATCCCGAACAGGCCGGCCTTTTTCTGTGGGGGCGTATCCCCGACCGTTATGCCGACTGCGAGGCTCTGACTGAGCCGGTTCTGAAGCAGGCCCGTGTCTTTCTGACCCCGGGATTCATTTTCGGCAGTAACGGAGAGCGGTTTATCAGGATTTCGCTGTGTGCCCCGTTCGAGAAGATACAGGAGGCCTTGTTGCGTATGCAGGCTGCCTGGCTGTAATCGTCTCCTCTGTTCCGGACAACGATTTCCTGAGGGCCGGGACGGGGAGTCTTCAAAAAAATGATCTGAAATATAAAAATAAATATAGTAAAGAATAGTATGGAAATGCAATTTGAATCCGTTTTGTTGCCGGGTATCGAGACCAGACGTCCCTGGGTCATCGCCGGTCCGTGTAGTGCTGAGAGTGAAGAGCAGGTCTTGTGTACCGGGCGTGCTTTGGCCGCACAGGGTATAAGAATATTTCGTGCCGGAATCTGGAAACCGCGTACCAAACCGGGCGGCTTCGAAGGGGTTGGCGTTGTGGGCTTGCCTTGGCTGCAGAAATTGAAAAAAGAGACCGGTATGTACACTGCGGTCGAGGTCGCCACCAAGGCGCATGTCGACGCTGCGCTGGCTTTCGGTGTCGATATTTTGTGGATAGGGGCCCGTACGACAGCCAATCCGTTTGCCATGCAGGAGATTGCCGATGCCCTGAAGGGACATGATGTTCCGGTGCTTATCAAGAATCCTGTCAATCCTGATCTTGAGCTTTGGATCGGCGGCATAGAACGTATCTACGGTGCCGGTATCCGTCGCATCGGCGTCATTCACCGCGGCTTTTCCTCTTATGATAAGAAAATCTACCGGAATCTGCCTTCCTGGCATATCCCTATCGAGTTGCGCCGCCGCTTGCCTGACTTGCCGATCTTTTGTGATCCCAGCCATATCGGTGGCAAGCGCGAACTGGTTGCACCTTTGGCCCAGCAGGCGATGGATTTGGGTTTCGACGGTCTGATTGTCGAAAGCCATTGCGATCCGGACTGTGCCTGGAGCGATGCCAAGCAACAGGTGACGCCCGAAACCCTTCAGGTGATTCTGGATGCCCTTGTGATCCGTGACCGTCAGTGTTCTACCGAGAATCTGGCCTCTTTGCGTCATCAGATAGACCAGATCGACGATGATATTCTCAGCATCCTTGCCAAGCGTATGCGCATTTCTGTCGAGATTGCCCGATACAAAAAAGAAAATGACATGCCTGTCCTGCAAGCCGGACGTTACGACGAGATTTTGACCAAACGCTCGCGTCAGGGAGCCGAAATGGGCATGACCGAAGAGTTTATAAAGACCGTATTCGAGGCTATCCATGCCGAGAGTGTCCGCCGTCAGATGGAGGTTTATAACCGATAAAAAATTTTCAGTATGCGTATTTTGATCATGGGTGCCGGCAAGATGGGGCTTTTCATGAGCGATGCTCTTTGTATGGAGCACGAAGTCGCGCTGTATGATACCGATCCGCAACGTTTGCGTTTCGGCTTCAAGACACTCCGTTTCAATGAACTGGAAGAAGTTCGCGCCTTTGACCCGGAGATGGTGGTCAATGCAGTGACGGTAAAATTCACTATCGATGCCTTTCGTCAGGTGCTGCCTTATGTTAGCCGCCAGTGTATTTTGTCCGATATCGCATCGGTTAAGACCGGCCTGCCGGAGTTTTATGCCGAAGCGGGACATCCTTTCGTTTCCACGCATCCGATGTTTGGTCCCACCTTCGCGAATCTGGCCGACCTCTCCACGCAATATGCCATCATCATTTCGGAAAGCGATTTCCTGGGGCGGGTTTTCTTCAGAGAGCTATATAAGAGCCTGAAATTGAATATTTATGAATATACCTTTCAGGAACATGATGAAACGATCGCCTATTCTCTCACCATCCCCTTTGTGTCGACGCTTGCTTTTACGGGTGTGATGAAGCCGCAGCAGGCTCCCGGCACTACCTTTAAGAAACACATGGCCATTGCGCGAGGATTACTGAGTGAAGACGATTATTTGTTGACCGAAATTCTCTTCAATCCCCATTCTCCGGAACAGATTGACAAGATCTGCGACCGTTTACACCAGTTGTCGGAGATTATCCGCAGTAAAGATGCCGTCCGATTGCTCGATTATATCAACGCATCCCGCCGTAACATTGAAGGATGATTATTCCGGGTTCCGGGCGGTGGGAAATCGCCGATGTGAAGGGTGGTCAGGGAATGCCGGAAAGCGGTATGAACGTATGAAAATATTTTTATTTTAATTTTTTTGTTGCAATCGCAAACTATTTTTCCCTAACGTTGTTTATATAATCGAGAACAATCTAAAATAGACTGGCTGTTTTATTAAAAAAGGGAGTTTCTTCGTGAGAAGCGACTCCCTTGACGATTTTTAGTGCATCGGTAATGAGGTTTATACCGTTTTTCGCAGGTTATTTTCTACCGTTTGTCTTCTCTGCGCTCCTTTCTTCAATATTTTTGTCCGCTTTTACGTCATAAAAGTGGGTTGCTGCAATGCGGCGAAGGTTGATATAGGCAATATTGGCGGTTATTATTTGTGCGTTGCCGTCAGTACGGTTCCAAATGTGAAATTCTGCCGGCGGTTGGCCGTTGGCAACGGAATGGCTTTTTAAATAAAAAGCGACCCGGTCGCTTATAACCCATAAGCGGCCGGGTCTGGGAGAGAGAATTGGGGTAATGGTGAGAATTCCAGCCCTTCAGAAAATGTTTAGGTGATTGCGATCAATTTGTACTTTGGTTGTCTTTGTGCTGCTTTTTTGTCGATACACTATTATATTTGATTTCACATTATGCTGATGCGTTGTGATGGGGATCGGAGCCGGATGTTTTCCGAAATCTTGTCCCATCGGGTAGGGCGTTTATTGTATTTTATCCGCTGTAGAGACTTTTGCCGGCATCGGATGTTGTCCGGATTTTTTTCATGTCGGTGAAAGTGTTCTTTGTGTCGTTTGTCATTGCTGTTGTTGTTGTTTTGATGGAACAAATATCTTAAAAAAAACGGAGACTATTAATATTTATAGTCTCCGAATGTACGAAATGGTCTCTGGAATGTACGAAATTTCAGGGTGTATCCGATTTTGTTTTCCAAAGTATGTAATTAATGGCATATCTGTTGTTTTTCATCGGAGTTCCGAAAGTAGTTTTCTGCTTGTCGGTGTCTACGATCCAGCCGTGAGCGGAACCTCCGACCAGCCCGATTGCTTCCTGGACTCCGAGGTCGGCAACTGCCTGTGTGAAATCGTGGAACGATTCATTGGAAAGGGATTCTACAATGAATATTTCGTCTGATTTCTCACAGAGGGCACGTCGGATAGTTTTGTTTTTCGGGTTATTTTCTACCGGGCGGCCTTCGTGTACGATGGAATATTGCCGGAAAAAGTCGCCGCCGTTTTCAGTTGCTTTTTCGAAATAGGGCGTGCTGTTTGCGGCACCGAGCGTGATCGTGTTGTCGATGATGGCACAGAAGCCGGCTTTGGATTTGCCTCCTGCGACGGGTTCGCCGCGGAGTACGAAAGTACCGACGATCTTACCGTTATCGCGACGGACGTCGGCGGCCTGGGTTGCATAGATGATGGTAGGATCTTCCGGATCCGGAAGGCCGATATGCAACTCCGGGCTGGCTCCATGCGGAATGTAAATTCTCAATGGAACGTCGTTGATGGTCGTGTCCTGTATTTCGACGCCGCAGACGGTCGTGTCTGTAATCTGGCTGATGCTGACGGTGTCGGTACTCTGAGATGCCATCAGTTTGTCGATGACGTGAGAGGCGGTCTCGAAAACCGTAAGAACTTCTGCGTTGTTCAGCGAGGTGGATGGCAGGTGATAGTCCTTTGCCTTGATCCATGGGTCGTATGCAGATGGATCACTATCGTTGTCTGTGTCCGGTGAGGAGATAAACAGGGATTGTATGACAATGAATGACGCCAGAAGGACTATGCCCAATGCCGCTACAATCCGTATTTTTTTACGGATGTGCTTTCTTTTGCCATGTTTATCGGAATCGATGTCTTGTTTCTCGTCAGATTCCGAAGAGGAATACGTCTGTCCGATGATGCGGATTTCATCATCTTTGATATCATTCGGATCTTTTTTCATGTCGATGTTGTTTTAGTTTGTTCTATAAACTCCTTGAGTTGTTGAAGCGCCTTTTTCGATGCGCTGAGAGTATGGCAGGGATGTAGTCCGTCTGCCAGGATGAGTTGTTGTTTTGCAGGATTGATGTAATGAATATATTTGCGGTTGACGATGAGTGAGCGTCCGATTCTGATGAAATTACTATTGTTTTCATTCAGTTGTTCATTGATTAGAGTCTCGATATGCCCCAATTGACATGTTACGAGCCGTTTTTCTCCATCGGTTAGTATGATTGAGGCATAATTACCTTCGGAGATAGCGTATACGAATCTATCTTGGGCGACGCAAATGAGATCGATGTTCGTGGAGATAATCAAGAAATGAGACATAAGGCTGCTTTGTAAGGCATTTTATTGGTTTAAAATGTTTGGGTAAATAACTATGAGAGAACTTCTTCTTTTGTGATATTTTCCGGGATCTGCCGTTTCCGTGTGCGGGAAATATGAAGAGACGGAAGAAAAACATTGGGTACCGGTGCTTGCAGTATTGCTTGCCCATACCGGTTGGAAGTTGTTTCAAATCATAAAAGAACATAGTCGGTATGCGTCGGCAGGTGTGCGGTGCTTACGTATACTGGCGGCAAAGGTAAGGATTTTTAATTATATCGGCAATATTATGGTAAATTATTTTTCCTTTCGGTATATAAAACGAGTTTCGGCGGATGCCTGACCGGAGCATCCGCCGAAACTGGAGTGGAATTGTCTGAAATGTCATTCGAGACCGATGGCATGGGCGACCGGTATCATCACGAAAGTAAATTCGTAGTCTTTATAGGGAACTTGATATTCCGGGCGGGCAATGCGTCCCCAGCTGTCTTCGCAGCCGAGTCCGGCCTGTATCTTGTCGATGCAGAAGTTGACATATCCGACCTCTTCTACCTCTTGTGAGTGACCGTTCTGTTTGTTTGGACCTTCATCGAGAGCGGCGATACTGTAGTTCAGTGCGGAGGCGGAGAAAGGCGTGTCGGCAATGACCATGAGGCCACGGCCTGAGGGAGTCAGCATCTTCCACCAACGGATGTCGGTCTTATTGCCGGTTTCCTGCTGGCGGATGTAAGGATAGAACTGCTCGGCAACGCTTTGCCGGTAGATGCCGATTGCGGTACTGTGGTTGCGGTCGATGTAATTCTCGATGGGGCCGCGGCCGTAGTATTCGATGCTTTCAAATACATTCGGCATGGGAAGTTGCATTCCGAAGCGGAACAGATTTGATATTTTTGCCTCAGGGTCGGTCTTCATCTTCTGGCATACCCGGATTTGGCCGGATGCCTCTATATCGTAGGTAAGTTC
Organism: uncultured Prevotellaceae bacterium; assembly: GCA_964567855.1. GTDB lineage: Bacteria > Bacteroidota > Bacteroidia > Bacteroidales > UBA3663 > Liminaster. The sequence continues at coordinate 15,854 of CAZMOE010000012.1, forward strand.
CAGTTGCGCCTTGACCGCGGGCATTTCATAGAGGGCTTCCACGATGATCCGGTTTTCTTCCTGACGTTGTTTCAGAGAGGTTAGCTTGGTTTCCGGAGAACGCCATACCGCATATTTCCTTTGAAGGCCGGCTCCGTAATCGTTATCGGTGGGGGCACGCCAGAAGTTGGGGGTCAGTGCCTGGTTCTCCTCGATGAAAGCCTGTCCGCCGGCCTCATAACGGCTCAGGAAACCGCTGTGCTTATTGAATTCGACGCGAAAATCATCTCCGTTGACGATCAGATAGTTCCAGTCTGCCTCTTCCACGACCGGGGCTGCGGCCATCCGGTAGGTCGGTGATGCTTCCACAATTGCCGGAAGTGCCGGAGAGTATGGATGCAGTGTCATCTGTGCGGTGGCGACGATGTGTCCGGCCGGCAGAAGTCCTTCCCGGTCTTTCTGGCGGTAGCAGACATTGAGTAGCCACTCGTTCCCGTCATCCGGGATCTTGCCCACAGCCAGTCGGAGGCGTCCGCATTGCTGCGGGGCGATGTTCAGTGTTTCTACTTGCCCGCTGCGTTCGGCCAGGCCATTCTTTAACAGGGTCCATTCGAGCCGGTAGGCAGAGAGGTCGCGGAAGAAGTGTTCGTTGTAGATCTCGATTTCGCTGCAGGAGGCATCGGCAAGGGTCGTCCAGATGTTCTGGTAAATATAGCCTACCTCATACATGTGTGGATTGGGGACACGGTCGGGACTGATAAGGCCGTTGTCGCAGAAATTGCCGTCGGAGGCGTCGAAGCGGTTGAAGTCTCCGCCGTAGGCGTAGATAGTCTTGCCGTTTTTGCCTTTCCACCGCAACGATTGGTCGACAAAGTCCCAGATGAAACCGCCTTGATATTTCGGGTATTTGCGTATCAAATCCCAGTATTCTTTAAAACCTCCTTCGGAGTTGCCCATGGCGTGAGCGTATTCACATTGAATGAGCGGTTTTGTGCGGCTGTCATCGCGGCTGTATTCTTCACAATGATAATAGCTGAAATACATGGGGCAGAAAATATCTGTCTTGCCGTCTGCTCTGGCCTGTTCGTATTGTACGGGGCGGCTTGCATCTTCGTTTTTGATCCAGTCATAGGCGGCTTCGAAGTTTTCACCGTATCCGGCTTCATTGCCCAGCGACCAGACAATGACCGACGGATGGTTGAAGTTCCGCTGCACATTGCGCTGGTTGCGTTGCATGTGGGCTTTCGCATAATCTTTGCGTTTGGCCAGTGTGTGCTGACCGTACCCCATGCCGTGCGATTCCGCGTTGGCCTCCGCTACGACGTAGAGACCATATTCGTCGCATAAGTCATACCAATAGGAGTCGTCGGGGTAATGGCAGGTGCGGACGGCATTCAGATTGAACTTCTTCATGATCTGGATATCCTGCCGCATTCTTTCTTTTGACAGGACATAGCCTCCGTCGGGGTCGAGCTCATGCCGGTTGGCGCCTTTGATGAGCACCGGCTGTCCGTTGACGAGAAGTTGCGCGTTTTTGATTTCCACTTTTCTGAAGCCGACTTTAACCGGGATGCTTTCAAGGGTTTTGCCTCCGTTTTTCAGGCTCACCTGCAATGTGTAGAGGTAAGGCGTCTCGGCCGACCATTTCTCAGGAGCTTCGAGCCGGATAACGGTTTGCAGTTGGCGCTTGGCCTTAAGTTCCTGACTGGCTACGCTGTTCCCCTCCGCATCGAGAAGCGTCAGGCAGAGGTCGCTGCCTCCGGTTGTCGATAGTTCGACATTGAGGAGTCCGTTGCTGTAAGTTTCGTCGAGATCCGGAGTTACGCGGAGGTCGGCGATGTGTTGTTTCGGGCGGGCATACAGGTAGCAGTCGCGTCCGATGCCGCTGTATCGGAAGAAATCCTGGTCTTCGAGATAGGTGCCGTCACACCAGCGGAATACCTGCATGACGATAAGGTTCTCCTGGCCGGGTTTCAGGTAGCGGGTGAGGTCGAATTCGGCCTCCAGTTTGCTATCTTCGCTATATCCGACAAAGCGCCCGTTTACCCAGAGATACAGATTGGAGGTCACCGAGCCGAAGTGGGCGATGATTTCTTTGCCGTTCCATCCGGCAGGGACGGTGATGTTCCGCCGGTAGGTGCCGACATGGTTTTCTTTGACGGGAACCTGCGGCGGATTGTTGCGGAACTGGTTGCGCCAGGCATAGCCGACGTTCACGTAAATGGGATCACCGTATCCATATACTTCCCACACGCCGGGAACAGGGATTTCATCCCATCCGCGGTCGTTGAAGTCGGTTCCCCAGAAACGGGTAGGACGTTCGTCGGCGTGGCGTACCCAGTTGAATTTCCACCGGCCGTTGAGGGTAAGATAATTGGATGATGCTTCCTTGCAGTTGCGGGCGGCGGCATCCTCCGATTCGTAGGCAAAATAGGCTGCGTGCATCGGCTGGCGGTTGACTTCGTTCAGCTCCGGATCCTGCCATTCCTGAAAGCTCTGGGCGCAGGCTGCTGCCGAGAGGGTAAGTGCGGCGCCGAGAGCGATAATGTGATTTTTCATAACACGAAAGGTAATATTTGGATATTAATAGTATTTCTGTCTGTTTCGGGGCTTTTTCACGGCTGTTTAGGCCGGAGGGAAAGTCCGGGAGGCGATCGCGGTGCCGTAGGTCGCCGGCGGGTCGGGAATATGACCGGCTTCGGGAATGGCGGCGACCGGATCCTGCCTCAGAGTATTGCCGTTCTTTTACTCGGCCACGATTACAATGCCGTCCTGGGGCTGTAATGTGACGTTGTAGCTACCGTTTTTCTTGATTTTGACGTCAGACACTTTGGGCTCATTGCCTCCGCTGTACAGGCGGATCTTTTTGTCCTGCAGTATGGAAAGATCCAATGTCAGTTTGCGGGGTTCCGCCTCGGCATTCACTGCCGCCACATACCAGGTGTCGCCATGACGACGGGCGAGAACGACATATTTTCCCGGATAGCCGTCGATAAGGCGGGTTTCATCCCATACGGTAGGTATCGAGCGCATGAAATCGATGCAGATGGCCGGCGCATCGGTCAGGTTGTTGGGTGCGAGGGCGAAGTTCTGGATCGGATTCTGGAAGAGGACGGCAGTAGCCAGCTGGAAGAGGTCTGTCGTGCGGCGGACGGTTCCTTTGGCATTGCTTCTGTGCAGACGTTTGTTGAGGAAGACACCGCCGAACTCCATGCAGCCCACTGCGTTGCGAATGAAAGGATGAAGACAGGCATTGCGGGCCTCGACGTCGCAATGGTGCTGGTCGAAGATAAGGTTTTCGCTGGCCAGAACGGCTTCGCTGCCCACGTAATTGGGGTACATGGTTTCCCATCCGCGCGGGAGGGTGCATCCGTGGAAAATGACCATCAGCCCGTAGTCGTTGGCATCGGAAAGAATGTCGTGATAAAGACGCATGGTTTCCTGTTTGTCGCCTCCGAAGAAGTCTACTTTGATTCCTTTGACTCCCATGCGGCTCATCCAGCGCATTTCATTCTTGCGGGTTTCGCTGTTGCTCATTTTATTAATAGGCCCTTGGACAATGTCATTCCAGTAACCGCTGGAACTATACCATAGGAAGATATCCACCCCTTTGGAATGAGCATATCGGATCAGTTCTTCCATCCGTTCCTTGCCGATATTGGTATCCCACCAGTTGTCGATCAGTGCATACTCGTATTTCATTTCAGCGGCGAAGTCGATGTAGCGTACCTGGTCGTCGTAATTGATACTTCCGTCCTGCCAGAGGATCCAGCTCCAGACGCCTCGGCCGAATTTATAATCGTGGCGGGTTTCCAGTTTCTGTTCGGTCACTTGCCATGGAATCGTAGTCTCTACGATAGGATGCAGGGAGCTGCCCACGGTGATGGTACGCCACGGTGTAGTGCCGGGAAGAGCGATACCCGGTTCTACGGTGCCGTTGCCGTTATTTTCTTCGGGCATCGGATAGGCGATGGTGTAGACTCCGTCGTGGAAGTCGCTGAGACGTGAGGCGCAATAGGTGTCGTCGACTCCGGTTTCGCTGAGCAGTACCCATCCGGCGTCACCGACGCGGAAGAGACCGGGAAATGTATAGCCGTGACCGTATTGCGATTTTTCGCTTAGCGGCTGATCCAGGCGATATTCCTCTTCATAACTCGGTTTGGTGCGTTTCCATCCTATCATGGCATCGCTCTGCGGAGTGAGAAAGGTTGTCGTCTGCGGGGGAAAGCGGAATCCGGTGGCTTCGCCCATTACCCGGGCACTGCCTCTTCCTTTAGGCTGGGGCAGATGGTATCTGAATGCAATGTCATTGTTCGATACATAAAATTCTATCTCCAGAATGTGCTTGTCGGCATTTGCAAAAGTGCAGCGGAGGGTATTGGCATGGCGGATGATCGTATTGGTCTTGATTTTTGAATTGTCAAGCACCTGTACGCTTTCCCGATTTTGAGCTTCGACGGTGTATTCGGTCATCGTGAGACCCCGGCTCAGGTCGGCATAGTCTGTTATCAGGCCTAAAGGGGAGGCCTCAAGCAGGGTACGGCCGTCATATTGCACAGTGTATTGCGGTGTGCCGCTGTCATCGCATCCGATAAGCATCTGCAGCTTTTCGTCAGGGCTTTGCACCTCTACATTTTGTGCAAAAGCGGGAAACGTAAGGAGGGAGAGGGTTCCCAGCAATATTTTTTTCATTGAAGAAACGAATTATCCGGTTATTATCTATTTGACATATCTGTACATTTCGCAGGCGGCAAGGAGGAATGCCCCGACACCGAAATTGGCAGTAGAGCTGGCATCGACAACCTGGCCGGGAATGGCTTTTTCGCCGATGGGCTGGACGTAACCGATACGGCCGTCGGATTGCAGGGCCACGGTAGTGAGATATTGCCACGCTTTCATGACAACGGTCTTGTATTCTTTTTCAGGCAGAATCTTGTTGTTGATTCCCCACAACAGTCCGTAGGTGAAGAATGCCGTTCCGCTGGTTTCAGGACCGGGGGCGTGTTCCGGGTCAAGCAGGGAGCGGGTCCAGTAGCCGCCCTCTTGCTGACAGGCTGCGACAGAGGCGGCCATCTTGCGGAAGTAAGCGGTATATTCGGGGCGGTGAGGATCATCGGCGGGCAGGTCCTGCAGTACCTTGGCCAATGCGGCCAGCACCCAGCCGTCGCCGCGGGCCCAGAAGTCCTTTTTGCCGTTTACACTCTTGTGTTTGGGATAGACATATTTGCCGTCACGGAAAAACAGCCCGTATTCCTCGTCATACATGATGCTGCAGGCGTAAGTCCAGTATTTGTGAAGCTTCTGCAGATACTGTTCGTTGCCTGTAATTCTGTATAATTTGGTCATGACGGGCATAACCATATAAAGTCCGTCGGCCCACCACCAGTAGTCGATCTTATCGGTTGCCATTTCATATTCCATGACCTCTCTTGCCCTCGCTATCTTGGTCGGGGCCGGAGAGATATTATAAAGATCGGCATAGGTTTGGAAACAAATCTGCCAGTCGCCGAACAGTACGTAATCGTCTTTCTCTCCATAATTATATTTCCAGCGATTCGGGTCATTGCCTTTGGCTCCTTTCCACTCGTTATGTTCGGCCCAGGTGAGGGAATACTCATAATATTTCCGGTTTCCGGTCAGGTGGTAGGCCTCCATGTTTCCGGTGTGATAGGCGGCGTTGTCCCAGAACGCGCGGCCGTGGCGCGGATTATTTTCCTGCCAATGCGTGTTGACTTTGTCGATCAGGGCTTTTACGTCGTTTGCTTTGGGCTTGGCGGGGGCCTTTGCCTGTATGTGGCCGGCAACGGTTACGTACAGCAGCATGGTAAGGATGAAGATTCTTTTCATGATGATGATGTATTAGATTCGTTATTCCCAGTAGAGGATCTCTTTATTGATCTTCCATTTGTGATCTTTGGGGAAGTCGTCGCCTTCCCAGGCCTTTTTGCTGGTCCATTTTTCTGCAGGATCGGTCCAGAACGGATCGTCGGCAGGAAGTCCGAGGGGCAGGAAGGACAATGTGGTCATGTAGAGCGATCCGTTATTGGTGTAGATATCGGCCACATCGGGGTGGGAGCCTACAAATCCGATGGTAAGGAATCCTCCGGCATTGAAATTCGATTCGTCGCGGAACATGTTCTTCATCACGGCTGTCAGGGCAGCGCGCACCTGCCCGTTGGAGAGCTCCTGCGGCAGTTTTTTCTGCCACGCCAGCATGGCGAGAGGCTGAAACACCGCCATGCGGTAAGGAATGCTGCGGCCGAAGACCGGATAGGTGCCTTCGGGGGAAACGAAACGCTCGAGGATGACGCTATACTTCTGCATACGTTTCAGGGCCTTGGCGTAGCGGGCTTTCGCTCCCTGATTGCGGTAATCGGCATCCAGGCTGCGGACGGTCCACTTGTCGTCGCCTTTCTTTTCCTGTATCATCTCGAGACATTCGATGTACATGGGCTGAATCACATAGGAGTTGTAGTAATCGAATGCGAAAGAGGGGCCGTCGCTATACCATCCGTCGCCGATGTACCACTCTTCTACCTTATTCATGGCCGAGTGAATGCGGTAATTGTCATACTGGGCCCCCGCCTTCATGAGGAAACATTCTTCCATGGAGCAGAAGAGCAACCAGTTGGTATAGCAGGGATCATAGCGGCGCAAGCCTTGCATTTCCTTGATATATCGGGCTTTGGTAAGGCTGTCGAGAGGCATCCACAGAGCGTTCCAGCCGCGATGAAAACTCTCGGCGATGTAAGCGGCGTCGACCAGGGTCTGTCCGCCGGAGGTCCAGCCAAGATAGTCGGGGCTGGCAGGGTCGACAGCGTTGGCGTAGGCCTTCAGCGCCCACTGCCGCAGTTGTTGGCGGAGTTTTCCCTCGTCGGTGTCATCATCGGGTAATGACAGCCAGGGTGCGAGCCCGGCCATGAGTCGCCCGAAAGTCTCCATATAAGCTACTTTGCGGTTACGGCCGTCCCAAGAGGGGGAAAGTTCGAGATTACCGTTTTCCACGGTCATGGTTTCCTGCAACCGTCCTTCCGACATGGGTTTCAGCACCGGCTCGGCCATCCGGTATAGTAATGTTGTCCATACTTCGCGGTCAGATGGGGCCGCTTCCTTTGTTTTTTTCGCTAACGCGGTCGACGGGAGTACCGACAAGGCTGTGATTAGCAGCAACGGCAGAAATTTAAGTGTTTTCATAATGTATGTTGGTCTGTTTTTGAATTTGGCAAAGTGCTTGTATTGTGTAAGAGATGGTTGCGGAAACGCGGATGTGATTATACAGAATATGGGAACTCCTTCCTGTGCGGCGGCAAGGTGTCCGTAGGGACCCGGAGGCCGTCTCGTTTCAACCGGAAGCAAATATAAGTGTTTTTAAGCAAATTCCTGCCAGATTTTTGGATAAATTTACAGAATGGGAGATTTCTCCCGTTTTCGCTTTTTATTTTCATCGGGGATATGGTGAAAACAGGGGGAAACGGAGCCGGTAATGCGTGAATCTGTCGGTCTCAAACGCTGGTGTAAAACAGGTGCCGGAGAGAATTTTGCGGCTCTTTTTTCGGAAATTGTCCTAAAGTGCTTATCTTCGTCTCCTAAATCAGACTTTATGAAGAGCCTTGTTGTCATTTTGGGCCCTACCGGGGTCGGTAAGACAGACCTTTCGATAGAGGTGGCCGAACGTTACGGATCGCCGATACTTTCGGCCGATTCGAGGCAGATCTATCGCGATATTCCGATAGCAACCGCTGCGGCGACGGCCGCACAGCAGGCCCGTGTACCGCATTACTTTGTCGGGACGCACGGCCTTGACGAAACTTTCAGTGCCGCCCAGTTCGAGAGCGATGTTCTTGCTTTGCTGGACCGGCTGTTCCTGGAGCGGGATGTGGTTGTGATGGCCGGAGGATCGATGATGTATATCGATGCGGTCGTAAAGGGAATCGATGAAATGCCAGATGTCGATCCGGAGGTGCGCCGCACTGTGTTTGAAGACTATGGGCGTCTGGGGCTGGAGGCTATGGCGGCAAGGTTGCGGCAACTCGATCCGGTTTATCATGCCCGAGTGGATTTGCATAATCCTAAGAGAGTCCTGCATGGCATAGAAATGACTCTGACGGCCGGCCGGCCTTTCAGTGCATTTCATACCGGATGCCGGAAAGTCCGGCCGTTCCGCATTATTCAGGTCGGCCTGACCCGGCCAAGGCCGGAATTGTATGCCCGCATTGATGCCCGTGTCGGACAGATGCTGGCCGAGGGATTGGAGGAGGAGGCCCGACGGGTTTATCCGATGCGCAGTTTGAATGCGCTCAATACGGTCGGGCTGAAAGAGATGTTTCTTTATTTCGACGGGGTTTATTCGCTGCCGCAGGCGGAAGAACGTATCTGTCACAATACTCATATTTATTGTAAGAAACAGATGACGTGGTTTAAACGGGATCCGGAGGTTCATTGGTTCCATCCGGACGAGAAAGAGGCGGTTTCGGCCTATATTGAACAGGCACTAAGGGCAGAAATGTAGAAAAAAAGGCTTGTGCAACCGATAGTCCTGTTGTAGAACATATAAAAATATTTGTTTTGTGTGTCTCAACCCCCTACCTTTGCAGCACCTTAAAAATAAAACCATAACACAATACCTTAAATAAACACAACAGGGATAATTCCTTTCATTGTTGTGACCTTGAAATCTAATAAAAGAAAAACAGATCGGTTACTTTGAAAATATTCAAGTAATAAAGTGAGGCCCGACGGTTATGTCGGGCCTTATTTTATCTTTCCTTGGTGTCGGGAAGTCGCTTTTATCGGATTATCACCGATTTAGCGGGAACGGAAGTTGGTTATTTCAAAGGAATGTGTTATTTTTGCACCGGAGTAATAACTTTTAACACTATTTATATGAAAATTTTACAGGAATTTAAGCAGTTTGCCATGCGTGGCAATGTGATCGACATGGCTGTTGGTGTTGTTATCGGTGGCGCTTTCGGGAAAATCGTTACTTCTATCGTTGGCGATTTGATTATGCCGGCCGTAGGTTGTCTCGTCGGGGGGATGAACTTCACTGATCTGAAGGTAACATTGAAGAGTGCGGTCATGGATGGGGAAACAGTGGTTTCTCCGGCAGTGACGCTGAACTATGGCAACTTCATTCAGGTGACGATAGACTTCCTGATTATTGCAGCCTCTATCTTTTTGCTGATCAAGGCTATCAATAGCCTCAGCCGTAAGAAGAAAGAGGAGGAGACTCCTGCCGCTCCTCCGGCTCCGAGCAAGGAAGAAGTGCTTCTCACCGAAATCCGCGATCTGCTGAAAGAGAAGAAATAAGCCGGGTGACAGAATCGAATCATCCCCGCTTCCGATCTTGTGTCGGAGGCGGGGATGATTCCGTTTCTTATAGGTCGTTATCCGATTCCAGGGCCGGAGGTGTCATCGCCATGTCCATGCGCTTTCCAGATAGGTCCGTTCGACGTTTCTTTCCACTACATCATTGAGGTTACAGAAAAAATCGATGCCGGTCAGATCTTCCAGTTCGTCGATGCTCATCGCATGTTTCTTGATTACAGATATGGGGGCCTTGTTCTGGTTGCTGTAGCCATATTCCTTATGCTCCATCCAGAAGCCGATGGCCTGATAGCTGTTGTTCTTTTCGGCAAGGATCGCCATAAAATAATATTGCGGAATGACGACATTGGCAGTTTTGCCCAGCATGTTGGTGGTTTTTAGCGGAGAATCGCTCTTTCTCTGCCCCGCCATTATAGTTCCGCCCTTGGTTACATAGATTTTATCAAAACCTCCGTTGCGGGCCCACTTCTGCAGCAGGCCTTCAAGCGTCACCCAATAGCCTTGGTTGAAAGTTGCCAGCTGTGGGGACATATTGCTCATGTAGAATGTCTGTTGATTGGCTTCGGTGGAGTTCAGGCGGTCGGCGGAGGCGCAGAGATGTCCGCGGTTATACTCATAATGTCCGGAGAAAGCTCGGCTGCCCAGACGGCAGGTGTAAGGAAGTTTCGGGTCTTCGGCGAACGGTTCGTCGGAACGACTGACATTTTTTTCCGAGCTGGTGGCATCAAAGCAGAAAGCCACCCAGCGGCTGTGGTAGGCGGAGGAGTCATACTCCAGGCAGTAATTGACGATTTTGTCTGTCGTATTGTTATTGGTGGCGTTGGCTTCATGAACGACGAAATAGATTCCTTTGCCGTTGCGGAGCGCCGGGACTTCGATGCGTCGGCTATATTCGGCGATGTCGCTGTCATTATTGCCACCGGGACCGCCTAAAATGATATTATCATCGTCGCTGCCACAGGAGCAAACAATGCCCGGCATGAAGATGCCGAGCATTATGGTTAGGATAATATGACTTTTCTTAAAAATCATGTTCCGTTTCTTTTATTATTCGGGTTTTGTGCCGATAGTAGTTCCTTCGATTTCCACGTAGGAAACTTCCTTCAGACCTGCAACGGTGAAGTATTTGGCGATTGTACCGTAGAGAAGCACTTCCTTCTGATAATAACCGGGGTTGAGGAAAAGATCGAGCCCGTCACGGATTGCCCCTTTCGGCAATTGTACCGGAACGCACTGTGTAGCCGTTGTTTCGGTCGGGGAGTCAGCGACGAGGACCTCAGTCTGGCCTTCTTTCGGAAGGGCGAACGTGGCACCGGTAGCAAAAGCAGCACCTTCAATATAGCCAACAATATAAGCCTTCATGTAGGCCTTTTGATTGATGGCGGTATTGGCAGCATACAGGCTGAGGACGTCCGCCGACGTGTAGGGAGACGAAATGGTTCCGTTGCCGGAGGTTGCCGACGGGTCGTTGCCGGGAGTATCGTTGCCGCCAGGATTTTCACCGCTGGAGGAGCCTGCGCCTTTGACCACGGAGAAGTTCTTGACTTCCCATGTGGCGGCAACATCGTTGGGCTGGCTGCTGGTATATCTGAAGCCTACATATATGGTCTGGCCTTTGTAGGCACTCAGATCGATTTTGCCGGAAGAGACCCAGTTCCAGTCTTTTCCTGTGGGCCAAGTGGGAACGGTCAGTTTGCTCCAGTTGGTTTTGTCGGTAGAGATGTTTACAGACACGTAGTCCGTAGTGCCGAAATTCAGCGCGTGGTCGAAAATCAGGTGACACTCTTCGGCCGGCAAAGTGATGGCAGGAGAAATCAGCCAGCTTTCGGTCGTGTAGCGTGTACTGTTGAAGTAGGCAGAGGCCTTCCAGCCGTAAGTGGCATCGTTGTTCCAGACATAATTAAGCTCGGAGGGCATCGTGACATTCTCGGTAGTGAAACCTGCCTCGTCACCGAGCAGAGAATTATTGAAGATGTAATCTCCTGTTGCGGGTTCGTTGTCCGGATCCGTACCGATGTTCTTACCGTTGATGATGGCAAAGGTCGGAGATTTCATTCCGTTGACGCCGAAGTATTTTTCGAGTGATCCGTAGATGATTACCTCTTTCTTATAGGTATCGGAAGTTACCTGCAGATTTTCGCGGAGTGCTCCTGCCGGCAATTGGACGGGCAGACAGTTGGCTGTGGCTGTTTCATCTGCATTGTCGGAGATGAGTACATTGGTTTTCAGGTCGCTGTCGTTCTTCATGCCGAAAATGGAACCGTCGATGGATTTGTCCGGAATATAGCCGACGATATAACCTTTCACCCAGGCTTTGCTGCCGGTAGTGGCGGTCGCCTGTGCCACGGTGTAGGGGTTTTCGCGGGTATTGTCTCCTGCCGGAGGTGTCGGCGGGTTCGGATTGTCCGGAGTATTGCCGGCATCTCCCTCTTTGACGAGAAGATTCTTGACCTCCCAGGTGCTTGCTTCGCTGCTGCCGCTTTCATAGAAGAGAGCGAGGGTCACGGCGCTCTGGCCGATAACGGCTTCCGGCAGGTTGCAGGTGGCTGTGTAGAAAGTCGTATAGTCGGAACCTTCCGTTAAAGCGATAGACAGGTCGGTCCAGGTAGCAGTCGTAGGATCGTTGTCGTAATCGGTGCTGACGAGAATCTGTTCTTTGGTAGAAGAACGCTTGTAGCGGAGAATGTAGTCGAAGGTAACATAAGCTCCGCTCGAAGCTGTCAGATCCATCGGGGAGGAAATCAGCCAGCTTTTCGATGCTTTGTTTTCTTTGGTTGAATTATCGTAACCGGAGATGGTTGCGGCCGAATATTTGATGGACCATGCGAAGCCGTCGGTTTTCTCGGTGTAGACGTTGAAGTCTCCTAACGTAGTGGCAAACGTTTCGTTCAGATAGATTCCTGTTTGCGACGGGTCGTTGGGTTCTTCTTCAAGGATGAAATAAGGAGCTGGAACGTCTTCGCAGGCGCATAGCAAGCCGAGAGCGATGGCAGGCCATGCAAGGGTTGAAAGATGTTTTTTCATAGTGAATGATATTTTCTTAATGATAATTATCTGATGACTGTAATGAACTCAAAGGGTGTGTTGTCATTTGATGATGATGTCGTTGATGTCTCGCGCCTGCATCTGCCAGGTTGATGAATAGCGGGTAAGGATACCTACGACATCCACTTTGCCCGACGGGATAGTGTCGAAAGCGAATGCACAGCTGGAGCTCGTTCTGAAAATGAGCGAAGTGGATCCTATCAGGATCGTGTCGTTGACACCGTACCCGGCATCTTCATTCTCGGCATCGGCATAGATCAGGCTGCGTTCGCGGGTTTCAGCATTGACAATGCCGTGGATTTCCACGTCGCTGAGACGGACAAGCATCGGCGCCCAGTCGTCTTTGTCGGCATTGCGGAGCCATGCGGCATCGATGTTGACGGGTTCCGTCTCCGGCACAGAGTCCTTGTGGTTGACGATATAGATATTTGTGGCCGGCATTGTCTTGAGCATAGCGCCCATGCGGAGATTTCCGCTGGAGGTATAATAAGGAGTGCCCACTTTGGCCATTTTTCCATAGCCGCCGATATAAAGTCCGTTCATGTTGACGCGGATACGGGTGCCGATGGGGAAACGTTGCCACAGGCTGTAGTCATTTACGGCTACGATGATACCTGCATCGCCGTCGCGGACAACCAGGGTCTGATAGAGATTGCCGCTGATATCGTTGGCGACTACCACGCCTTCAAAAATCTGATCGTCTTTCACCAGTTCAAACGAAGAATTGCTGATGACGGAAGCATATTTGTCCTTGAGGTCTGCTATTGAGATATTGGCAGGATCCATTTCTGCCGCTGTATAAGAGCGGGCCTCTCCGGAGGGCATTTCATAGTCGAACTCATCGCATGCTGTGCTGAGCATCAGGGTGATGAGACAAGCGGAAAGAACAGATATTTTTTTCATATTTTGATGTATGTTGTCTGTTGTGGGAAATTGTTAGAATCGGTAGCCGATATTGAAGAATGCGTTGAACGGATTGGCGTAGTAGTATTTGGCATTCTTGGAGAACACGTAAGCTCTGGCGACGCCGGTAGAGTAGCTGTCATCGCGATTCTGTTCATAGCCGCCGGTACGGAGCTCCGTATTGTTGAGGATGTTCTGCAGCGAAAGGTTGAGGCTGATGCTGCGACCGCCCTTGAGCCGGATATAGCGTCCGATGCTGGCATCAAGCATGAAGCCGCCGTCGAATTTCTCTTGCTCGGGTGCATAGGCCTTGACGAGGTGGCCTTCGTTGTCGTAAAGAAGACCGCCTTTCTCATCGAGTTCTTTCTGTGTCACGCTGTAGGTGAGGGCACCGGTGGTGGCGTTTACGGTGGGCGTGTAGGCCGTGAGGCTCTTGGTCAAACGGCGGTATTCCGAGAAGTCGAGATATACACGGTCATAGTAGTTGAGATTGATGCCGAAGAACCAGCCCTTGATGCTGTAGTCGGCCCCGATGCTGAGCGCGGTAAGAGGGGTGCCGCTGACGCGCATTCCATCGGCGATAACGCGAAGCGGTTTCCCTTCGTGTGCCTCATCAGTGATTACCACCTCGGTGGCGTTTTCATAGGTGAGGGTCGCATACGGATTGCTGGTATATTTGGCCTCGCTGATGGTTCCGATGAAATTGAACGAGAGATTGCCGGTCACGTTATATACGATGGCCAGTTCACCGCCGTAGTGTTCTTTCTCAACTCCATTCATTGTAAGATAAGTGAAGCGGGTGGCCTGATCATCATAGAATGCGGATTGCTCCACCTGGTCGCCGAACTTGGCATAGAAACCGGTTAGTTTTCCGCTTACGGGACCGAAGTTGAACTTGTAGGTGGCCTCTCCGTGAAGAATGTTTTCGAGGGTCAGACCATTGACAAAGTCATTTTTGATACGGGCTGCGATGAAACTGTTGTAGGCGATCGGCGGGCGTTCCTCATAGCCTCCGCTAACATAGAAATTGTGGCGGGCGTTGAAACTGTAACCCAATGACAGCTTGCCGCCGCCCCCGAGGAACGATGCGACACCGCTGCTGCCTTTGGAGTGTTCAGGCGAGCGGCCGTTGCGCATGTTGCCGTGACGCTCGATCGTAGTTCCGGTCAGGTCGCCGCTGGCGACTGCGGAGAAGTGACCGCGTGTATAGGTGTATTGGGCCCATGCCTGTCCCTTGTTGACGAGGATGTCATAATCGTAGCCGAAACGGTCTCCCTTGGCGATTTTGCGGTTCGGATGGTCGAGATCATTCTGTGCCTCGATGCTGTACCGGCCGTAGTCGTTTACGGAAAACTTATCGATGTCGGTGTATCCGTTGCCGCCCAGCAGGTCGTTCATGGTCTTGTAGTGCATACCTTTGGTGAAGTTGTACTGTATGCCGGCATCGATGCGGTGATTTTTGTTGATGGAGTGGTTATAGGTAGAAGAGAGGATAAACGTCGACTGGTCGTTGTGCCTTTCTTCAAGGAAGTAGACGGTTTCTTCACCGCGGGCAGCGGCTTCGCGGTTGATGGCATACATCCTGTCCCAATTGATCTGCCGGTTAGCCTTGCTGGAGGTCCAGAAGTCATACAGATTCTGCCACTGCTGCATTTGGAACGCTTCCGGGATGTCTTCATAGACATTGAATGCGCTGCTCGGCAGGTTCTTGTAGTAGTCCGGGCGCGGATCGGCGGCATTATTGCCCCAATTAAATGCGGTGGTCCCGTAGGTGGAATATTTGTAGACCGCCGTTGTGGTCAGCTTGCGGCCCTCTTTGATATCGTAGTCCCAGGTCAGCACTGCGGTCGGTTCAAAGGTATTGACAACGCGGGCATTGCGTTTTTTGCCGTTCTGATAACCCCAGTTGGCGTTGTAATAATGGCTGTTGGCAAGCCAATAGGCCTCTTCGGTGGAGGCAGATTGCTGGGCGCGTTCTGTCGGGGCGAGCATAGCCGAAAGGGAGAGGCTGTGGCGGTCGTTGAGGATTTTCTGAATGGCTGTGTAAAGGCTGAGGGAGTGATAGAAGGTACCTTCGATGTTTCCCTCGTCCGACCAGCGGATACCGCCCGAGATAGCAAATGCCCAGCCGTTGTGCAGGCCGGTAGCGTGGGTCAGCATGCCGCGTACTTTGTAGTTGCGGTTGGTCAGTGAGAGCACGGCTTTCGTTCCGGCCGCATATTGGCTGGCACGCATGTTGATGTTGGAGCCTCCGCCGAGATCCATATATCCGATGGTGTTCTGTTCGTAGGCGGTAATGCCCTGCTGGTTGCGTGTGGCATCGTTCAGACCGCCGATGAGACCGTAGCTGAAACGTCCGGTCTCGACGTCGTTGAGCCGGGCCCCGTTGAAATAGACTCCATTGTACTGATTGTCGAAAGCCCGCACTTTGAAACGCATGGGGCTGAACAGGTAACCTACATTTGAAAGATAGGCGTCTTCATTAAAGGAGGTGAGCACAGCTACGCTTTGCGAGATGTCGGCATCATCGTCAAGCTGAGACTCGGAAAATGTGAATGAAGAGAAATCCCCGTTGCCGGAGACCGTCGGTGTGTTCGTTTCTCCTTGTGCCCACGAGGTTGCCGGTCCTACAAGCAGGAACGTCATCATGAAACATGTTTTTCTCATAAAAGAACAATCTATAATAGTGTTTGATATTAGTTTCTCTAAAGAAATCTCTCGCAAAAGTAGTATTTATTTTATCAATATTTGTGCATTTTGTCATGCTTTTTTGATTTTTGACCCAGAAAAAGGTGCCAACTGTGAAAATTTAAGGATTTCATACCAACTTTGTGGTGGAAAAATGCTCGCGGCAACTACCTCAGAGTTTGTGGACGACGGTTACCGGAAAGCCGGACAGACCTCCTATGGCGAGGATGGCGCTTATATGCTTCAGGCGACCGTTTCCTTATAACCTTGGGGCGGTTGCGGTACTGCGGGCGCTATTAAATAGCAAAAAGGAGACGATCGCGGCGGTTTTTGTACGATAAATAAGTCTCTTGGAATAATTTTCGGGCGGCCTTTTGGTGATATAATTAAAAATAGTGATATTTGCAACAAAATTCTACAGCCGGATTATGAAAAAATATAACATCTGTTTTCTCGTGGTGGGACTTTGCATGGGCTTTGTCTCCCTTTTCCCGTTGAAGGCGCAGGAAAAAAAGTATGCTATGTTCAGCGTGGCCTTCTATAATCAGGAAAATCTTTTCGATACGATTCATGATGTCATTACGCGGAACGTAGCCGGCAGGCTGGATACGATCCGTCACAAAAACGATTATGAATATTTGCCTGACGGTGCCAACCGTTGGGGCACGATGAAGTATAACGCCAAGCTGAAAAACATGTCGGAAGTCATCGCGCAGCTTGGCACTGGAGGCCGAAGTGCTATCTATCCGGCCGTGATCGGCCTTTCGGAGGTGGAAAACCTTCGGGTGCTGGAGGATCTTTGCCGGCAGCCGGCTCTGGCCTCCCGCGGCTATGAAATCGTGCATGTCGAGGGTCCGGATCGTCGTGGCGTGGATTGCGCGTTCCTTTATAATCCGCAGCTTTTCAAGCTCAGCGGTTATAAATTGCATCCTTATATTTATGAGAATAACGACACCACTTATCTGACCCGAGGTTTCCTTGTGGCCACCGGTACGCTGGCGGGCGAGACGTTTCATTTTATCGTGAATCACTGGCCGTCGCGTGCTGCGGCTTCCGAGGCGCGCGAGCGTGGCGGCGTGCAGGTTCGGGCTATCAAGGACTCGCTGATGCAGGCCGATCCGGACTGCCATGTCGTTATCATGGGCGATATGAACGATGATCCCGATGACAAGAGTATGGCCGTCTCTTTGGGGGCCAAACGCAAGCAGAAGGATTGCGGGGCCACCGATCTGTGGAATCCTTTCTGGGACATGCTGCGCAAAGAGGGTATCGGGTCGTTGAAGTACAACGGCAAATGGAATCTGTTCGACCAGATCGTTTTTTCCGGTAATTTGCTGGGAAGCGACCGTTCGACATGGAAGTATCACCGTTCCGAGGTCTTCTCGCGCGACTACCTGTTGCAGCAGGAGGGCAAATACAAGGGCTATCCAAAGCGGACACATGCCAGTGGGGTGTGGCTGAACGGATATAGCGATCACCTGCCGACGCTGGTCTATTTCGTCAAGGAATTGAAATGACGTCCATAACGGCGGAGGTTCCGGCGGCTGCCGGTTTTATATCAACATGAATAATCTATCACAATTTTAAATTGATGCTTATGAAAAAACTACTACTTTCTTCTGTATTTGCGCTGTTTGCGGGAATCGCAAGTTTTGCGCAGGGTACCGACGATTTTGCGACGCTGACGGCGAACACAAGTTATGCTCACCGAGAGACAGCTGCCGGTTGGGTCGGAGAGAATTGTGCCGTCTTCTGTGGCGGTGAAAAAGATGCGAGTCCTGCTTTTGCTGGTATTAGTGATTCTCCTGAGGTAAAAGCTATGTGTATGAATGGTAAAACTTCTGCGGTGGGTTCCATTACCTCTCCTGTATTGTCAAACGGCTGCGGAACATTGACCTTGAAGTATGGCTATTTCTTTGCCGAATCCAAAGGTGTAAGCTTTAAGGTTGCGATCAAGCAAAACAATGTTGAGGTTGCAGCATGGGATGTGGTGGATGCCGCTGCTGTAAAGGGTACAGCTTACACTTTTGAACAGGAAGTGAATGTGGCCGGCGATTTCCAGATTGTCATGACCAATAACTCACCTTCCAATTCGACAAGTAATAAAGACCGTTATGCTGTTTGGAATATCGCTTGGACCGAATACACCGGAGGCGATGTGCCGCCCGTTACGGTCGATGCGCCGGTCATCACTCCCGAAGGCGGAGCCTTTACCGAGGCTCAGACTGTGACCATCTCTGTTGCAGAGGGTCTTACCGCTTATTATACGCTCGACGGTTCCGCTCCTTCTGCAGAGTCCATAAAGTATGAAGCTCCTTTTACGGTGTCTGAAACTACTACGATCAAGGCTGTTGCTATCGATGCCGAGGGTAATAAGAGCAAAGTCGTTTCCGCAACCATCTCCATTCTTCCTGTTTACACTACGATTGCAGAAATGAAGGCTGCCGCTACAGCTACTAAGGAGGCTGTGGTTTACCGGTTTGAAGAACTGCTTGTGACCGGTGCTGCCGGTACCAGCGTATATGTTACCGATGGTACGGACGGCTTCCTTTTCTACGGAACGGCTTCCTCTTTCAAAGCCGGTGACAAGATCAGTGGCTCTGTAGAGGGTGATTTGTATCTTTATAACAATCTGACTGAAATGGCCAGCGTGAAGTATGACAATGTGACTGTTGTTTCTTCCGGCAATGAGGTTGTTCCTACGGTGCTTACCTTGTCCGAGTTGAATGCTGCCGGTGCCGGTAAGAAATATGAGTCTATGCTTGTTCGTTTTGAGCATGTGGCCTTTGCCGCTGCTACACTCACCAGCAAAAATGTTTCCTTATGCGATGAAGAAGGCGAGGACCTCACTTTGCGCGACAATTTCAATGTCCTGGCTGATGTTGAATTTGATACGGATGCTTATTATAATGTTACGGCAATGGTTGCCCTGTATAAGGAAACCGTTCAGGTTTATCCGCTTTCTGCCGACGACGTCGAGTTGATCACCGAACTTCTGAAGCCTGTCCAGGGATGGGAGAAAGATACCATTGTAGCTGCTTCGGATGCTGCTGTCATTTATGAAAATAAGTATACGACCAATTCCGATGGCGCTGTTACTTACAGCAGTTCCAATCCGGCAGTGGCTGCTATCGACGCCGAGGGTAAAATTACGCTGGGCGGAGCATTCGGTATGACGGTAATCAAGGCCGAGACTGCGGAAACGACGAAGTATCTTGCCGCTTCCAGCAGCTTTAAACTCTTTGTTCTTTCCGGTGGCGACGGTTCCGCTTTGGAGAATCCTTATCAGGTGATTGATGTGATCTATAACTTCAGCACCGGAACCGAGAAGGTTTGGGTGAAAGGTTATATCGTAGGCTATGTGGACGGCCAGGTTATCAGTAGCGGTGCTAAGTATGAGGCTCCAGAAACCTCACCGACCAATATTCTGATTGCCAACACTCCTGAAGAGACCGACTATACGCAGTGTCTCCCCATCCAGTTGCCTAAGGGTGCCGTTCGCGAGGGATTGGATCTTTCCGTCCACACCGATTATCTCAAGCACGAGGTTTGGGTTTATGGAAGTCTGGAGAAATACTTCGGTGTTCCCGGTGTGAAGAATACTTCTGATTTCAGTTTGGACGGTGTGAAATCCGATATCGTTCGGATTGAGGCAGATGCCGTTCGGAAGGAGATCTTTAATGTGCTTGGCCAGCGTGTTGCTAACATGGACAAGGCCGGCATCTATATCGTTAACGGTAAAAAGGTTCTGGTGAAGTAATCAGATGGAATAGTTGTTGCGAACCGACGGAGTCATTGATTTTGATCGGTTCGCAATTTTTTTGTTCATTACTTTAATTCAATGGATAATATGTCTTTTCAATTCTTGGTTAAGAAATGGATGCTGAGGTGCGGAATGACCGTCGCCGTTGCGTATGCCTTGCAGTTGTCCGCCCAGATTCCGTCGCAGTATTATACCTCTATTGATGGGAAAACGGGCGCAGCGCTGAAAACGGAACTGCATGAGATTATTTTTCCTCATACGCAGATTTCGTACAATAATTTGTGGTCGGCCTATGAGGTTACCGATGTTGTTCCGGGCACGGAAGATCAGATTTTCGATATGTTCTCGCCTACCGTGCATTATTATAGCAGTCGGGGAAATGAGGTCAACCGCGAGCATGTCTGTCCGCAGAGCTGGTGGGGTGGTGGCAACAAAATTGCGTGCTATTCGGATCTGTTTAATGTCTATCCGTCGGAATCGAAGGCCAATTCGGCCAAAGGAAATTATCCTTTGGGGAAGGTGACCGGTTCTGCAAATTATGAAAACGGCCGCATCACGGTGGGCCGTGCCACCGAGAGTGGCGGGGCTCCTTATGTTTTTGAGCCCTGTGATGAATTTAAGGGTGATTTTGCCCGTATTTATTTTTATGTGGCCACCTGCTATCAGAATACTTCTTGGGAATACGACTACGCTTTTGTCAAAGGTGGCAGTACTTATCCCACATTAAAGTCATGGCTTATTCCTTTGCTACTGGAATGGAATGCCGCCGATCCGGTCAGCGAGTGGGAGATCGCCCGGCAGGAAAAAGTTTTCGCATTGCAGCACAATCGCAATCCTTTTATCGATTATCCGGTTCTGGCCGATTATATTTGGGGTAATAAGAATGGAGAGGCCTTTGATTTGTCTTCTGTCGAGCCTAATACCGGTTCCGGCGGTACGGTGACATCCCGTTGTTCGGCACCGAAGTTCACTCCGGCTGGCGGTAGTACCGCTGCCACTGCGTTGAAGATCGGTCCCGGAACGGATGTAACAGTAGCCGCTATTACCAAAGGCAGTACGCTTTACTATCGTTTCGATGGAAGTGGCGTATGGGATTCTATCTGCGCCGGGGCGGTTGATATCGCACCTGAGATTACTTTCAATCTCGAAGAAAGTGCATGTATCGAGGCATGGGTACGTCGTGACGGTTTCCTCGCTTCCGATACGGTTTCCGCATTCTATGCCGTGGTCGAGGCCGGAGAATATTTGCTGTATGAAGAATTTGCCGACGTTGAGACCGGCGATCATTTTTCGACGAGCGGCTCTTCCTCGCCCTGGAACGGAAACGAGAATTTCCCGGTGGCCGGCTCTATATATAATGCCGGTGGTGCCATCAGGATGGGATCCAGCAAGAAAACCGGTAGCGTTACCTCTCGTATGATGCCTTATGCAGGTGGTGCGGTTTCGGTGGAAGTAGATGTCAAGGGATGGACGAGTGTGGAAGGTACATTGATTCTCTCTCTCTCTGGGGCAGCCTCTCAGACTATGACATATTCGGCTACGATGAGCGATGAATTCGAGACCTGTACGGCCGTGTTCAGCGGATGTTCCGCCAATCCGGTTCTCACGATTGAGACATCGGTCAAACGGGCGTTTATTGACGGTGTACGTGTGCGTGCCATGGACGAGTCTTCTATAGAAAATGTCGTCAGCGATCGGAAGACTGGCGGGAAGGTCATTTATGATCTGACCGGTCGCCGTTTTAACGAATTGCCTTCTCGGAGAGGAGTTTATTTTGTCGATGGTAAAAAAATCTTTAGAATGTAAATAAAAAAAGTCAAAAATTTTGAGACTTGAAAAGGTATTTGTATTTTTGCAAATCCTAAAAGAACTTCTTAATATTTAATTTATAAATAAATAGAAATTATGAGAAAAATCGCAGTGAGCGTATTGACCCTTCTGACAGTTACGATGATGACGGTAAGCTGTTCGACCATGTCAAATACGGGCAAGGGTGCCGCCATCGGTGGCGGAGGTGGTGCTGCCGTGGGCAGTTTGATCGGAGCTTTGGTAAGTGGAAGCCACGATAAGGGTAAAGGTGCCGTGATCGGTGCTGCTATCGGTGCTGCCGTAGGTACCGGAACGGGTGTGCTTATTGGTAAACACATGGACAAGAAGGCCGCAGCACTTCAAGAGGAACTGGCTAATCAGGCTGCCGTTGAGACCGTGACTGACTCGAATGGTTTGACCGCTATCAAGGTGACGTTCAGCAGCAATATTTTGTTTGCTACCAATTCCGCAACTTTAAGTCAGGCTGCAAAGAGTGCATTGGCCGAATTTGCAAAGACAATGACTCAGCCGGATTTGGTGAATACCGATATCCAGATTAAGGGCCACACCGACAATACTGGTTCTGCTGCTGTCAACGAGCGTTTGTCTTTGCAGCGGGCACAGTCTGTTGGTAATTTCCTGCGGGCTAATAATGTAACTGCAACACGTATTACCGAAGCCGGTCTTTCTTTCAATGAACCTGTGGCAGATAATGCTACAGCCGAGGGCCGCGCTCAGAATCGTCGTGTAGAGGTCTTCATCCTGGCCAATGCGGACATGGTTCGTCAGGCAGAGTCTGGTGCTCTCTGATCGGGAATAAGCTATTTTTTTAAGGTAAGGTGCTGCCGGATTCCGGCAGCACCTTGTTTGTTTTGTATCGATGTTCGGTGGAGATCACGAACTGCTTATGAAATGCAGAATGGTTGTGCCGTGCCGGAGGATGGCACCTCTGAATGTATAGATATGGCTGTCGGTCGGCTGTCGATGTTCGTATACGTTCCTGTATGTGTGTCCCGTATTTTATACCGAGATGGAAATGACAGGATTTTAGCCAAAAGGAACCGCCCTCGGAAATTCGACGCAGGACTTTCTGAGGGCGGTTGAAATTGAAGAGGGAACTTCTGTTTTAGAAGCGGACGTAGAGTTGCACTTCCGCTGTATTATAGAAACGGTCGCCCGTGCCGGCAGCACCTTTCTCTTTGTCTGTGAAATAGTAATTGGCCTGGAGTTTCAGATTTTTCCAGAAATAGTATTCGCCGGAAAGACACCAGAGCGTTGTCTGTGTATCATGGGATTTTTCTTGGCGGTAGACATCCCATTTGCCGTAAACATAGGCTTTTTTGCCGATGGGAGCACCCGCCAGCAGATACCAGCCGTCCGCATGGTCGGTCAGGCAGTTGTGACCCTCGCCTTGAGAGGTTACGTATTCGCCGCGGAAGGACCATTCGCCTTCATATTTGAAGCCGTAGGCCATACGGTTGCGGCTGTAGGTAGCCTTATCTGCAGAATTGTAGTATTTGCCGGTCCATCCGAATGCTCCGATGCTGAGTTTATCCATCGGATTGATCCAGAGACCGCCGATAATGTCCTTGTTGCGGCCGGCCTGTTCAGGAGCGTCCTTGATTTCCCGATGGTTAATGCCTTGGCCGTTGTAGACGCCGATCTGATAGTGGAGGAAGGGCTTGTTCTGGATCGGGAAAAGATCGCCTTGAATGACAAGACCTGCATCACGGCCGCCGCTGGCATGCTCGCCGGTACGATCGGTGAAACCGGCCAGTTGGCTGACAGCTTGGGAATAGGCGCCGAAGCCTACATTCCATGGGTTAAGAGGGTTCTCGAAGGTAAAGACGCGTTTCATCTGGCCGAAACGGACTTGGAAGCCCTTGTATTTCTTCCATTCACCGTAGGCATCGAGCAAACGGGGGCCTTTGTCGACTCCCGGGTCGCCGCACATCTCTAATTGAACGCGGTACTTGAAATCGTCGAACATGGTACCGTCTACATAGAGACGCAAGAAACGCATACCGAAGCCTTTGTCGACTCCCGGATCCTCGGAGGCGGTGTACATGCCGACGAAATATCCTCCTACCTGGGCATTGTTGGCAATGTCCGAAAGGGTTCTTTGTGCCATTGCCGGAATAATGGAAAGGGCAATGGCGGCTGTTAACAATAGTTTTTTCATGACTGTATCTGTTTCAATGAATGATATGTTTTGCTGTTATGGGGCGATAGCTGCCGGCAGGACAATGTTCCGCACCTTATAAAAAATACATTCCGCCTTGCGGTAGAGGGTAAACCCATGCAGGGCGGAATGATAAAATTGATATGAAAGATCCGGAAGGGAAGTGATTGCCGGAATAATCTTTTAGAAAACGAGGAACAACCAGAGGTATCCGATTACAAGACCTAAGATACCGATGATGATACCCACTTTCATCATATCTTTTTGTTCGATGAACCCGGTGGAATGCGCAATGGCGTTCGGAGGTGTGGAGATCGGAAGGATCATGGAGACGGAGGCCGCAATGGCGACGCCGATCAGCAGTGTGGCGACACCGCCGCCGTCCAAAATACCGGCAGTAGACATGGCCCCGGCCACAACACCCAACACCGGAACCAGCAGAGAAGCGGCTGCAGAGTGGCTGATGAAATTTGAGAAACCGAAGCAGACAAGTCCGGAGATGATCATCACCAACAGCGGCGACCAGGACTCAAATGGGATAGCGGCAACGAGATGTTTGCTCAGACCGGAGGAATTCAGGGCCACACCGAGGGCAAAGCCGCCGGCTACCATCCAGAGTACACTCCAGTTGATTTCTTCCAGATCGCGTTTGGTCAGAATACCGGAAACGGCAAATGCTGCGATCGGAAGGAACGCGATGACATAGGAATTGAGGCCGATGCTCGTTTTAAAGTTACCGATGCTTGCAGGCCAGCACCACAGAAGGACGGTGGCGATGAAGGTAGCGATTACAATCCAGGTGGCTTTTTCATGACGGAATTCCCCTTCGATAACAAGATCGATAGTTTTCTGTTTGAACGGGAACATTTTACGCAAGAGGAACCAGCCTGCCAAGAGCAGGATGAGAACATAAGGTACCATCTTGAGCATCCATTCGCCGAAGCCGATCTGAATACCGAGCGTTTCGTTAAGATAGCCGAGAACAATGGTGTTGGGCGGGGTGCCGATGGGGGTGGCGATACCGCCGATATTAGCTCCGAGCGGAATGGCCAAGGCCAAAGCCACGCGACCCTTGCCATCGGCCGGCAGGGTTTTCAAAACCGGCGCGAGGAATGCCAACATCATGGCCGCTGTAGCCGTATTGCTGACGAAAGCAGAGAAGATAGCTGTTACTAAGATGAATCCCAGGAGCACGTTTTCGGATTTCTTACCGAAGGGCTTGAGCATATATTTTGCCAGGACTACATCCAGTTTGGTTTTGGTCATTCCGATGGCCAGAACGAAACCGCCGATAAAGAGCATGATGGTCGGATCGGCAAAACAATGCATGATGTCTTTGTAGGGAATGAGATTCGGATATTTTACCAGCTCTCCGGTGGCATCTGTCGTCCCTGCAAGGGGCAGCAAAGAAGCGGAAGAAACCGTGAAGAGCATTACCAGGATGATGAGCACAGAGGTGCACCATGAGGGAATGGCTTCGGACAACCACATGATGGCGGCAAAGATGAATGTAGCGACAACGCGCTGTTCTACGGCATTGATACCGTCGATGCCGAGCCATTCGGTAGGCATACATGCGATAAAGATAGAGATGGCGGCTGCAATCAGTGCCTTGACATAACCAGTCAGCTTAAACCGGCGCTGTCCTTTTTTCTGATGATAGGATTCGACAAGATGAAATCCGTGGAAATTTTTAAACATGTTATTTTGATAGTAATGATTGTGTTTTAATGGGATGAAGATGCTGGCAGATAAAACGAAAACATGACTTCCGGCAATACCGTTAGCTGTTTATCTGGCTGTGCTTCTCTTCTTGGCGCCGCAAAGATAAGGCTTATTGCCTTACTCCTTTCTTCCCATTCCTGTTTTTCCGGTTTGAATTTCATATTTTGTCTATGAAAGGCAACTCTGCATTCCAAACAGGATGAAAAAATCACTGCTTCGGTCAGGTTTTTGTCTAAATACAATCTTTTTTACCTGATTGGTGAGGAGGAGATTATAAATAATGTTTATCTTTACACCGGCAATAAAATTTTAACAGCCGCAAATTAAAAGATTCTTTTACAAACAGTCCCATTATTATGGATTTACGCAATTCAGTCCTTATCCGGCGTTACAAGAACTTCCGGAATCCGTCGAATGTCAAGACGGTGGTAGGCAGTCTGCTGGCCCTTATCGTGTATTTCGTCGTATTGTATCTGCCGCCGCAGTATTATGGTCTGCCGGACATTTCTCTGGTGGAACAGCGCATGGTGGCGATTTTCCTGACGGCCGCTATTCTATGGATTTCGGAGGCTATCCCTACGTGGTGTACCTCTGTGCTGATCATTATGGTCATGCTGCTGACCGTATCGGACAGCGGCCTATGGTTTTTTCAGGCGGAACCGACCGATGGCACCCCTCTTGGTTCGCTGATCTCGTATAAATCTATTTTGGCATGTTTTGCCGATCCGGTGATTATGCTTTTCTTGGGCGGTTTTGTGCTTGCTATCGGTGTGAGTAAGGTCGGGCTGGATGTTTTCATGGCCCGGGTTTTGCTTTATCCGTTCGGAACACGGACGCCGATGGTGCTGTTGGGTTTTATAGTGGTGACGGCATTATTTTCGGCTTTTATCAGCAATACGGCTACAGCGGCCATGATGTTGGCATTTCTCGGGCCTGTGCTGAAGGCTTTGCCGGCGAATGGAAAAGGACGTATTGCCTTGGCGATGGCTATTCCGCTCGGAGCTAATATCGGCGGCATTGCGACGCCGATAGGTACCCCGCCCAACGGCATAGCTCTTAAATATCTGAATGACCCGGCCGGTCTGAATATGGATATCAGCTTCGGAGATTGGGTAATGATGATGCTTCCGGTGACGCTTATTACTCTACTTTTGGGATGGGTGATCTTATTGTGGCTTTTCCCTTTCAAGGAGAAACATGTCCAACTGCATATTAACGGCGGATTAAAGAAAGGATATAAGACCATGGTGGTGGCAATTACTTTCTTCCTTACGGTGTTGGTGTGGTTCACCGGGCGCTATAACGGTGTCGACGCCAATGCGGCGGCCTTAATTCCGATCACAATGCTTTGCCTCACCGGCATTTTGAGTAAAAAGGATCTGGAGCAGATCAACTGGAGCGTGTTGTGGATGGTGGCAGGCGGTTTTGCCCTCGGCTTGGGATTTAATAAGTCCGGACTGGCCACGAATCTGGTCCACGCCATCCCGTTTGCCTCTTGGTCACCGTTAGTGGTGCTTATCAGTTCCGGGCTTATATGCTGGGTTCTCTCGAATTTCATCAGCAACACGGCAACGGCGGCACTGTTGGTACCGATACTCTGTGCCGTCGGCACGGGAATGGGGGACTCATTGGCTGGGGTCGGAGGTGTCAAGGCTTTGATTGTCGGTGTAGCTTTGTCGGCCTCTATGGCCATGACGTTGCCGATTTCCACCCCTCCGAATGCTTTGGCCCACTCGACGGGATTTATTTCTCAGTATGATATGGCCCGTGCCGGTGCGCTTATCGGGGTGTTGGGCGGAGTGATAGGTTATTGCTTGCTTCTGTTCTGAGGATAACCGTTTGAAGTCCGTTTTGAATATAGGGCGTATAGGTATTTATTCAATAGATTACATGATTTATTTTATCGCGCAGGCCAATGCAGCTTGCGCGATGTTTTTTGTTTTGGCAGGGAGGTTTGCGGAATCCTTGTTCGGATCGGTTTTCTACGAAACGGGGGACTATTGGCCTATGAGTGGAGCTGTTTTCATGTCTCATGTAGTAGTTCCCGGAATGGGTGCGGCGAATTATACAATCCGGCAGGTTGCACATAGAAGCAACCTGCCGGACGATTTTGGGTATATGAAACAAGGTATGATATTAAATCCTTATTCTGCGATTATTTTCTTTCCAAAGTTCCTTTAAGAGGTCCTTTCGTTTTGGTCGGAAAGGGTATGGAGCGTATTGGCTTACTTACCGGTTTTCTGCAAGAAGTCTATTTCCACGATCCGGAGTTCGCCTTTGATCTTTTCGCTACCTGGAGTTTTATAGAGATCCAGTTCTCCAGCCGTGGCAGCGGCTACTTCTGTGATTTGGCCGAAAGCCTCCTTGTCAGTAGCGGACCCTACCTGACGGATGGTGTAGCGGGCTGCCTTGACGGGCCTATCGATGGCGAGGTGGACGTAGCCGAGCGATTTCGGAGTATTACCTTTCCATACACAGGTCTTTGTGCCGTCTTCAGTTTCGGCGATGATTTCCAGCGGATAGCTTCTTTGCCGCCAGCCGGTCAGTTTGATAGAAATTTCATCGATTTCGGCGGCCTCGGCAAGCTGATAAGTGATCCATGCGGTTTTCAAGCGGCCGTCATTACGCCATTCGCTTAGCTCGTTGTCGTCGAAACTGTTGCCGGCGGTTTCCTGATTGGCGTCGGCTGTGGCGCTGACGACATCGATGGTACGTTTATGATCAACATAGGAGGGTGACGCCGGTGTTTCCCCACGGCCGAGGCGGCAGGAGAGGTGATCGCCGGCCATGTAGGTTGAAAGTCCGTCGGTGTTGTCGATAGCTGTGGTGTTCCAGGTCAGTGACTGAGGAGCGAGACCTTTGGCTGTGGCCGTCAGAGTAATCTGACCGGGCTTTGTGGTACTGCGCACCAATACGCGGTTCACACCGGCCTCGACGGGCAGTGTCGTGTCAAGAATGTAGTTGTCTCCATTGGGGCTTTTGGCCGCACCGCCGCGCCATTCTGCCGCACCTTCCAGCTTCCAGCTGATAAGGCGGTTGTCCAACGGGCACCGGCGGCCGTCTTGATCCACAACTTCGATCTGAACGAGTGCCATATCGGCTCCATCGGCCTTCATGCCGTCTGGATTCTGCATCAAAGTAAGTTTCAGGGCGGCGGCGTGGCCAGCGGTCTTTATTTCATATTCGGATTCCGCCTCCCCGTTTTCATTGTAGCCGATGGCCTTCAGTGTTCCGGGCTGATAGGCCACGTTTTCAAACGTATGGAGGAAGTCGTATTCGCGATTGCCGCGGCCGAGCGATTTACCATTGAGGAAGAGCTCCACGGTGGGAGAGGTGCTGACCACATAAACCGGTTTTATGACGCCGGCCGGATAATTCCAGTGGCCGATAATATAAGTGCGATTCTTTTCGATTTCGACCCAGCCGTCCCACATGACCTGATGGGCAAAGAAGCCGTCTTTTTCAATGCGCATTGCATCGGTGACACCGCTCGTGCGATGCAGAAATTCGCTTCGGTTGTGTGTATTGGTGTCCGAGAAGACGATTTTCACACCTCCGGAACTGATACGCTTGCCCATACCGGGACGGACCACCCAGTAATCATACCAGCGGCGGATCTGTTCCACTGTCAGTTGGTCCTGATTTTGGTTGTAGGTATCGGCCGGGGCCTTGCGGTAGTAGGGACCTGTGCCGTGTTTGTGATAGGGATAGCTGAAGTCGTCCCAATATTGGCGGTAGCCTTCGTCGCGGCAGTATTCCATGGCCCACATGGGGTGTTTCTTGCTCTTGTTGATATAGAGCATCTCGCCACCGTATTCGGCCTCATTGATGTCAAGCATTTCGCGGCTTCCGATAGCGCGGCCACCGTTAGGGTCATACTGGTCGCGGATCTCTTTCATTTCGACCATGTGCTCGCGGCTGATAGACTCGTTGCCGCACTCATAGAAGAGGATACTCGGATTGTTGCGGTTGTAGATGATGGCATCGCGCATTACCAATGTACGCTGTACCCACTGGCGGCCGAAACAGTCCTTTTCAGCGTCGCCGGCCGGCATGGCCTGAATGAGGCCGACGCGGTCGCAGGATTCGATATCCTGTTTCCATGGGGTGATGTGCATCCAGCGTACAAGATTGGCGTTGCATTGTACCATCAGGTCGTTGGAATAATCGCTGAGCCATGCCGGTACACTCATGCCTACGGCCGGCCATTCGTTGCTGGTACGCTGGGCAAAGCCCTTCATCATCAGTACCCGATCATTGAGCCAGATTTTGCCTTCGGCGAAACGGGTTTTACGGAATCCGGTCTTGACGGCTACCTCATCGATACATTTTCCGTTAGCGATGAGGCGGCTTTTAACGGTGTACAGATAACCGTATCCCCAGCTCCAGAAGTGAAGGTTGCCGATGCGTTTACCTGCGGTCAGCGTGGCGGTGGCTCCGGGAGCCACGGTCTGTTGTTTGCCACGGTATTTGGCAACCGGTTTGCCGTCGATGTCGAAAACCTCGACTTCGAGACGCACGGTGCGGGCGTCGGTGCTTTCATTTTTCACTTCGCTTTCGACGTTGATATCCGCTTTGCGGCCTTTGATGTCAAAGTCGGAAGCATATACGTAGGTGCCGACGGTGCCCAGATTGCTGTAAAGCGGCAGGGTTTGGTAGACGTTGCCAGTGATGTGCAGGAATACGTTTTTGGGAATGCCTCCGTAGTTGGCATTGAAGTTTTTGTTGCTCCACTGGTATTTGGTGTTCGATGCCTCATGTTTTTCCGCATAATTCCAGTCGTTGTCTATGCGCAGGGCGATTTCGTTTTGACCGTCATAGTTGACATACGGAGTCAAATCGAAACCGAAGGCCATGATGCCGTTTTCGCTATAGCCGAGATGGTGGCCGTTGAAATATACTTCGGCCGCCTGGCGCACTCCTTCAAATTCTATGAAGATTTTCTGCTCCTTGGCCTCGGTCGGCAGACGGAATGTTTTGAAATACCAGACGATGGTGTCGGTCAGTTCTGCGATCGGTACGGCAAAGGCCTCGTCTTCGTTAAAGGCATGGGGCAGGGTGATGGCCCGGGCTTCGCTTTTGGCGCTGAATGGTGTGGAGAAGAAAGTGGCAGAGTCCTGGTCGCTGACAATATAATTCCAGTCGGGATTGAAATTATACTTTGCGCGTTGTGCTTCGGCGTCGGTCAGACTCCATAGTCCGATGGTGGCCATAGCAAGCATGGCCTGGATTGCAAAACGTTTCATGATGAGTGAATGATTGATAGTAAATTGATGGTATAAATTGTTATGTTGATTCTTGCGGCCGCGATTTTCCGACCTCCTACGGTGTATGTGGTGCTGCCGGCATTATTTCTTTGCGCTATTCTGTTCTTGTTGATGGCTACTGTTGTGTTTTTACGACCGCCAAGACAATTGGAACGGAACGGCGCAAAGAAAGAAGGGGTTCGGATGGGCTTTATTTCGTTGTCAGCGTCAGAGTAACGATCGAATGGGCTGGCAGAGCCACATTCAGTGTTCCTTTTTTGACCTTAGCTTCCTTGAATGCCTGTGGCGTGATGACGGCGGCCTTGCCGAAGTCGTTGTAGTCCTCTACATTTTTGGCGTTGAGGATTTCACCTTCTGCACTCTTGATTTCCACACCGTCGATGTTGACAGCTACGGTGTGGGGCTTGGTCAGGTCCAGATTGGTGAGAGAAAGATGGATGACGCCGTTCTTATCCTTGGAGGCGGTGCTGCTGACTACAGGCACGCTTTCTTTATCGTTGACCGTGATTTTGTCGCAGATCAGCGTTGCGGGCAGGAACATGGCCTCCTTGTGCGGTTTGTACATCATGAATACATGATAGGTCGGAGTAAGAAGCATCTGGTTGTCACGAGTCAGTACCATGGCCTGGAGAACATTGACCACCTGTGCGATGTTGGCCATTTTAATACGGTCAGTGTATTTCTGGAAAATGTCGAGGGAGGTGGAGGCCACGATTGCATCGCGCATCGTACACTGTTGGAAGAGGTGTCCCGGATTGGTGCCGGGCTCTACTTCCCACCAGGTGCCCCATTCGTCGACCAGGAAGCCGATACGTTTCTTCGGGTCGTATTTGTCCATGACCTGCATATGCTTGACAAGGCAGTCTTCGATGCGTAACGATTGGCTGAGGGTCTCGTAATACTCCTGATCGGAGAAATGCGTGGCAGAGCCTTTCATACCTTCGCTCCAGTTGCGGACTGCGTAGTAGTGTACGGAGAGTCCGTTCATGCGGGTGCCGATCTGGCGCATACATACGTCGGTCCAATGGGTATCGCCGGCGTTGGCTCCGGAAGCGATACGGTAAAGTCTGTTGCCGCTGTAGTCACGGGCGTAGATGGCATAACGTCTGTAGAGGTCGGCGTAGTATTCCACGCGCATGTTGCCGCCGCAACCCCAGCTTTCATTGCCCACGCCGAAGTATTTGACTTTCCAGGGCTTCTCGCGGCCGTTTTTACGGCGCAGTTCGGCCATGGTGCTGTTGGAGTCGGAGGTAATATATTCCACCCACTTGGCCATCTCTTCCACTGAGCCGCTTCCGACGTTGCCGCTGACATAGGGTTCACAGCCCAGCATTTCGCAGAGGTTCAGGAACTCGTGTGTACCGAAGCTGTTGTCTTCTACCGTACCGCCCCAGTTGTTGTTGACGAGGCGTGGCCGGTTTTCCTGCGGACCGACGCCGTCCATCCAGTGATATTCATCGGCAAAACAACCGCCCGGCCACCGGAGAACAGGGATTTCAAGGGCTTTCAAGGCGTTGAAAACATCGGTACGGTAACCGTCGATGTTCGGAATTTTCGAGTCTTTACCTACCCATAGGCCGCCATAGATGCAGGAACCGAGGTGCTCGGCAAACTGTCCGTAGATTTCCTTGGGAATAATGTTTTTGGCTGAATCCGGGTGGATGGAGAGTTGCACGTCCTGACCGACGGCTGTCAATGTTGCACTGAAGATGGCAATTGACGCGAGAATGTGTTTCATGTAAATATTATTAATGGGTTATTTTTTTCTGTTCCGGCTTCTTTTATGATAAAAGCATCATGTTGGGGCAAAGATAGTGAGAAAAATTGAAAAAGAGTTTAAATGATGCTGAATTTCCCGATAACCCATTCTTTTATTGGTCCTTGGTTAGAAAAATGAAGGTGTTTGGCTTGGAATAGCGGTGGAAACGGTGGTGGTGTCGGGAGGGACGTTCGTGGTGGAGTTGTTTTTGCGGGTGGTGGTGGAAGGACGGAGCCGGGTGGAGAAAATTCCGATCCGGCAGAAAGTATCGTTGGATATGTGCTTTCTGCCGGATCGGAATTATTTAAGGTCATCTATTTTGACGAATGTCTATCTTTTGAAAATATAGACATTGAATGTTTTGCCGGGAATCTCTCCTTTGAATCCTTCTTCCGTAAGCGCAGAGGGATCGATAGCGGAGGTTACGGGGAAGATTTTTTCCGGTTGGTCGAGGGTATTTTCAGCGTTCATGTCGTCCGTGTGCAGTGTGATGACTTCGGCCGAGGCGAATTTTTTATCACGTCGGTGTCCGTTCCACTGGAAATTGAGTTGCTGCGGCTGGTCACTCGTGTTTGCGACCTTGACGATGACAGCGTTTAGGGCTTTGTCATATACTGCGCTGGCGAAAAGGCCGTCCTGGCCCTCTTGTCCGCTGACGGGAACCCCGTTCATAGTCAGCTGAAGTACGTTGCTGCCTTTGTAATGGCTGTAAAGTTGCTGCACATAATAGGAAACGGATTTGAAAGACCGCAAGTTGTCATACCAGATCATGTCCGGACGCCATTGCCATCCCTCTACGTGGGCCAGGAGCGGGGCATAAGTGGCCATGTGCACGATATCTGCGTTCCGTTCCAATCCCGTCATGAATGCTGCTTCATACAGCGATGTTTCAAAGTGGTTCCACTTCTTTCCTTTGCCGTGACACGCATATTCTCCCGCAAAAACTTTCGGGCCTTTGCGATCGTAATTGTCGTAACGGTTTCCATGACTGAGGAACCATGTTTCCGGACGATAGTAATGCTCGTCATAAAGGTCGACGGCCATTTCTTTCATTTTGGGCTGCAGGATATCGAACTTCCAGCCTTCGCTGTCGGGACCGGTGGTGCCGATGATCTGAAGTTTGGGGTATGCTTTGCGCAGGGCATCCATGAACTTGGCCAGGCGAGCGGTATATTTCGGGTCGTCTTTATCATCCCATTGCTCGTTGCCGACGCCGAGATATTTGAGGTTGAAAGGTGCGGGATGTCCCATCTGTGCACGCAATTTTCCCCATTGGGTCGTGGTGTCGCCATTGGCAAATTCCACAAGGTCGAGGGCATCCTGAATGTAGGCATCCAGATCGTCGACGGCGACATGGTCTTTATTGCTGTCGTTCTGATACTGGCAGGCAAGACCGCAACTGATAACAGGGAGGGGTTCGCTTCCGAAATCTTCGCAAAGTTCGAAGAACTCGTAGAACCCGAGTCCGTAGCTCTGGTAATAATCCGGATAGAAGCGGTGGGCGAAAGTATAATGCCACCGGTTTTCGTTAAGCGGACGGTTTTCGACCGGCCCGACGGAGTTTTTCCAGTTATAGCGACTTTCAAGGTCCGTCCCTTCCACGATACAACCGCCAGGGAAGCGGAAGATGCCCGGCTTCAAATCCGACAATGCCTGAGCAATGTCCTGGCGCATGCCGTTTTCACGCCCCTTCCAAGTATCACGCGGGAACATGCTGATGTGTTCCAGATCGGTGGTTATCATGGGTGAGCGACGGCCGTTGCTGCGCAGGAAAAGCCTTAGAGCGGCTTTGTCCATCGTGCGGGGGGATTTTAACTCCACCCGGTATTTTTTCCATTCTTTCCCGCTGACTTTAATCTCTTTTGCGGCGAATGCTTGGTTTTCCCCCATTGAGGCGTTGTCCACCAATTCGATGCGAATCACCGACGTATCTTTTTCAGCCCCTTCCGGGCAACGTGCCCATATCGACACGAGATATTTTGCATCTTTCTTTACCGCAATGCCGAAGAACCCTTCGTTTTCAAGACCGGTATGCTTGTGTGGATGTCCCGCATAGGCCAGGCGGACATAGTGGGGATTCTTTTCAAAGGGGCCGTCGTTCTGTAAAGAGATATTGCCGAACGTGCGCCATCCCATGAAGGCCTGAGGGAATTCAAACGAGCGGTTTTTGATCATTTCCGCATAGAGTCCGCCGTCGGCGGCATAGTTGATGTCCTCAAAGAAAAGTCCGTACATGGTAGGCTGTATGGCCGCACCGGTTTTTGTCACATTGACATTGAAGGAATGTTCCGCTGCTGTTCCTCCGGTAGGGAAAGCCATGGCAGAGGCCAGCAAAAAGGTCGCGGCCGCATTGCGCAAGAGAGATTTTGTCATGGTTGTTTATTTTAAATGGATTTGAAATATGATTACTGAACGAATATCTTCTTTCCGTTGCGAATGTAGATGCCGCGTGCAGGCTGACTGACGGGGCGCCCTTGCAGATCATAGATCCGGCCGTCGCCTTGTTCCTTGAATATGTCTCCTCGGATCTCTTCAATAGAGGTATATCCGCCGGCGGCCCATGCTTCGGTGTCACTCTTAAGGTCTGTGCCGAGATAATAGCCGGTGTGAGTCGGCTGGTTATAGCCGATATTCTGGTTCAAAGCGCTCATTTCATAGATGTGGTCTGTCATAAGCCAAGGGAATTTGTGGCTGGATGGGTACCAGGTGGAGAAGATCTTGATATCTTTCAGTTTGGTGCCGTCGGGAACGATGACCTCTTCTCTCCAGTCTCCCAGGATATCGCCATACCAGCCGGGATTGGATTTGGTTCCGTTGTTGAAAGACTCGTCATAGCGGTACATGGTAAATGTACGGCCGTTTTTATCGCTTTGGATGATGTTTTCGTTGATGTGCTGTCGTGTGAGTGTACCGTCGAACCATATCATCATGTTGCATGCTTTGGGTTTGAAGCCTAAGTCTTTACCATCGTAGGAATGGGCATTGCTTCCATACCACCATATTTCGCAACCGGGAGATGACGGGTCGATGTCGCCGATGCAGCAGCGCCCCATGTCGTTGTCCGATGATCCGGCATTACTCCAGAGGATCTCGTCGGTTTTGGCGTCGCGGAGTGCAGTCATGGTCTTTCCGGTTTCATAGCATGCGTAGATTTGCAGGCCCTCGCGGGAGGGAATGAATTTGCCCAGATGCAGGGCGTCACCGTGTCCGAGTTTGGTGGTATGATACGGCTGGCCGTCGTGGTCTACAGTCATGGAGCCGTAAACGACTTCGTCGAAGCCGTCGCCGTCTACATCTCCGGTGCTCAGTGAATGATAGCCTTGGGAAGCATATCCGGCATGCTGGTTGGAGTCGAAATGCCAGCGTCGGGTCAGTTGGCCTTCCCGCCAGTCCCAGGCTTCGAGTACGGAGCGAGCATACACACCGCGGCCGAAGACTACCGAGGGTAATTCTCCGTCAAAACATGCTACTCCTACACGGAAACTGCAGGCGCGTTTGAAGTAATTATCTCCCCAGTCCTCGCTTTTTCCGCGGGCGATGAAGTTCTCACGGGCAAGTTCTTTTCCCGTTTTTCCGTCGATGACGGAGAAGAATTCTGGGCCTTCGCTGCTGTAATTGTCGATCCATCCTCCATAGTTTGTGCGGTAGTCGGTTTTTCCGTCGTTGTCTGTATCGGGTATCTCATAGCCGTCTCCGAAAATTGTTCCTTCACTGGTTTTGATGATCATTTCGGCACAACCATCGCCGTCATAGTCGGCAATGGCGAAAGCGGAGCTATTGCCGAGGATGATATTGGGGCCGGAGCAAATGCGCCACAAAAGCGTGCCGTTTAACTTATAGGCATCCCAAAGGACGGTGTGTCGGACATCTTTGTGGGAGGTACTGCCTCCGGTTCCGTCGCTGAGAATTTCGCCTTTTGCATTTTTGACGGTCAATAAGCGCTTGACAACGATTTCGTATTCGCCGTCACCATCCAGATCGCCCACACTACAGTCGTTGGCTTGATAGCAGATTGTGTCGATAGAGCAGACGTCTGTAGTTCCTTTCAGAGGAATACTGATGTAAGGAAGTTGGCTTTTTACTTGGGTTGCGGGCAGAGTATAGGTGGCGAGAGTCTCGTTGCTGCCGGCATAGGTCAGACGATATACATTATCGCTTGTCCCAAGGGCGGACGCATCCTGAAGGTTGGTTTTCCCCACGATAGGAGTGCTGTTGACTTTACGCTCTGTGTTTCCGTTTTTTCTATACAGGTCGAAGGCTGTGTTTTCATCATCGCCTGGCAGCATGCGCCATGAAACGAGAACTTTACCCGTATATTGCTGATAATCGCCCAGCGATGCGTTTTTCGTCCCGTTGATAGAGGCCCATAAGGCCCGTTGTTCAGTGCTTTGTGCAACGGCGGTCCCGCCGATCTGGGCGAGGAGCGCCATAAGAAGAATAAATGTTTTTTTCATAATTCACGATTAGTTAAATATATAAGCAATAGTATTTTAATTGTGAGGGATGAATATTTCTTCCGGATATTCGATGTCCTCCAGGAAGAGGGCCTGGGCGGGAGCGGAGTCCCCGGCCGAACACCGGTTTTTTTGTTCTATGGTACGACAGAATTGTTCGATAGAAAGTTTCCCGCGGCCTACCAAAATGAGGGTTCCCACGATGGCGCGCACCATATTGCGCAAGAAACGATCGGCTTTGATGGTGAAAACCAGATGGCCTGGAGCTGTTTCTTTCCAATGGGCCTCCATAATATGGCAGTTGTTGGTTTTCACATCAGTGTGCAGTTTTGAAAATGATGTGAAATCGGTAAAATTGAAGAGGCAACGCGCTGCCTTGTTCATTGTTTCGATATCCAGTTTCCAATAGACATGATAGGCATACTGGCGATTGAAAGGCGACTTGTCGGTAGTGATATAATAGCGATATGTCCGGGATATCGGGGAGAATCTTGCGTGCGCATCGGCTCTGACGGGAATGATGTTTTGAATGGCGATGTCATTCGGCAATACCTGATTGAGTCGTCGGGTCAGCAGTGTCGTATCTTTCAACAGGTTTGAGCCGCTTTCTTTCTTCGGAATCACTGCAGCCGGATTTTTATTCTCTTTCAGTTCGCTATCGGCCTTGCCCTCTTTGCGCCCGGTTATTTCCGGTTCTTGTGAACCGCCTCCATCAATGTCGCTGATCTCAAAATGTGCTACCATAAGGCGTGCATGTACGCCGGCATCCGTTCTACCTGCACCGATAATGAAAACCTCCCGATTGAGCAGCATGGACAGTTTCTGTTCAATGGTTTCCTGAACGGACACCGCATTAGGCTGGGTCTGCCAGCCATGATATGCGGTGCCGTCGTATTGCAGATAGATGAAGTAACGCATTATATGAGTTTTCGCGATCCGTCTCCGATTACCACATCGTACACTTTCGGTGTGCGGCCGAACCTGGCTTCATACTTGGTCTTGGCATCGGCGATGAATTTGTCATATAATTTTTCTTTGACAAGGTTAATCGTACAGCCGCCGAAGCCTCCACCCATGATGCGGGAGCCGGTTACACCATTTTCCTTAGCAATTTCATTGAGGTAGTCGAGTTCCGGACAAGAGACCTCGTAATCTTTGCTCAGGCCCTCGTGGGTTTCGTACATTTTCCGTCCCACAGTTTCATAGTCGCCGCGCTCCAGGGCATCGCAGACGTCCAAAACCCGTTGAACCTCGCCGATGACATAAAACGCCCGCTTATAGTCTTCTGCCGATATTTCCGGTTTGGCCTCTTCGAGCCATTCCATCGTTGCATCGCGCAGACAGGTTGCTTCGGGGTGTTTCTTCTGGATGGCTGCCAGCACATTTTCGCAACTTTTACGTCTATCGTTGTATGCCGACGATGCCAGTTCATGTTTAACCACCGAATCCAGCAATACCAGTTTGTAGCCGACCGGATTAAATGGGAAATATTGATATTCCAGTGTTTTGCAATCGAGGCGGATCAGGCTTTTGGCCTTTCCAAATACCGACGCGAACTGGTCCATGATTCCGCAGTTGACACCAATATAATTATGCTCTGTGGCTTGTCCCACCTTGGCCAGTTCAAACTTGTCTATTTTGTTGAAACCGAATAAATCGTTCAATGCAAATGCAAACGCGCTTTCCAGAGCTGCCGAAGAGGACATGCCTGCCCCCAACGGGACGTCGCCGGCAAATGCCGTGTTAAATCCCTTGACTTCCACACCGCGTTTTATCATTTCACGGCAGACGCCGTAGATATAACGTGCCCAGCTTGCTTTAGGTGCATCCTCTTCGCCAAGACCGAATTCTACATAATCCTTGAGATCGATGGAGTAGGCCTTGACAATATCGCTGTTATTGGGTTTGATTTCGAGTACCATTCCCTGCTCGACGGCGCCTGGAAAAACGAACGCGCCATTGTAGTCTGTATGTTCGCCGATGAGATTGATACGTCCGGGAGATGCATAAACGGATCCTTTGGAGCCGTTGAAATGTTTGCTGAATCTGCTTCTTACAAATTCTATATCCATGGCATTAGAGTATTATGTTAATGATTATATGAATTAAATAAAAAACAATGACTATTAGTGCAGTCATCGTAAAAAGATTAAAAGTTAATCGTTAAAAGAATAACGATACTGCCGTATATACTGGCCTATCACACTCTTTTAACTCTTAACTTTTAATATCGGCAGGATAAATATATCGGCCGATCAGTCTTTTTTAGCCAAATATTGAGCCAAAGCTTCCTGCTGAGCAACCTGAGTTTTGGTCATTTTGTTAAAAGGGGTGTGGAAACCGAAAATCTTTTTCCTTTTCTTTTCAGACTTTGCCATAATGATGAAATTTTTTAATTGTATTATATATTGTTATTTGTTTGTATTCGTTTTTTGGAATTTTCGGAGGGCATGATTACCATCGGTACCGTGCCGCCTGCCGTTTTTTACTGTTTTACGCTGAAAGCATAGATGGTCGTTTGCGTATAAACCTCTCCCGGTGACAATGTCGTGCTTTCAAACTGCGGTTTGTTGGGACTATCGGGATGGTGTTGCGCTTCAAAACAAATGGCGGACCGTCTCGGATAGCTGCAACCGTGTTGCCCGGTGAAGCCGTTCAGCCAATTGCCTGTATATAATTGCATTCCCGGTTCGGTAGTGTATGTCGTGAGCACCCGACCCGATACCGGCTCTTCGCAGACCGCTGCCAATGAAAGTTCACCCTCCTCTTTTTTATTGAGAGCGAAACTATGATCGTAACCGGAGCCGTTGCGGATTTGTTCATGATCGGCATCAATACGTTCGCCTACTGCATGCGGGGTTCGGAAATCGAACGGCGTATTTTCCACCGGCGCTTTTTCTCCGAAAGGAATGCAAACCGTATCGATGGGACAATAATGATCGGCATTGATGGTCAGGATATTGTTTTCGATGCCCGGCGTTACAGCTTGAATGCCTGCCAGATTGAAAAATGCATGATTGGTCAGGTTGCAGACCGTTTTCTTGTCTGTTGTGGCGCGGTAGTCAATGCGGAACTCGTTGTTGTCGGTCAGCATATAGGTCATTTCTACGCGGAGAGTGCCTGGAAAGCCCTCTTCACCGTTTTTAGAAATGTAGCGGAAGATGATGCTTTGATTGTCTATCTGTTCCGCATCCCATACGACAGCATGAAAGCCCTTTTTGCCACCATGGAGACAATTGGGGGCCTGACTTGCTGTCACGTGGTATTCCTTGCTGTCGAGTTTGAACTTCGCACCCCCTATGCGATTGCCGTATCGTCCTATCGTCGCCCCCAAGAACGGTTCCGGTCCGTTAACCACGCCGTCGATGTCCTCCATTCCGAGTACAACGTTGGCATAGCGGCCATTTTTGTCCGGCATCATGATCGACGGTACTATCGCACCATAGTTCGTGACACACAATTCAGCGCCTGACGTATTCGTCAGGACATATAACGCCGTCTCTTTGCCATCTACAACGGACGAGAATCTTTTAGGGTCGAGACCGGAAGCGGTCAGGCCTGTTTTAGGGTCGATCATGAGTGCTGATTCTTGTAAAAAACGCTGCAAAGATAATGTAAGTTGCCCATATACGCAAACTTGGCTGTGATTTTTTCTTTTACATTCCTACGCGATTGTCATTTTGCTATTTTGAGTTGCGCTTTATGCCTCGAATTGACCGGTATGACCCATTTTTCTCATTTGTAATCCTGCTTTTCATGCAGGTTTTGTAAAAGCTTTTATCTTTGCTCCCGATTTGTCTGTAGCGGCGGCTTTCATTCCGCAGGATAGGGTTGTTGCCGCCGTGTCAGAATTAAATAATG
The DNA here is from genome assembly GCA_964567855.1 of uncultured Prevotellaceae bacterium. Classification (GTDB taxonomy): domain Bacteria; phylum Bacteroidota; class Bacteroidia; order Bacteroidales; family UBA3663; genus Liminaster. Next base: position 56,616 of record CAZMOE010000012.1, read on the forward strand.
AATATTTAAAACAGTAAAACAAGATGAAAGCTTATGTATTTCCGGGACAAGGTTCCCAATTTGTCGGTATGGGCAAGGAGCTCTACGAAAATAATGAGCAGGCCAAGGCGCTGTTTGAGCAGGCCAACGAGATTCTCGGCTTCCGCATTACCGACCTGATGTTTAACGGTACGGAAGATGACCTGAAACAGACCAAGGTGACCCAGCCTGCCGTATTCCTTTGCTCTGTCATTCCGGCATTGGTGAATCCCGAAGTGAAGCCGGATATGGTTGCCGGCCATTCTCTTGGCGAATTTTCCGCGCTTGTCGTTTCCGGTGCATTGACATTCGAAGACGGTGTCAGCCTGGTATCCAAGCGTGCCATGGCCATGCAGCGCGCCTGCGAGATCAACCCCTCCACGATGGCTGCCATCATTGCTTTGCCCGATGAGACGGTAGAGGCCCTCTGTGCGGAGGTTACCGAAGGCGGAATTGTCGTTCCTGCCAACTATAACTGCCCCGGTCAGATTGTGATTTCCGGTTCCAATGAAGCTATCAATGCCGCCTGTGAAAAAATGACTGCAGCCGGTGCCAAGCGCGCTTTGAAACTGAAAGTGGGAGGTGCTTTCCACTCTCCGTTGATGGAACCTGCCCGTGAGGAACTGGCTTCCGCTATCGAGGCTACCGAATTCCATGCGCCGAAGTGTCCCATTTTCCAGAATGTCGATGCTTCCGCCCATACCGAACCGGCTGAAATTAAGGCCAATCTTGTCGCCCAGCTGACAGCTCCCGTACGTTGGACACAGTCGGTGAAGAATATGATCGCCGCCGGTGCGGATACTTTCATCGAGGTAGGTCCCGGTGCCGTGCTTCAGGGTCTGGTTAAGAAAATCAGTAAAGAGGTGACCGCCCAGCCGCTGGCTTAATGCCGGTCTGCGCTTCGGATATTGAATTTAGTCGTTATATGATTCCATCCCCTGCAGAAACGAGATTTTCTGCAGGGGATGTTCTGTTGTTTCCCCTCTGCTGCCGTCCCCGTCCGGTTTCCCCTTTTAAATTTGCACATCTTTATTTCTTGTTTTCATAGCTTTGTCTTATCTTTGCCCCTGTGTTTAAACATTATGCTTATGAATAAGGTATTGAAATATGGGCTGGCTGCGGCCGGCACCGCCGCCATGGCCGTTTCGGCTTCGGCATTCACCATCAAGGACATTCAGAGCGGGAAATTTGCCGCCCGCAGCGTGCCGGTCTACCGTTCCATGGCCGACGGCAAGCATTACACCGCCCTGACGGCCGACCGCCGTGCCATTGTCAAGTATCAGTATGCCACAGGAGCGGCTGTCGATACGCTGCTGAACCTCGACGCCGTCGCACCCGAAGAGGGTTTGGAGGTCAGCGGCCTTCGTCTCGATGATTATGTCCTAAGTAACGACGAGCAGCGGCTCCTCCTCCAGGCCAACAGGGAGTACATCTATCGTCGTTCCTACAAGGCCGATTATTTTTATTACGTCATCGGTCGTCCTAAATTCAAACGTATCACCGATGGCAAAGTCCAGGCCGCGACCCTGGCCCCCGACGGCCGGCAGGTCGCCTTTGTGCGTGACAACGATCTTTACCTGACCAAAATCATGTCTGCCTCCATCGAATTGGCTGAACGCCGGCTCACTGAAGACGGTTGTCCCGGAAAGATCATCAACGGAGTGCCCGACTGGGTATATGAAGAGGAGTTTTCCATGAATGCCGCTCTTTCGTGGAGCAGCGACAGTAAAATGCTGGCTTATCTGAAATTCGACGAAAGCCGTGTCAAGGAATACCAACTGCCACTCTATCGCGGTGCGGCGCCCGCCCGTGATGAATATGAACTTTATCCCGGAGCGTACAGCTACAAATATCCTGTGGCAGGCGAAACCAACAGTACGGTCGGGGTCTATACATATGAGGTTTATACCCGCAAGACGCGCCGTATGAACATTCCTGTGCCGGAAGAGGGCTACGTGCCGCGCGTACGCTTTACCGCCGATTCCACCAAACTCGCCGTCATGACGTTCGATTGGCATCAGGCCGATTTCCGTATGTACTTTGTCCATCCTTACACCGGCGAGAGCAAACTTATCATTGAAGATGTCAACGAACAGTATGTCAATCCCGATAATATGGATCAAATCCATTTTTATCCCGACGGCTTTACCTTCGTCAGCGAAAAAAGCGGCTACCGTCATCTCTATTATTATAATATGGTGGGGACGTTGCGGCGCCAGATCACTTCCGGAGCGTGGGATCTGACGGCCGTTTACGGTTACGATCCCCGTACATCCACCGCTTACGTGCAGGCTGCCTGGCTGGGTGAGGGAGCGGAAATGCCGGCACCTCTGACGCGCGGCATTTACAAGATCGGAGCCGATGGCCGGATGCAGCCGCTTTTCAACGGTGGCAAGGATGGTGCCGGATGCCGGGGCTGTCATTCCGCTGCCTTCAGCAAAGGTTTTGTCTACATGCAGCATTTCTACAGTGACGCCGATACACCGACGCGGGTCACCCTCGAGCAGGTCAAGGGACTCCGGCAAGTGAAAGTGCTGGAGGATAATGCCGCTCTGAAGGATCAGCTCGGGCTTACGGGCGGCAACGGGCAGCGGGTTATGTCCCGCCGGGAGTTCTTCTCATTCACCACGCCTCGTGGTGACCTGTTGCATGGTTATCTGACCAAACCTTACGGTTTCGACAGCGGCAGGAAATATCCTGTCCTGATGGAGCAATACAGCGGCCCCGGTTCCCAACAGGTGCTGGACTCATGGAAGTTCGGCTGGGAGCAGTTCCTGAATCAGGAGGGATATGTCGTGGCCTGCGTCGATCCGCGCGGCACGGGAGGCCGCGGTGCCGCCTGGGAGCGGCAGACCTACTGCCGTCTGGGTGTCATGGAATCGGAAGACCAGCTGGCTGCCGGTCGTTATGTAGCCTCTTTACCCTATACCGATGCTGCCAGGATGGCCATCTGGGGATGGAGTTATGGCGGATATAATACGCTGATGACCCTTTGCGGCGGCAACGATGTCTACAAAGTCGGCATGGCGGTTGCCCCTGTTACCGACTGGAAATTTTATGACACCGTTTACAGCGAACGTTATATGCGCACGCCTGGGGAAAATGCCGAAGGCTATCGTGCCGCCTCCGTTTTGGAACGCTGTAAGGAGCTGAAAGGGCAGGTGATCGTGATTCATGGCACGGCCGACGATAACGTTCACCCGCAGAACACTTTCGAGCTGACCGAAATGTGGGTGCAGGAAGATATTCCTTTTGACATGCATCTTTATACCAACCGCGATCATAGCATCCGCGGTGGTAATTCCAATTATTATATTTATAATCAACTCTATCGTTATCTTCGGCGGAATCTGTAGGATGCAGGTGGGGTTTCCGGTCATGTTCTGATGGCTGGGACCTGCCAGGAGAGGATTTATAAAAGAAACTTTAAACAGAAAGGACGTATTATGCCTGATGTATTGAATTGCAATATCGAATATGATCCCATCGAGGACGACCCGCGTTACGCGGCTGCTTTCCGCGAGGTCAATGAACGTGTCAGAAGCCGTTACGGCGGGGCCAATGACGCCGGTGTCATCCGCGAGATGTGGGCGTATAAAAAACGTTTGCTGAAACTGGAGTACGGCATTGTCTGGCGTTCGCCGGCAGACCTGAACCCTTGTGTACTTTTCGACTGACGAGTGGCCGGATGTGGCCATCTGCTGATGAGAAGTTCTTGCCGGAGAAATTTTACCGCTTTCCTGAAAACGATTTGGGGAAGCGGTTTTTTGTCGGCTGTTTTACAGACCATCTGGGGGCGTTCCGGTCTGCCGGTAACCGGTTTTTCCGGTCTGTCCGGTTTTTCCGGCGATACAGCGGTCGCTGTTTGTAGTCCGGGTGCTCTTTGCTTTTTTGCTGCAGCCGCCTTATATAGTCTTGTCGGCCGTTCCTGTTCTCAGGCTTGGGGGGCGGTGTGTCTTCGAGGAATCTCCGGCATAAAATTTGTGATTTTCAATTCATTTTGTTATCTTTGCCCCAATAAATTATCCATTATGGCTTATATACTTATTAAAAATATGAAAAATACAATGTTTACTATTCAGAATGCTAAAAGATTTTTTCTCAGCGGATGTCTGTTCCTGGGTCTGTCTTGGGTCGCCTCGGCCGGCGGCAGGGAGGACTTTTCATTGCTCCGGGGAAAAGACGCTGCCGTTTTTTGCGGTAAAGGTGAGGATATCGTTGTCCGGACTGCTGTCGAACTATTTGCCGGCGATTTCAATGAGGTTTTCGATGCCTCGCTGAAAAACACGTCGCAAAGCAAGGCTGACATTGTTGTGGGAACGGTTACCGAAATGGGTTTCCGCCGTTGGGTGGAGGCTCAGGGCGTTGATGTCAGCGGGCTTGCCGGTCGCCATGAGGGCTATTTGCTTCAGGTGATCGGCTCAGGTAAACGCTCGCGGCTGGTGATTGCCGGCAGCGATAAGCGGGGTACTGCCTACGGGGTGATGACCCTTTCGCGCATGATCGGCGTTTCTCCATGGTCTTGGTGGGCCGATTGCCGGCCGGAAAAACGGGAATCTTTTGATCTTGCAGCCGGTTACGAGTTGTCGGAGGCTCCTTCCGTCGCTTATCGCGGCATTTTCCTGAACGACGAGGACTGGGGACTGACACCCTGGAGCAGCATCAATTACGAGCCGAAGATGCGTGCTGCCGCCGGTGGAGATGCCGAGCCGCGGAAAGGGGAAATCGGTCCTTATACGCATGACAGGATCTTTGAGCTTCTGCTTCGTCTCAAAGCCAATACCTTTTGGCCGGCTATGCACGAATGTTCCGTACCTTTTTATTTCGTCGAGGGCAATCAGGAGAAGGCAGAAAAATACGGCATTCTGGTCAGTACCTCCCATTGCGAGCCGATGATGCGCAACACCAACGGTGAATGGAAGAAGGCCGGTGCCGGCGAATATAATTTTATCACCAACCGCAATAATGTCGTGAAGTTCTGGGAGGAGCGTGTCGCCCAATTGGCCGGTTCCTCCGATTGTATTTATACGTTGGGCATGCGCGGTGTGCATGACAGCAAGATGCTGGGTGCCAAGACCGTCGCGGAGCAGGTGTCCGCTCTTACCGAAATCATCAAGGTGCAGCGTGAGCTGCTGGCCAAGCACATCCATCCCGACGTGACACAGGTGCCTCAGCAGTTCGTTCCTTATAAGGAGGTTTTGGACTGCTATCGGGCCGGTTTGAAGGTGCCCGATGATGTGGTGCTTATCTGGTGCGACGATAATTATGGCTACATCCGTCATTTTCCCACCCCCGAAGAACGGGACCGCAAGGGGGGCAACGGCATGTATTATCACATCAGCTATTGGGGGCGGCCGCATGACTATCTTTGGCTGGCCACAACGCCGCCGGAACTGATTCGAGAGGAGATGCTGAAGGCTTATGATCATGGGGTGAACCGCATCTGGGTGGTGAATGTGGGCGATATCAAGCCGGGGGAGTATCTCACCTCTCTGTTTCTGGAAATGGCGTGGGACATCGACCGTTTCCGCAGTGAGGATGCTCTCGACAGCTATCTTGCCGGTTGGTACGGCGAACAGCTTGGCGTCGACGGCAATGCCTTGTTGCCTCTCTGGAAGAATTATTACGACCTTTCGTTCGCTCTTCGTCCCGAATTTTTGGGCGGAGTGCGCACTGAGGAAAAAGATCCACGTTACAAGCAGGTGAATGACGTTCCGCTGAATGCCGATGAGATTATCGACCGTCTGGTAAAGTGCAAGGAGATCGACTATAAGGTAACGGCAATGACGGCTGCCGTTCCGGCCGGAAAGCGGGATGCCTGGTTCCAGCTGGTGGAATATCCTTTGCGAAGCATGGCCGCCATGAATGAAAAATGTCTGGGCGCACAGCTGGCGCGGCATGGCCTCGGCGGCTGGGCGATGCCCCATGCTGCTTATGACACCATTATCGGGCTGACCCGTCGCTACAATGATTTGGACGACGGCAAATGGCGGGGTATTATGGACTGCGCGCCGCGTAAATTGGCCGATTTCAATCCTGTCCGGGAGGAAAGGTATGAGAGTTTTATGCCTCAGGGTATGACGGGGATCGTCGCTTTCGCGAGTCCCGCCAATGTCGGTACGCCGGTAGCGGTCGGTGAGCCGTTTTCTTGCGATATCCCATCGTCTCCGGATTCTATCCGAGTGGAAGTGCATGTGTTGCCGGTGCATCCGCTCAACGAAAAGAGTCTGCGTTATCGTATCAGCATCGACGGAGAGGATCCCAAGGTCGTGGATATCCGTACCGAGGGCCGCTCGGAAGAATGGAAGCGGAATGTTCTCTACAATCGTTCCGTGAGAACGGTCGTTTTCCCGGCTCCACGGAATCGCGC
>CAZMOE010000013.1:0-30885 GCA_964567855.1 uncultured Prevotellaceae bacterium
GTTGCCATTGGTTTGCTGGTTAGCTCCGGGCTGGGCGCCGCCGGCCTGCTGCTGGGCGCCGTAGATATCCTGAGCGGCGCTTTGGAGAACTTGGTTAAGTTCGGCAATGGCAGCGTCACAACCTGCAACATCTTTGGCTTCGTGTGCTTGTTTGAGTTTGCCGAGCGCGGCTTCAATGGCAGATTTCTTATCGGCCGGGATCTTGTCGCCTACTTCCTTGAGCTGTTTTTCAGTCTGGAAGATCATGGAGTCGGCCTGATTTAATTTATCAACTTTTTCACGCTCTTTCTTGTCTGCCTCTTCGTTGGCGGCAGCTTCGGCCTTCATGCGTTCGATTTCATCTTTTGACAGACCGCTGGAGGCCTCTATGCGGATGGATTGTTCCTTGCCGGTACCTTTATCTTTGGCAGAAACGTTAAGAATACCGTTGGCATCAATATCGAAGGTAACTTCGATCTGCGGTACGCCACGCGGGGCCATCGGAATGCCATCCAGGTTGAAGACTCCAATTGTTTTGTTGTCTTTAGCAAACTGACGTTCACCTTGCAGAACGTGGATCTGTACAGACGGTTGGTTGTCGGCGGCTGTAGAGAATACTTCGCTCTTCTTGGTCGGGATGGTAGTGTTGGCATCGATCAGTTTAGTCATTACGCCGCCGAGGGTCTCGATTCCCAAGGAAAGGGGAGTAACGTCGAGAAGAAGAATATCTTTTCCTCCGCCTACATTTTCGCCGGCGAGGATGGCGCCCTGGATAGAGGCACCTACGGCAACCACTTCATCAGGGTTAACGCCCTTGCTGGGAGCTTTGCCGAAGAATTTCTCAACTTCCTGCTGCACGGCCGGGATACGGCTGGAACCACCGACAAGGATTACTTCGTCAATCTGAGAAGTGGAGAGTTTGGCATTCTGAAGCGCACGGCGGCAGGGTTCGATGGTGCCTTTGATAAGGTCGTCGCAGAGCTGTTCAAATTTGGCGCGGGTCAAAGTCTTGACAAGGTGCTTCGGAATACCGTTGACGGGGAAGATATAAGGAAGATTGATTTCTGTCGAAGTAGAAGAAGAAAGCTCTATTTTGGCCTTTTCGGCAGCTTCTTTCAAACGCTGAAGGGCCATCGGGTCCTTGCGGAGATCTACGCCTTCTTCATGCTGGAATTCATCGGCCAGCCAGTCGATAATCTTGTTGTCGAAGTCGTCGCCACCGAGATGAGTGTTACCGTCGGTAGAAAGTACCTCGAATACACCGTCTGCCAAATCGAGAATTGAAATATCGAACGTACCGCCACCTAAGTCGAATACGGCGATTTTCACCTCTTTGTTCAACTTATCCAGACCGTAGGCCAAAGCGGCAGCCGTCGGCTCGTTCACGATGCGGCGTACTTTCAAACCGGCGATTTCTCCGGCCTCTTTGGTTGCCTGACGCTGTGCATCGTTAAAATATGCGGGTACTGTGATAACTGCTTCATCTACCGTGGTTCCGAGATAGTCCTCTGCGGTTTTTTTCATCTTCTGCAATACCATGGCGGAGATTTCCTGCGGAGAATACTGACGTCCGTCGATCTCAACACGGGGCTGGTTGTTACCGTTGTTGACAACTTTGTAAGGCATGCGGCCGATTTCGCTGGCGCATTGGTTCATGTCGCAACCCATGAAACGTTTGATAGAATAGATGGTACGTGTCGGGTTGGTAACGGCCTGACGCTTTGCCGGTTCGCCGACTTTACGTTCGCCACCGTCTACGAAAGCGACGATAGAAGGAGTCGTGTTGCGGCCTTCGGAGTTAGCGATAACGGTGGGGGTAGTACCCTCCATGACTGCCACGCAAGAGTTGGTGGTGCCTAAGTCAATACCAATAATTTTTCCCATGATTGTAATGTTTTATTTTGTTATTTCTAATATGATTTCTGTTTGCTTTTGGCGGGAAGTGACCCGCTTGCACTTTTCATTATAACAAATAGTGTGCCAAAGAGTGCATTTGCCATTTTGTCAAAATAAATATCATTTTATGTCGCTTTTTATTTTTATGTTATAATAATGTGTCTGTTGTGTGCCGGAGTCGGTTCTCTGAGGCTGCTATTAGTTCATTAGATTCCGAAATATGGGTTATTTGACTGACAAAATGGCTTGTATTCGCCGGTTTTCTTAAAAAAAAGGGACTGCATGATGGACATTATATAATAATTTTGTAATTTTACCCCCATATCAATCAATTGGGCCATGGGAAAATCTTTGTTTTTGCTCTTGCCGATATGTCTTGGCGGTGTCAATGGCGTACTGGAACTTGAGGCCAGAACGCTTACAATGGCAGAGGTTGCCGCGGCACCTTCCGAAGTCGGACTGCAGGAGGGTGATATTGTTACGATTTCTTCCCAAGAGGAACTGTTGGCTTTTGCGTCATTTGCCAATAAACGTGACTATTCTACGGTTTCCGATGTGTACGGCGAATTGCAGGGCATAACTTACCGGCTTGAGTCCGATATTGATTTGGCGGGCCGGGCATGGCCTGTGGTCGGCATCACATATAATACTCCGTTCAATGGAACTTTTGACGGGCAGGGTCATGTCATTTCTAATTTGACCGTCAGCGGGAAAATGGATTATGCCGGTATGTTCGGATATATCGGGGATAACAATAAAAACGGATGTGTGAAGAATCTGAGTCTCGACAATATCAATATTAACAATACAAAGTCTGGCCAAAACTCTTCGACTGCCGGTTTGGTCGGTTTTTTGGTAGATTCGGAGATCGAAAATTGCCGGATATCGGGTAAGATCTACGGGACGGGAATTGCCGGTGGAGTGGTCGGCAGTTCCATTCGTAGTCAGATTAAAAATTGTTATAATACCGCTACCGTGGAAATTCATTCGTCGGGTATCTGTGCCGGCGGGATCGTAGGCCAGCTGACGGGAACGAATATTTCTTATTCCTATAACGGGGGCAGTGTGGCATATCGGGGATTTGCTTATAGTACTCAGGGAATCGGATCCATTTGCGGCGAATCTCCTGCCGTGGAAACTGCCATCTTCCAGACTTTTTTTCTCAATACCACGACGACTAATGCCTATCCATCCATTTCCGAACAGAAAAATGCCCTATATTCCCGTACTGCCGATCAATTTGCCTCCGGTCAGGTTGCTTGTGAGTTGTCGTTGGAAAATCCGGAGGCTTGGGGGCAATGGCTTACTCCCGGCGCCTATCAGGATTCTTTCCCCGTTTTCTATAATGCGGAAAAACACCCCGAAGTGGTAGCCGATCAGAATAATGCCGATGTCTTCATCAACGACGGTTTTCCCATTGTTTATTATTCTTCCATAGCGTCGGCCGGAGATAACGTTTTCTATGGTTGCCGTCAATGGTATGACGCCGTGTGCGCCCGCTTGTCGATTCATCCCAACGAACTGGCCTTTGCCGATGCCACCTGGGAGGAGCTTGTCGCGGGGCTGGAAACTTCCGCTGCCGTTCCGGAAGTGGATAATTTGCTTTGCCGTACGGCGGATGCTTCCGGCTGGAATGCCACCCGTCTGCTCGTCACCGACCTGTACCCTTTTAACACCCCTTATTCCTTTACCGCTGAACAAGTGACTTATGAGCGCCAACTTTATAAAGACGGAGGTTATGAGTCTTGGTATTTTCCGCTGGATATCTCCGTGTCACAATTTCCGGCTGGTTATACATTTGAACTATATGATGGTCCGGATGTCGAATCGGATGCCATATCTTTTACTTCTTTGTCTCCAGATGTATCGGAATTGTCCGGCGATACGCCTTATCTCCTGAAATATGTCGGTGCGGAGCCTTGCCAGACCCCTTCAACCGTCGAAATCCGATGGGAAAATGTTACCTGGCCGGCGTCCGGTGTCCTCCAGAATGCCGATGTCGTCACCGAGACAGGCTTTTACGGTACCCTGGCGGGACAGACGGCACCGGAAGCCAATGCGCATCTGTACACGATTGCGGTCAACGGTCAGAGTTTTTCTACTTTGGCCGCAGGCAAAACGCTGAAACCGTTTCGCTGTTATTTCTATCATGCCGGCACCGGAGCTGCCCGTATTGCCGTTCTTCACCGTGATATGACCTCTGTTGCTGCCGTAACCGACAGTCATCGGAATCCTGCTGCTGTTCCTGTCTGTGATCTGCAGGGACGGCCCGTCTTTGGAAAATCTCCGTCAGGCTTCCTCATTCGTGATGGCAAGACCATCTTAAAAAAATGAACAGATAAACAGTAAAATATTGATACTAAAATGAAACCAAAAATCAGAGTCGGCTTCGGTTACGACGTCCACCGTCTTCAGGAAGGCCGCGAATTGTGGCTGGGTGGTATCCGCCTGGAATATTCTATGGGTTTACAGGGTCATTCTGATGCTGACGTGCTTATCCATGCCCTTTGCGATGCCATGTTGGGTGCTGCCAATTTGCGGGATATCGGTTACCACTTTCCAGATACCGCTTCCGAGTTCGCCGGAATCGACAGCAAGCTTCTTCTTGCCCGTACCGTCGGGCTGGTAAGGGCAGCAGGCTATGTATTCGGTAATGCCGACATCACCGTAGCGGCCGAACAGCCTAAGTTAAATCCTCACATTCCGGAAATGAAGCGTGTGCTGGCAGCTGTGATGCAGACCGACGAAGACTGTATCTCTATCAAAGCCACGACTACCGAGAAATTAGGTTTTACAGGTCGTCGGGAGGGCATTGCCGCCTATGCCACGGTGCTGATAGAGAAAGAAGATTGAATTTATATAGGTTGCTTTTCCGAGATGATGCGATATTGTTACAGATTCATCCTGCGCCTGCTGTTGTTGGCCGGTATTTTCTGCGAGTTTCCGTTTTCTGCAAATGCAGTGTTTCGTTACCGGCTTCTGTTGGACGGAAAACCAGGCAGTGTAGTCTATCCATTGAGCCGGCGCGCTTTGGAACGGCGCGAGCGACAAGGTATTCCGTTGGATTCTGCCGATTACGAGGTTTCCCCGCTTTATCTTTCGGCTATCGAGGCCGCCGGTATGCGGATTTGTAGCCGTTCACGGTGGCTGAACTCCGTTGTTGTAATGCGTGAGGACGGCGGAGAGATTGCCGGTCATTGTTGGGATGAATTTCCTTTTGTCAGACAGGTGACAGAGGTGACTTCCTATGAGAATGTCGCCGTTCCAACCACTGCCGTTACCAAGCGGGGAGTGACTGATGTCACTGCCAGAACCGCTGCCGATGATTTCCGTCAGCCCATGTGGCAGGTCAACGGTCAGGAACTCTACGATGCCGGACACAGAGGCGCCGGGATGTTGATCGCAGTGCTTGACGGCGGGTTTTATAATGTCAATCAACTTGAATGGCTGAACCGCCGCGTTGTCGGGTGCCACGATATGTATCGGCCCGGTTACGACGGCGAACTTTATACCGGCGATACCCATGGCACCCAGGTGCTCTCGCTTATGGCGACCGACAGTACGCAAGGCATCTGGGGCACCGCCTGCGAGGCTGATTATTTCCTGATACGCAGCGAGTATAGCCCCACAGAGACTCCGTTTGAGGAGGACCAATGGGTGGCTGCCGCAGAACTGGCGGACTCTTTAGGGGCCGATTTGATCAATTCCTCTTTAGGATATATGACTTTTGACAATGCCGGTTATAATCATACGCATGATGAATTGGGGCAGGAGAGTGCCTTCATAACCCGTGGCGCCAATTGTGCCGCCGCAAAGGGCATTCTGGTCTGTTGTGCTGCCGGCAATGAGCGTCAGTCTTCCTGGGGTGCCATTACATTTCCGGCCGAGGCTTCCGGCATTCTTGCCGTGGCCGCTACAGATGATGAAGGAGAACCCGCCAGCTTTACAAGCCCCGGGTTTCTGATTCCGTACGTCAAGCCCGATGTCGCTTGCCGTGGTTTCAGGGCTTACGTGGTCAATTGTTATACCGGATTGCCCACCATGGGCAGCGGCACCTCTTTCGCATCTCCGTTTCTTTGTGGGCTGGCTGCCTCTCTTTGGTCGGCAGCACCTTGTTTGACGGCGGTCCAGATTCGCCGGATTATATGTGAATCGGCTTCCCGGTTCTCCGCGCCCGATGAGTTATTGGGCTATGGCCTGCCGGATTTTGCCGCCGCCTTGTCCGAAGCGTTGCGTTTGCAAAGCGAGTTGGACGGTATTGCGCCGTTACGGCCGGATGTTTCCTCCGAACTTGGTGGCGGACAGCATTTGCCGGTTGTCATTCATGACCTTTTCGGCCGTCCGTTGAAGAAAGTACCCCCGCAGGGCTGTTATATTGAAAATGGAAAACTTAAATATATTTTAAAACACTGATGAATATGAAAAAATGGATTTGGGGAATTTCCCTGTTGCTGTTAGCCTCTTGCCAATGTGGCAAAACCGGTGAATGTAACACTTGTACCGGTGCCGGGTCGTATGCTTCGACTGTAAATGAAGACAGTGCCGCCGTGGTGCGTACCATCATGGCCCGCCGCAGTGTGCGCAAGTATAAACCGGAGGCCGTCCGGCGTGACCAGATGGAGGTCATTGTCCGCTGTGGTCTGAATGCCCCGAGTGGCATGAATCAACAGCCTTGGGCCGTGCGTGTAGTCGACAATCCGGAGTTTCTGGATGGTGTCACGGCCTTGTGGCTCGCCAGTATGGAGCCTTCCCGTGCTACCGGGACCCGCGAGGCCGACGGTTTTCGCAATATGTTCCGTAACGCACCTACGGTTGTCTTTATTGCTGCACCGGTCGGTGGAAAAGGTAATCTCGATTGCGGTCTTATGGGAGAAAATATGATTCTGGCTGCCCAGTCGATGGGTATCGGCTCTTGTTGTCTGGGTGGCCCCATCGGCTTTATGAAGTCTGACGTTGCGGCCGACTATGTCGCTCGCCTGCAATTGCCGGAAGGTTATGAGTTATTGTATGCCATCGGCATGGGATATCCCGATGAGGCTCCGGATGCTAAGCCCCGCGACGAATCCAAGGCCATGTATATCGAGTGAGCAATCTCTTTCGGGGCTGTAGCGCGACTCTCAGGAATTTGAGGTTCCGCAATTTCCGCATTTCCGGTCCCCATCGTCCTGTATTTCCGGCTGGTTTCGCAACTGAGTAAAGCCGACGCTCTGAAAAGCAGAAAAAGAATCTTCCTTCCGGTGGAAAATATCCGGGAAGGAAGATTCTTTTGGTGATATTGTGTCGTATATAAGCTGAAAATATGAGTGTTTACTGAAAGAAGTCGAAAAAGTATTCATTATTTCTTCTTAAAAACGTTCCGGATTGAGCATCGTTGTTCTGGAAAATTGCAACAGACCGCAATTTGGGCGATAAGATTGTCTGTGAAGTACTGAAAAAACATCGTTAGGCTTATTTTTGAGGGTCACTTCTTTTTCTGCTTGCTTGGGGCCGATTGTATATTTATCGGGTGACGGCGGACGTTTACAGAGAATAGGAAATATTGGTTTGCACAAATGAATCTACGTTTTGGCAACATTTAAAATACTCTTTTGGACCCGAAACTCCATTGACGCGACATGTCATTTTTATCTTTACACCGCTTTGTATTCCGAAGTACAGATTGTCAAAGAGCTTTCTTCTGTATTTTACCATTGGCCGGAAGGAGGTAGAGGTAAGTCTGCATTTATTGGGTAATAATTTACTGTCAGGTTTGAAATAAAAGGCCTTTACATCTATGTCTGCTCCCATACAGATAAGGTCGTTTGGGGTTGGCGTATAATCTATGCTTAACATCGCACCGTAGAAGTTAATTTTCCATGATTCGTTAAACTTATGTCGGTACATAAATACCAGAAAAGCCGGTATTTTAGAGCTGGTGTTAATCATTGCAAGAGGTCCTAACCCGAATTGGGTCCGTCTGTTGGCTTTCAACATGATTAAACCCATGCCGATGCCCGATACTCTGGCAAATCCGCCTTCTCCCCATTCACCGTTAAATGTGGCCATAGCCATGAATGGCTTGCCAAATAATTGTGTTCTGAATATGGATGTAAACCCGGTTTGTCCGAATAAATGGGTGCCGTTCAATCCGATCACATTGGGATTACATTCGATACTTAAATCATGTTCTTTGAAGTCTGTTTTGACCGATGAGCAGCGGGCATTGGCTGTAACTGTAAAATGGTTGTTTCTAAAAAGTTCATACGATACTTTTGTAGTAAATTCGCTGTTGATAGCGCCGCCACCATAATCGTATGCTGTGTTGATATTCGTTTTTAACGGCCTGGTTCCATTTTTGCTAACGTCGATGCCGGTTTGGGATTGCCCCGACATATTAAGTCCCGATAAAAAACAAATTAAAATGATTGAGGATTTAATATACATGTGTTGGTACCGTTTTTCATTTATTTCTACATATGCTCCGATACATTTCCGAGAGTTGGCCCGGTGTATGCGTGCACTTCGGAGATTGTGAGATCAGATGCTAATTTTTCTTATTGTCGCGGAGTGACACTTTGTGATGGAAGCAGCCGTTTCATATCGGCTATAAAGACAGGTGTTTTGATTGCATTCGTATAGTACTTTGTCATCTGTTTTCCGGAATGCCGATATAAATTAACGTCGTATGTCGGTACTTTGATATCTGATTCGAAAATTTATCTTCTATTTATGTATGACATCAGAAACTTCGTTCGCGCAGTTTTTGGGGGCCACACTTTATAGCTGAAATATCTTATATTTGATAATTTCTCGATTAGCAAAGAAATAAAAGAGCTCTGTAAGAATCAGAGCTCTTTTATTGTTCTGCATTTTAATATCTTCTGCGTCCGCGGTATCCGACCAGATCTCGCAGACCCTCCAAATCGAAGCCCAGCGAGAAGCGCAAGGTTTGGTCGAGGGCGCTGGTCTGTGCCGTCGAGAGTACATAACTTGCATCGAGATGGAAAATGTTGAGCGCTACGCCCGCACCGAAAGTAAAGTACTTGCGGTCGCCCTTGTATTCGTTCTCATGATGGTATCCGGCACGCAGGAAAAATTTACGGTCGTAGGCATATTCCATACCGAAGCCCCAATTGATTTCGTGGAACTCTTCCTTACCGCCTCCGGGAGCGTCGCTGAAAGATTTGAACATGCCCTTGATGCCTGACATGTCATAGTATTCCTGTTTTGCCGCCTCAAAAGCCTGATTGTCGAGGTTGCCGTCCTCATTATAGAACTGATAGGATTGCGGAAAAGAGGGTACGAGGAATTTATTGGCGTCGAAATTGATTGAAAACAGGTTGTAGTCGTCGACGGGGAAGGTGAAACTTGTTCCGAGGCGCAGGTTGCAGGGCAGGAACTGTGACGTGGCGTCGCCGTCGTAGCTGATTTTAGTACCGATATTGGAAATATTCAATCCCCAGGCCCATTGGCATTCATTATAGCCGATCATAGGATAGGCTGTATAGTAGGCCGCGATATCGGCCGCGAATGCATTGGCCGGTTCGCTCTCGTCGCCGTCACTATAGGTCATGTCGCTGTAGATGTAACGGAGAACGACACCCATCGAGAAGTTCTCCGACAGTTTGCGGGAGTAACCCAGGTCAAGGGCCATTTCCATCGGGTCTATTACGTTGACCAGGTTGCCGCTGGAATTGTATGCCTCCACTTCGCCGAGTGAGAAATAACGCATGGAGGCCGATACAGCCTGCAGATCGTTGTATCCGAATTTCCAGTAGCCGCTTACATAGGCCAGGTTGATGTCGCTGACGATCTTGCGGAGCCACGGTGTATAGTTGACCGAGAGCCCGCCGCGGCTGTAGGCGAATGCATATTTCGCGGGGTTCCAGTATTGGGAATTTTCATCGGGTTCAGTAGCCGCGCCGATGTCTCCCATGGCGCTTCCGCGGGCATCCGGGGCAACGGCAAGCGAAACCGTAGCGGTTTGGATCGGATTATATTGTTTGGCCATATCCGTAATGGTTTTGTCGTCGCCGGTGGTGGTCGATCCCAGTCCTTGCGCGACTGTTGTCGTGGCATTGCCTGTCATCCAGGCCAGAAGAAGCAAATAACAAAGTCTTTTCATGCTTGTTGGAATATGCGAATATGTAAATATAGGTTGTAAATCTTTTGATGGCGTTTCCTATTTGGCCGACGGAGGCCGTGATATTAGAATAACGCTGCATCTTCGGTTTTATTGCCTCCTATAATCAGCAGCTTTTTGCTTTTTGAAACCTCCGTGCTACCGTTGCTCGAAATGTAGACACGATAGATATATAGCCCGGGGGCCAGATGGCTGCCGGAGAGACTTCTCTGATTCCAGAGGATAGTACTTGCCCCGAGGAATCCGTCGCTTTCGTCGTTTCCTAAAGACTGATCGGTCCGGTCGGGATGGGCGGCGTCGGGTGTGTAAACTATATCGGCGGCATTGCTGCTTGTCTCGCCTTCCCAAACCTTTGTACCGGTTTGGGTGAAGACCTGTACCCGCAACGTGGTTTGGGCTTCCGGACGATTGTGCATCACCCGGAATGTGACGGGCTCTCCGGTGTAGGCCGGTGACGGGTACGCCTGTATCCATGCGGAGTGTACCGCTTTGCGGGTATCGACCGTAAAATGGAAGGTAGAGGCAGAGGAGTTATTGTAGACGTCCCAGATGCGGAAAGTAGCTTCATAGTCGCCGTCTTCGAGTTGCGGAATGCTGAAGCGGACATTGCCTGTCGTGGCGTCGCCGGTGTAGGATGTGAAGTAACTGTTGAGCAGATACTGGATGGTGCCGGTCAAAGGATTGCTGAGGTTGCGCAATGTAAGGGTGATGTCGTGCCCGATGCTGTTGCCGGTGGTGTTGAAACCGCTGGGGTCGTGGGCCTCTGCGAAGAAATAGGGGGTGGCATTTACGACATCTCCGCTTTGGAAGTTGCGAACGTTAAGTATGAGCTGGCGGATTTCCGGGCCGATGGTATCGGTTATCTCTGTGTCATTGCTGCCGTTGAGATAAAGACGATTGAAATATCCTTGCCCTTCGTTTCCCTCCTCGCTACAAGCGTAGAGATTGACAAGCCCGTTGCCGTCGGAATAGGCGATGTCCTGAGGTACCACGAAGCTGAATTCAAATTCTCCGTTGCGTATGACATCTCTGCCTGAGAAGACTTTCTTCGTCCTGTTTTTGAAAGAGAAAACCGGGTCCTGATATAGCCCTTTGTCAGCTGTGAAAACCTCTTCCGCATCGTAGATGGTAGGATACAGCAATCCGTTGAACTCCGTATCGGTTTCCTGACTGCCTACTTTCAGGACGCGTCCGCGCATAGTTACCCGACTGAGTGCCGGCAAGCTGAAGTTGGGGGCGGTGCCTGTGGGGGCGACGGTTTCGCCGTTGATGGCAGTCAGTTCCATTTCGTTTTCAGGATATGCCAGAATCAGGGAGGGATCGCCGAGCAGACAGTAATTGAGTTTGTTGGTCTCTGTGCCCATATCCCGTTTGGCCTGACGCATGATATCGCCCAGCCGGTAACGGGTACCGTCGGAGTGGCGGTCAAAAATATGGCGGATCAAATGCCGGTTTAAGGTGAGGTTCTGCGACGCATAGACGACGCGGCTGGTAGTAATCAGGGCAACGGCGCCTCCGTTAGGATTAAGCAACAGAGTTTCACCGCAGGAGGTTTCATCGTCATCGTAACGGGAAAAATCGCAGGTGGCTGTAATCCAGACCGGTAGTTTTTTCATGTTGAGGGTGGCTGCGGTCGCTGTAGTCATCAGCCCTTCGTTGGTGATGCTGGAGGTATTCCCATGGCCTGCGTAGTTGATGAGCAGTACGCCCTGACGGAGTGTTTCCAGAAATTCTTTTTTGGCATCCGGATAGTCGGTGCCCGAAGCTGTGGTCGTTTGAGTGTAAGCCGGAAGGTAAATCTTCTGATAAACGAATTCGTGGTGGCCGGCATGCTGGAGAATATAGACCATGCTGTCGCAGTGCCTGATATGTGTGTTGGGGGAGTCCTTGGTTTTGTCGGTGATTTTATCGTCATCACCGAGGAAGCAGATTCTGTTTTTCCAGTTGCCGTAATAGCGGTTGTCGCTGTAGCCGATGGTTTTGTCAACCACATTTTTGGCCTCCTCGGCATTGCTGACGGGCAGACGGCCGATACCGATGTCTATCACGTCGGAGGTAATGGAATAGCGGCCGCCGGCATCGAGTTTGCCGCCTTCGGCATCATCCAGAAAGCCGAAGTAGTCATCGCAGACATAGGATGCTGTTTCGGCGAGAGAAGGCTCGCTCTCATAAGTGAGGAGATAAAAATTACTGCCGGCAACCTGTCTGTTATTATAGAAGCCGTCTCCGAAAAGAAGGAGATAACGCAATTGGCGGTCAGAAAGGGCTGTTTTACCTCTGTCGTAGAACATCTTGAGGAAAAGACGGTAAGCTGTGGCATCGGGAACCCCGGAGGAGAACTCGTTGTAGATGCATTCGGGCGTTACGACGGTGACATGCAGATTGTCGTGGCTGCGTCGGTATTCGGCAAGCCGTTCTGCTTGGGTCAGATGCCCCGGAGGCGCGATGATTACCATTTCAGTCTGTGGCAGGGCATGCAGATTCTGGTTGGCGACCTCTCCCAGGAAGGTCACACCTGGAAAATTTGTGCTGCGGAGGTCGATCAGGGCATATTCGTGTGTATCCGCATCCGGGGAGGCGAATTGTTTGTTGCTGACGGTCTGTATGCTGATGTCGGCAGGGGAGGTTATATCCCAGACCTGCATGCCGGCTTCGTCAAAATTGTCGATGGCATAGAGTTGGGATGCTGTTTTTCCGACTTTCCGGCGGAATAGGGTATAGGGCATGTCATAGAGCGCGATTTTACGTTTCCCCTGAATGCGGATATAGTTCAGATGGGCATTGACGGGGGTGGCTCCGCCCGGTGTATAGGTAACATCGACAGCGATTTTGTCAGTCGTTGTCCTGATGCTTTTGTTGATAGTGCCCTCGCGTGCCCTGTTGTAGTCATCGGTGATGGCGCTGAGGACGACCGAGCCGGCAGTAGTATTGTTAAGTTTTACCGTATATGTGCTGGGAGCTTTTGAATTGGCTATGACGTTGGCCGTGACAAGCACGGTATCGTTTACGATTCCAGGCATGGAAAAGTTGAAGCGCTGGGCCTGTGTATATACGAATGATTCGCCGTATAGTTCGCGGCCGGTTTTTCCGATATTCACCGATTCGGTTTCATGCAGCAGGTGTTCATCAAAAGAATTGTCGGCGTTGATCCCGGTCGGAATTTCGGTCCGGATTGTATCCATGCGGCGCGGATCCTCTGTTTCGCGGAGGAAGTAAACGGCCTGATTGGCGTAGGGATGTTGCCGGTGGGAGTATTTCATGGCGTCGTTCTTCCATTGCCAGGTGATGAGACCGCGTCCGTAAAAGAGGATCCGCTGGCGGCCGGCATCGTGGCAGACTGCCACTTCCGGAAGATCGTCGATATGGCCCGATGAGAATGCTTCATCCAGTATATGGCCTCCAAAGCCGAACACGCCGACTTTCTCCGGCCGGCTGAATCCCATCTGGCGCAGCTGGCTGTAAGGGATCTGATAAATGCCGTCCTCATTTCCGTTCAGGGCGACCTTGACCCATTTACCTTCGGAAAGAACCGAGTTGCCGGCAAAGGTATGAACTGGCTGTGTGGCCCTTGCCGGATTGCCGGAAAGGGCAGATTGTACGGACGCGGTGCCTGCCGCTACGAAGAAAGCGGTAATGAGGGGGAGGATATGCTTGCGTATGCGCTGGAACGACTTCATATCATATACGTTTATTATAAATATATAACGGAAGAGGCGCTGATTTATTTGATGGCCGGATATTTTTCTGTCGAAAAGGCGCTGATATTCTATTTGATCCTGCACTCCAAAATTCTGCGGCCTTCCAGATCGGCGGTGATGGTATCGTTTTCGCTGACGGTACCGACACCGGCCGGGGTGCCGGTAAAAATAAGGTCGCCGATCTTCAGCATGAAATATCGGCTGGCATAGGCTACGAGCCGATCTACGGAGTGCAACATGTCTGCCGTATGTCCGGTCTGTCGCAGTGTTCCGTTGAGATACATATTGAAACGCAGGTCCTGTACGGGTTTGTCCAGATCGTCAAGGGGAATAAACTTGCCGACGACGGCGGAATTGTCGAACCCTTTGCTGATTTCCCACGGCAATCCCTGTGCCCGCAGTTTCTGTTGGACGTCGCGGGCTGTGAAATCTATGCCTAAAGAGACCTCGTTATAATATCGGTGGGCGAAACGCTCCGGGATATGGCGTCCGAGCCGGCTAATGCGCACCACCAATTCGGTTTCATATTCTACTTGCTTTGAAAATTCGGGCACGAAAAACGGCCAACCCTCTTTTTGGAGGGCGGTGTCCGGTTTGAGGAAGAGGACCGGCTCTTCTGAGACGGCGGTTTCGTGCATTTCTTCGTTGTGAAGGGCATAATTCATGCCCACGCAGATAATTTTCATTGTTATGGATGAGGTTTATTTTCTTCCGAAATCGGCTGGAATTTCACCCCAGGCCTTGGTGTCCCATTTCAAAATGGGAATATCGTATTTGTGGGTGCGGAGCCAGCTTTCCGCGCGGCGGATGAGGTCGAAGAGCGGGCGGTTCCGTTCTGTGCATTCCAGTTTTGTTTTGCATAGTCCCTGTTGTACCCATTTTTGGGCATTGACGCTATCGGAATAGATCGGGAGGCGGGTTCCCTGTTTTTCCTGAAGAGCCAGTGCATGGACGATGGCGAGAAATTCGCCGATGTTGTTGGTTCCCTCTTCCATCGGGCCGATTTTGAAAATGACCTGCCCGGTTTTCACATAGACGCCGCGATATTCCATCGGACCGGGATTGCCGCTGCATGCTGCATCGACGGCTATACTATCGACGAGGTAAGGCGGCTGTTCTGTCGGCTGAAGATTCCTGACGGCTGGAGCCGGATGCGTTTTCGTGCCCGGGGCTTTCCATTCGATGCTGCGCCCTTCGCGGTTCAGCTGTCGTACCTGGCGGGCCACTTCCGCGATCAGACCGTCTTTGTCATATCCGTTGCGGAATGCTTCTGTGGCCTCTTCCAATGTATTGAAACTTTTATAGCTGGCAGAAGGGTAATGGGAGACCTGAAGTTGCGCCTCCTCCCATGAATCGTAGATTCCGGGTGCCGCGCCAACCCAAACCACGTAATATTTTTTGCTCGCCATGTCTGTTGGTTTACTGATTGTGTAAAAATGTATGTCTGTCCGATTTCTCGATGCTGTCCCGACCGTTACCGTCGTCGCTTTTTATGTGTCACTTTCGGGCCGCAGCGGCGGAAGAAAGACTTCCGGCCTACTGCATGGCCTCGTACAGGAGACTTTGAATCTGTGTACGGTAGCCTTTTTGCGTTAACGTTGTGTTCCAGCGATGAGGATGGATGCGGTTACAGAGAAAAATATATATCATCCGGTTATCCGGATCCACCCAGAAGCATGTGCCTGTGTATCCGGTATGTCCATAGACCGTGCCGGGGCATTCGCGTGCGGTGGGACTATGATTCGGGTTCTTGATGTCCGGCTTGTCGAACCCCAGACCCCTGCGCGAATGAGGGGTCTTGCTTCCTGTAAAGAGGCGGCAGGTTTCTTCCGAAATATATCTTCTTCCGGCATATTCGCCGCCGTCTAACAGTAGTTCCAGCACTTTGAAAAGGTCCTGTGCGGAACCGAACAGTCCGGCATTGCCCTCGACACCACCGCTGAAAGCGGCGATCTCATCATGCACATAGCCGCATAAAACCTGTTTGCGGATGGCTGCATCATCTTCGGTCGGCACGACGATTGTGTCGGTGGCCTCCCCGAATCTCTGGTGCGGATTATAACAGAGTGTGGTCGCTCCCAATGGTGCGAAAAGCCGATGCTGCAGATATCGGTCCAGCGGCTGTCGTGTGACTTGCTCTATCAGCCGGCGCAGTAGTATGAAATTCAGACAGCTGTAGCGGTACGAGCCTCGTTTTTGTAGCGGAAGGTCTATGATTTTTTGCCAAATGCTATCGGTAAAGACCGGATTGAGGTAAAGAGATCGTGCGATTTGCAGCGGATGTGTCTCGTCGGCTGAAGAGCTGACGAGCGTAGTGTCGTAACGGTAATTGTGGTTGAACCAGAGGTTCCGGTCCTGGCGGATACTGAAAGTCGCATCCTTGTATCTGCTGTAAAGTTTGGTTATGCTTGTCCTGTCGATGGCCATCTGATAAAACGGATAGCTGTCCCGCATTCCGGTTTCGTGGTAGAGGGCTTCGCGGATCGTGAGGGTCTTTTTGTCGGTGTTTTTAAGTATTGGCAGATAGGCGCTGATGCGGTCATTCAGCCGGAGATGACATTCGTCGCGCGCCAGCATGAGCGCAGGCACGGTTGCCGCAGCTTTGCTGACTGAAGCAAGGTCGTAAACCGATTCGGTGGAGACCGGCCGGTTGCCGCTGTAATCATAATGACCGAAGGCGCGGTTATAAATAATGTATCCATCTTTGGCGATCAGCACTTGGCAGCCCGGGAAAGCTTTTTGATCTATTCCATCTAAGATCAAGGAATCTATTTTACCGAGGATGTCGGATCGCATGCCCACTTTTTCCGGTTCTACCTCTCCGGGACGGATGCGGGCATAGCTGTAGCCGCTTCCGGCCGCGAAGAGCCCGGGAATGCTGATGCTGAGCCGTCCGCTGACTTCGCAGCCGCCGTAAATGGCTTCGGCTGCAACCTGATTGCTGAGAACGCAGTCCTCGTGTGCCAGAACGATGGCCGAAGCCCCGTCGACGAGGTCGTGAAAATCCCTTAGTTTATAAGGAGAGGTGAAAAAGCAGAGGATGTAGTTGTTCTTGGCGGCCTTGCAGAGGCGGCGGGCTAACTCGACGGTAGTCGTTTTATTGTCATAAATGGCAATGATACAGCGGTCAGTTGCCGAGGCTTTCCCTAAAATTGCACTTTGCATGGCGACGGACTGCTGTGCGGTGAATGAATTTCTTTCTACAGGGGCATAGCGTGCCAGGGTGCGGGTGAAGCTATTGTCGGCCGCAGTTCCGATATTGAAAACGCTCAAAGAATGTTTGTCCAGATCGGTAAGCGGCAATAGGGTAGTACCGCAGGCATCTGTGTCGTTTTTTAACACGCAGAGGGAGGCCGCATATAACTCGCGGGCAAGCTGTCGGGCCTGAGGTGTATTGATGCGTTGTTGCAGGCTGTCGGTCCGGATAGGCTGTCGGGTCGTGAGTCCGGCGGCGTATTTATATCTCAGTACCTTTCTGCATTTGCAGTCGATGAGTTCTTGAGAAAGCTTACCGGTGGAGACGGCATGTTTCAGCGATTCCCATTTCTTGCCAAGAGGGATGGGATCCAACAGAATATCGGCGCCGGCCAGCAGAGCCTTG
The DNA here is from genome assembly GCA_964567855.1 of uncultured Prevotellaceae bacterium. Taxonomy (GTDB): domain Bacteria; phylum Bacteroidota; class Bacteroidia; order Bacteroidales; family UBA3663; genus Liminaster. The sequence goes on from CAZMOE010000013.1 coordinate 17,297, forward strand.
ATTTCGACTTCCGGAATGCGGCGGGCGCCTTCCATGACAAGGCCGTCGGTGAAAACAAGGCCGTCGAATTGCAATTGCTTGCGCAGAAGTCCTGTAACGATGGCCGGAGATGCCGATGCCGGAACGTTGGCGGCCGGCTCCAGTGCCGGAATGGAGAGATGTGCGACCATGATGCCGCCCAATCCGGCGTCGGAGAACCTCTGGAAAGGTTGCAGCTCGAATTCCTGCAGCCTCTGGCGGTTATGATGAAGTCGTGGCAGCGTCTTGTGAGAATCCTGATCGGTATCGCCATGGCCGGGAAAGTGTTTTCCGACGGCGAGAACACCTCCCTCTTCCAGTCCGCCGGCATAGCTGAGTGCCGGAGCGGTGACCGCTTCATGGGAATCCCCGAACGATCGGTTACCGATGACCGGATTGTCAGGATTATTATTGATGTCGAGAACGGGAGCGAAGTTGATCATGATGTTCATGAGCCGGCACTCCCGCGCCACTTCGAGCCCATAGGCCCGGAGCAGGCTGTCTTGCAGTGTTGTTTCGCGACTTGTGTCCGGAAGGTTGTTGATACATCCCAGCGCCATGTTGCGGGGGAATCGGGGAGCATCTTTCAGACGCATGTTAAGACCCCATTCTCCGTCCAAGGTGACAAACAGGGGAACGCGGGCGTGCTGTTGTGCCAGGTTGGTGAACCGGGCCTGGTCGGCAAGGGTTCCGGCTGAAAATAGGAGGCCTCCTACGTGATATGTTTCGATAGCTTTCAACAGAGTCTGCCTTTGGGCCGGGGTGTTACCCTTGGCATCTACGATGGGAATGATGAGCTGGCCGAGGCGTTCGTCGGGAGTGAGGCAATTCATGACCGAATCGACCCATGCTTCCATGCCGAGACTATCTGCTCGGCTGAGGAATGTGCGCGAAGCGGCTCCGTGTATCTTCTGAGAGAAAAACATCATCCCTGCTGCCGTGAGCAGCAGGATGACGGTGTGTCTGATTATATGCAAGTGAGTTCTGATATTGATGTGATTATGCGATTATTTAATCCAGACGGCACGATCGTCGAGTCGGGAGGAAACCGTTTTGCCCTGAGCGGTCAGTTCCTGAACGTATTCGATCATCATGTCGCGCAACAGGATTCCCGTATTGTTCTGCTCGCCTTTTAAGAGCGCGCCCATACCGCCGTTGCCGTCGGCAAGGTAATCGATGGTGGCGATCCAGTATTTTTTGTTCGGTTGGATGGGGCTGTCGTTGACGAGAATCTTCGATGCGGTCGTTTTGCCGTTTGCGTCGGTGGTGAGAGTGACCTGACATCCCGACAGGGCCTCCAATCCTTTGCCGGCAAGACTTTGAATCAGATCTGAGAGGTATTCTCCTTCCAATTCGATCAGATCCAGTGTATTTTCGAACGGATAGACTTTGTAGAGGTCGCCGAGGGTGACATCGCCGCGGTTGATGGTGGCACGAAGTCCGCCGTTGTTCATGATGCCGACGGCAACCGGCTTGCCGAGTACTTTGGAACCCATGTGCCTGAGGGCATCGGCCGTGAAGTTGCCGAGTAGGCTCTGCGGTCTGGCCTTATCCATCGATTCGGGAGCATATCCGATCTTGTTCTGCATCTTAGCGGTGAGCTGTTCACGGTAGGGTGCGACGAGTTCCGCCATTTTTTCACCCCGGCCGGTGAGGTCGAGAGAGTCGGGATAGAGTTTGTAGCAGGCAATGCTTTTAACCTTCCAGCGGGAACTGCTTTCGGGATCGGTATTGGCCTGCATCTGGATATCGATGGCACCCATGGGGTTGATTTTGCCGCCGGTCTGGGTAATCATGACCGGAAGGGAGTCAGCGTTCAAGGCTTCATATCCGTGTTCGATGTTGGTGTGGGAATGGCCTCCGATGATGAGTTCCACGTTTCTGGTGGCGCGTACGATACGGCGGTCGCCCCAGTCGTCGGTGTCGTTATAGCCTTCATGAGAAAGGAGGATGACGAGATCGCAACCCTGCGATTTCAGATCGGCGGCTACCCGATTGACGGCTTCGATGGGATCGATATAAGTGATACCGTTATAGTTTTTCCTGAAAATCATTCCCTCCGGATCGCAGGTGATACCCAGAAGTCCGATTTTGATTCCGTTGCGCTGAAGGATCATGGACTCTTTGACATAAGGCTCGAGGGCAGTTCCGCGGCAGTCGTAGTTGCTGCAGATATATTGGAACTCGGCCTGTTTTGCCATATTGACAAGGAAGTCGATGCCGTTGTCAAATTCGTGATTGCCGAATGTGGCGGCAGACAATCCCTGGGCGTTCATGGCCTTTATTTCCAGCTCGCCTTTATAAATATTAAAATACGGGGAACCCTGAACCATGTCGCCGCCGTCGAGATAAAGAAGTGTGGAGTCGGTTTCACGCATCGCTTCGAGAATGGCGGCACGCTGTATGACACCGCCTGCACCGGGGTTGTACTTGTCGTTGTCCGGGGCCGGATCTATCTGGCTGTGGGTGTCGTTGGTATGGATAATCAGCAGGTGCGGAGCCTGTTCTTGCCGGCAGGCCGTCAGTGAAAATAGAAGAACGGCAGCGTAGAAAAGCATGCCTAAAAAAGATTTCTTCATGATCAGTATATATTTATTAAAATGATTATATGCGGAAATATCTCCCTTGAGGGGGCAAAAATACGAATTTTTTTTGATATGGCAGGCGACGAGGTCGGTGATTGTTGAAAATCTTCAGAATCGTATGCCAATGGACATTTTGCATTTTACTTCGTTATTTTGGAGCTTTAATTTATCTTCGGATCCCAGTTCGGAGAGTGTGTAGACGAGGTTAAACCCCGCAAAATATCTGGACCAGGAATAGGTGGCGGCAGTACGCAGGACAAGGAATATATCGAGCGGCCGTTTGACGATCGTTTCCTTGCCGGCGTCTTGATAGAGAACGTGATTGTTGCGCCAGCATATCAGTGTGGGGAGTGCCGAAAGATGGAGAATCCATTGCCGATGAGGTACCCAGTTGTGGGCATAGCCTGCGCAGAGACCGCCATAACGGGTATGGATACCCCGGATGCCGTGGCGGGCGATGGGATGCAGTTCGGTATCTTTGATTTTTAGCCTGCCGTTGTAATAATTGAGACCGAAAATAAGGCTGCCGCAGCTTTTTTTCTGGATCGTCTGGTGATAGAAGGCAGACGAAAAAGAAAATTGCCGGTGATTAAGAACATAGTATCCGTTGAAAAATAGATAGCGTTGGCTGACGGCGCCGAGATCGATTTCTTCCGGGGAGGTGTCGTCGATGTTTTCGCCGGAAAAACTTCGGGCTTTGTGATAAATGATTTCGCCGCCGAATGCATCGCCGTACATATCGAAGTCCCATTCTACATCGGACTGGTGGGCCGGATTGATTGTCACCGAGGCTGAGAGGCACCGATAGCTGGTGCATAGGCTGAAAGATTCGGCATCCTTGGATTCGATTTCATAATTCAGTTTTCTGCCGGAGGGGTCTTTTCCTTTCATGGAAATACCCGATTGGGCTAATTTGCTCTGGAAACTGACGAGCCATGGAGTTCCCGGACGGGCGATGAAGGCGGTATCCTGATTGATAGTGTCGAATTTGTCCAGAATACGGTTGAATTTCTGCCAGGAGGTCTCTCCGGCTGTGCAGCAAAGGGGAAAAAGGAAGATAACAGTGACCGCGGTAACAAATGAAAAGGCGTGTAGTCTATGGATGACTGTCGCAGTCTGACCGTTGTGGGGTGAGACTGGGAAGATGCCCGAATCGTAGGTTCTGGAATGGCCGCGCAGGGTGTGGGAGGCGCTTGCCGAGGTGCGGTGACGGGTGTTCATAGTATTGATGACGGTTGCGGCGGTGCCGGTTATACGAATAATTCTTTAAGAACCTCTATCGACCGGATTTCTCCCATTTCCGGAAGATGGATCTTGAGATAAAGCAGAAGTGTGTCGGTCAACCGGTTCCTTTGTTCCCGGTTCAAGGCGACGTGTTGCATATCGGAGAACCCGACCTGCAGCATCCGGTGAAAATGGTGGGCCGATTCGGCGGTAAGATAGTGCGGATGGCCGATGGGAGCGAATGTGAAGACCCCTTCACGGATATCGAATCTGGCTCCGGCATCATACGTATCCGTGTCGATACGAAATCCGAGCAGGTGACAAAGCCGGATGAAGAAGACGAGGTGAAAATTGGCGCTTCCGGTGTCGGTCAGCTCGAGTAATTCGATACTTTGACAAATGAAACGGAAAAGTTCGGGATTGCTCTCCTCCTCGCGGATGACTTTGTCTAAAAGTTCTGCCATGAAAAGGCATTGGGCGGCCTTGACCGGATTGCCCATGATAAAGGTATAGGGTGACGAGAGCATGCGCATTTCGCTGATTTTCTGTATTTCATTGCCGGGACGATGTTCCACGTTCATGTCGAGGAGGGTCATGGGGGCCAGCATCATGCGCTCTGCTGCCTGACGTTTGGAGCGGCGCAGGGTGGTCCGGTAGGTGACTTTTCCGAACTGCTCGGTATATATGTGCAGAAATAGCGTGTTATCGTTATACAGAACGGTACTTAATAGGATTCCGGAGGTTTTATCTAACATGGCCGACTATGATAATTGAGTATGGTGAAGACTTTCGGCAGCAAAACTAATTAAAAAAGCGGGAAAAAAGCGATAAATGATGAAAAAAAATAAATAAAAATTTGTGAGAAAACAAAAAGTACTTATCTTTGCACCCGCAAATCTGAGGAATAGCAATGTTCCCGATGTGTGGCCGGTCCATTCGTCTATCGGTTAGGACGAGAGATTTTCATTCTCTAAAGAGCAGTTCGACTCTGCTATGGACTACACAATGACGTTCAGCCTTGAGTTGGCGTCGCGTATTCTAAATGTAAACATATTATTATATAAAAAATAACGATGGCAAATCACAAATCATCAAAAAAGAGAATCAGGCAGACCGTTGTTCGTAACATGAGCAACCGTTACTATGGAAAGACTGCCCGCAATGCTGTTCGCAAATTGCGTGCTACCACTGATAAGGCCGTAGCTATTGAGATGTTGCCGAAAGTGACTTCGATGCTCGATAAGTTGGCTAAAAGGAATATCATTCACGCAAACAAGGCTGCTAATTTGAAGTCTAAGTTGGCTATTTATGTGAACAAGATTGCCTGATCGCCTGTCGCGTCAGTCTTATTTTATGGTCTGAAGATTTATCCTCACTCCCATTAGGGATGTGGGGATTTTTTCTGAAAAGAACTTTGTGGTTTCAAGAAAAAAAACTATCTTTGCAAAGTTTTAGACAATCCATAATTATGTCAGAAAATCAAAACAGTTATTCGGCCGATAGCATTCAGGTGCTTGAAGGTCTGGAGGCAGTGCGGAAACGTCCTGCCATGTATATTGGAGACATTAGTGATAAAGGTCTGCACCATTTGGTCTATGAAGTGGTGGATAATTCCATAGACGAGGCTCTGGCCGGTTACGCTACGCATATCGAGGTAACAATTCTGAAAGATAATTCGATCAAGGTTGTCGACAACGGACGCGGAATTCCGGTGGATTATCATGAAAAGGAACAAAAGTCGGCTCTCGAGGTCGTTCTGACGGTGCTTCATGCCGGCGGTAAGTTCGACAAGGGAACATATAAGGTTTCCGGTGGTCTGCACGGCGTGGGTGTTTCCTGTGTGAATGCGCTGTCCGATTATTTATGTGCCGAAGTACGCCGCCAGGGACGTGTCTATCGTCAGGAATATGCCTATGGAAAGCCTACGACCGAAGTCAAGGTAGTCGGCGATACGGATGAAACCGGTACTACCGTGATTTTCCATCCGGATGCTACGATTTTTACCTCTACTGTCTATCAGTATGACATCTTGGCTTCCCGTTTGCGGGATCTTGCCTATCTGAATGCCGGCATTCATCTGACGTTGAGCGACGAACGCGAGACGTTGGAGGACGGATCTTTCAGAAAAGATGTTTTCTATTCGACGGAAGGTCTTAACGAATTTGTGAAATGGCTGGATGAAAGCCGTGAACACCTCATCCCGGATATTATCCATCTCAACAAGGAAAGCAACGGCGTTCCCGTGGAGGTGGCAATGACCTACAATACCTCTTACAGCGAGACCATCTACACATTCGTCAATAATATCAATACGCACGAAGGCGGAACTCATCTGGAGGGCTTCCGTTATGCTCTGACCTCTACACTCAAAGAGTATGCGACCAACGAAAAGTTGCTGGAAAAGGCGAAAGTGGAGGTGAAGGCCGACGACTTCCGAGAGGGTCTGACTGCCGTTATTTCCGTAAAGGTTGCCGAACCTCAGTTTGAGGGTCAGACGAAGACCCGTCTCGGTAACGTTGAGGTGCGTCCCGCTGTGAGCCAGGCCGTTTCTTCCGCATTGAGAAATTACCTGGAAGAACATCCGAAAGAGGCCCGTATGATTGTCGAAAAGGTAATTCTTGCCGCTCAGGCTCGTATTGCGGCCCGCAAGGCCCGCGAGGCGGTACAGAAGAAGACATCGCTCACTGGCGGCGGATTGCCTGGAAAGTTGGCCGATTGTTCTTCCCGCTATGCGGAAGAGTGTGAAATTTTCCTCGTCGAGGGTGACTCGGCCGGCGGTACGGCCAAACAGGGTCGCGACCGTAATTTCCAGGCCATTTTACCGTTGCGAGGCAAGATTTTGAATGTCGAAAAGGTGTTGGTACATAAGATGCTGGACAGCGAGGAGATTCAGAATATGTTCCGTGCTTTCCGCGTCAGCCTGCGGGAGGACAAGACGTTGGATATTTCCAATCTTCGCTATCATAAGGTGATCATCATGACCGATGCCGATGTCGACGGTGAGCACATTGCCACTTTGCTTCTGACGCTTTTCTTCCGCTATATGCGTCCGCTGATCGAAGAGGGCTTTGTTTATATTGCCCAGGCTCCGCTTTACCGTTGCACCAAAGGTAAGATCAGTGAATATTGTTGGACCGATGACGACAGAGACCGTTTCTTGATGAAATACGGAAATGGGGAAGAGAATGGTGGCAATGGTATCAAGATCCAGCGATACAAAGGTTTGGGTGAAATGAATGCCGAGCAGTTGTGGGATACCACCATGGACCCTGAACACCGTCATCTCAAGCGGGTGGCTATTGAGGATGCTATCAGTGCCGATCAGACCTTCTCCATGCTGATGGGAGAGGATGTCGCACCTCGTCGCGAGTTTATCGACGCTCACGCTACCTATGCCGATATCGATGCTTAAGGTTTGCGGTAAGTAGAGTTTATTATAAAATTCCCTGTTTTATCGATGCCTCAGGAAAATGAGGGGCAGATAAAGCAGGGAATTGTTATTTTGGGGATATGGCAGTGGGAGCGAGGATATGAAATGTGATTACGCTCTGCTTGGAAGAATGTGCTTTGCAGAAGGAGTCGCTTTCTTTCCGCTTTGAGAAGGGATATCGGAGCGAGGCGGGAGGGCAGATTTAACGGTCGATATCGATAACTTTAAAGTGGCGGTTAAAGGTGATCTCGACGCCGTTGTCCAGTTCGATTTCATATTCTCCCCTTTTTTGTTTTTCGATATTCGTAATCTTGTTTTGAGGATATTGTTGGCGTACATAGTCCAGAATTTCAGCAGGGACGATGGCTTCCGGAATGCCGAGGGTGGCATTGCTGTTGATTTCTTTCCATTCTCCTTGTCGGTCGAATTCTATTTCGATACCGTTCTCAAGCCAGACCGTATAGCCTTTTTTCTTATAATCCGACTCTTCTGCGGCCTGGCGTATGCCGGTCGAAGGAAAGTGTTTCTGGATAAAAGTGGTGGCGCTGAGAGGAAGTCTGGAGTTCTCTATGGTTTTGTTGTGGTCGGAGAATGCCCATGCGATACATCCGAGAAACAACGTCAGAAAAAGAAAAATACGTTTCATATTGGAATGTTTTGTTTTCCTAATAGAAACGTATTTTATGTGGGATTTTGTTCAAAAAATCTTTTGCAAACCGCTTTATCCGCGACGGATCCGGATTTTCAGGGCGTTGGGAATCTCTTGGTCACTGACAAGGACGAGGTAACCGCCGCCGCCGGCGCCGGAAAGCTTCCATCCGATGGCTTGGGATTTGTAGCGATCGATTTGTTCGCGGATTTCGGCCGGCGCTGTATTCGGGAAAAGACGGACTTGGGCGTCAAAACAATCGCGGATACTTTTTCCGAATGCTTCATAGTCGCAGGCCTGTACCGCTTCCCAGCAGTCATCTGCAGCTTTGGCAAGGTCTTTGACCGCTTCAAAATGGATGTTCTTTCCTTCATAGGGAGAATAGCCTGAAACGCGACGGTCGAGAGGTATAAGCCAGAGATGATCTTCTATGAATTTCAGGATACGCTCGTCATTGGGGATGGAGGTGATTTTTTCAGGCCAGTAATTGGCATTATAGCTGAGCCTGTTGACGCCTGGCATAACGATACCGATGGAATCCTGTGAACCGCTGATATATTTCGATCCCGGAGGGTTCTCATAACAGAAGAGGGTCTTGGCCAAGGTCTCTTTGTCGCCTTCCGGTATGTCGGTGTGCCAAAGTTCTATCGCTTTCTTACGCGAAGAGGTGCTCATGCCGCTCCTATCGTTGAAATCGTAGTCCGGCTCTATGCTGATGGTGATTACGGCTCCCGGATGCAACTCACTGACCCATGGTTGGTCGAGCCAGCCGCCAGCGAGGTCGATTCGATAGGGTATCATGCACTCCTGGCGCAAAGCGGTGGTGCTCCTGACCGGCAGACCCTCGTGCGGCAGCCGTTTAGAGACCACATATTCTATGCCCAGTTGTTTACACAATTGTTCTTTGGCCGGTGATGCTCCGTCACTATTCACAAAGAAAATATCGGGCATCAATTCTTTAAGGTCTTCAAGGAAATCGAGCGTTCCGCTACCTCTGTTGATCCATGCTTTCTTTACCATTTTTAGGGCGGAGACCATATACAGACGTTCAGCGTCCGTATTGATTGTTTTACGGTTTTTCAGTTCCTGAATGGTCTTGTCCGAACCGATGCCGACGTATAAATCTCCTAATTGGGCTGCTTCATAAAAGAAAGCGACATGTCCGCTGTGAAGCATATCGTAGCAACCGCTGACAAATACTTTTTTAGCCATTTGTGATATTAGATAATATTTTTGCGTGAGGACCGATCGTGTTGTCGGCTACCTTGCAATTGTTGATTGAATACTTTAAAAGAAAAGTGTAGCAGGCTTATGAGCCGGGTTCTGTCCTTGTTGCCAAGTGTCTGTCATTAATCTCGATTCCTTGTCGCCAAGAAACTCTAGCAATCTACCCCCCGGCATCGGGCGGACAACCCTATAGCGCCGGTATACATGATCTTACAACCCATGGTGCGTACTGACCGGAATATGTTGCCATTCCCGCGGTGAGCTCTTACCTCACCTTTTCACCCTTACCTGCCGGCGGAATTTTGGAAATGCCGTGGCGGGCGGTTATTCTCTGTTACGTTCACTGGCCGTCGCCGACCACTTCCCGTTAGGAAGCATGGTGTCCTGCGTTGCCCGGACTTTCCTCCCGCATTGTTATGCGAGCGACAGACCGGCCTGCTACACATCTGCAAAGATACGCATTATTATTGTGCCGGCCATTTACTTGGGTTATTTTTCTTTATTTTTTCTCTGTAGAAGGATTTTATCGAGTATGAGAGATCGGATTTTTCATGATTTTTTCATCCCTATTAGGGTAGTTGGCCTGTTAAGGTGTCATAAAAGCGTTAATCTTTGAATGTTTTGTGTTAAAAATAAATCTGTAATTAACATAATGTTTATGATAGTGCTTAATTTTGCAGCGTCGATCACCGCATAAGAATGTCGAGGCTGTTTCGATTTTTTTTGCGGTGCTGTATAAATTAGACTGAATAAACAGCAGATAAAAGTTATTTGTTAAACACAAAGTAAACGATTATATATATGAAAACAATGAAAGACAAAATTAAAATGCTTATCGTCATGGTTTTGGTTGGACTCGGAACCTCTGCCATAACTTATCTTTTCATGTCGCGCTATGAGATCGTAGATGGTGGCAGAACCGTTGCCATTACCGATGGTAATGCCACGAAAGTAGGTTTTGCCCCGACTGTCAATCGCTCTTCCGTAACGGAGAATGATTTTACCGAGGCCGCCGAAAAGACGGTCAATGCCGTAGTCGGTGTAAAGAGCACCCAGCAAGTGCAGCAACAGGTCATGAGCGATCCTTTCTTCGATTTGTTTTTCGGATATCGCGGACAGCAGCAACAACCTAAGGCCAAGGAGGGATATGGCTCCGGAGTCATTATCAGCAGTGACGGATATATTGTGACAAACAATCATGTCATTGATGATGCCGATGAAATTCAGGTGACATTGAATGACCAGCGCCAGTTTGATGCCGTATTGGTCGGTACGGATCCCGCCACCGATATTGCACTCCTGAAAGTGGATGCAACAGATCTTCCGACTATTCCGTTCGGTGCCAGCGATGATTTGAAAATCGGCGAATGGGTGCTGGCCGTAGGTAACCCGTTTATGTTGAATTCTACTGTGACTGCCGGCATTGTCAGCGCCAAGGCACGGGCCCTGGGGCTGCAGCAGGTCGGTGGTCGGCTCGGCATTGAATCGTTCATCCAGACCGATGCCGCTGTGAATCCCGGTAATAGCGGAGGTGCATTGGTGAATACTGCAGGTGAGTTGGTTGGAATAAACACCGCCATTTATTCTCAAACGGGTAACTATGCCGGCTATTCGTTCGCTGTGCCAAGCAGTATCGTTAGCAAAGTTGTGACAGACCTTCGTCAGTATGGTACCGTGCAGCGCGCGGTTCTGGGTATCAGCATTCGTGATGTCAATGCCGATCTGGCCAAGGAAAAAGAGCTCTCCGTTACCGATGGTGTTTATATCGAGGAGGTCAGCGACGGCAGTGCGGCTGCTGAAGCCGGCATCAAGAAAGGTGATGTCATCTCTGCTATCAATCAGGTATCTGTAAAAAATGTAGCCCAGTTGCAGGAACAGGTGGCCCGGTTCCGTCCGGGAGACAAGATCCAGGTCTCATTCATTCGTGATGGGAAAAAACGGACGGTCGACGTGGTCCTGAAGAATGCGCAGGGCAATACTGAAATGATTACCAAGAAGGGAATAGACTATCTGGGTGCCACTTTCCAGGATCTTACCTCTAAAGAGTTGTCGCAGTACGGTGTTCGGAACGGCGTTATGGTCAAGTCGGTAGAGCGTGGCGGTCTGTTCAGTCGCAGCGGCATCCGTGAGAAGTTCGTTATCGTCAAAATCAACGACATTTCCATCAAGAGCGAAAAAGACATAGAGAAAGTCTATGATTCTCTGACCTCAGATCGTGGCGGTGATGACGAACCGGTAATGTTCATCGTCGGTGTCTATCCGAATGGTAAGACCGCTTATTATGCTGTCGATCTAAGCCGGTGATGGGAGTCTGACCTGTGTGCGGCGGGTGTATTTTAATAAAATGGTCGTGTTTTGAAAAAAACACGACCATTTATGCAATAAACAGAGAGTTAATTTGTTATATTAACGAAAGGATTATATCTTTGCATATACCAATAAAATATAAGTCGTATGCGTCAACTAAAAATAACAAGATCGATTACGAATCGCGAGAGCGCCTCGCTTGATAAGTACCTGCAGGAAATCGGCCGTGAGGAGCTGATAACTGTCGAAGAGGAGGTCGAGCTGGCCCAGCGTATCCGGCGTGGAGACCGTCGTGCCCTGGAAAAGCTGACGCGCGCCAATTTGCGGTTTGTCGTTTCGGTGGCGAAGCAGTATCAGAATCAGGGACTCAGTCTGCCGGATCTTATCAATGAAGGTAATCTGGGGCTTATCAAAGCTGCGGAGAAGTTTGACGAGACGCGCGGTTTCAAATTCATATCGTATGCGGTGTGGTGGATTCGTCAGTCCATTCTACAGGCTTTGGCCGAGCAGGCCCGCATAGTCCGGTTGCCGCTGAATCAGGTAGGGTCGCTCAATAAAATCAGCAAGGCATTCTCTCGCTTCGAGCAGGAGAACGAACGCCGTCCCTCGGCAGAGGAGTTGGCGGAGTCGCTGGATCTTCCGGTCGAAAAGGTGGCCGATACGATGAAAGTTTCAGGGCGTCATGTTTCGGTCGATGCACCTTTTGCTGACGGGGACGACAACAGCCTGCTCGATGTGCTGGAAAATGCCGACAGTCCTGTTGCCGACCGTTCGCTGATTGACGAATCGTTGTCGCAGGAGGTGGAACGGGCATTGGGGCAGCTGTCTGAACGGGAGCAGAAGGTCGTTAAAATGTTTTTCGGTATCGACGGACATGAGATGACTCTGGAGGAAATCGGTATCAAAATGGGGCTGACTCGTGAGCGGGTGCGCCAGATAAAGGAAAAGGCCATCCGCAAACTGCGTGGTGCCCGGAAAAACTGGCTGCTGAAAAGCTATTTAGGCTGACGATATCTGTCAAAGCGCAGCCTTTGCCAGATCGGATAAAAATAACAAAGGTTCCGCCATGTGACGGAACCTTGATTATTTATGAAAAATGGAGCATTTCCCGAATTTATTTCTTGCGATTGCCGTAGCGGCTCAAGAACTTGTCTACGCGACCAGCCGTATCGACGAGTTTGTGCTTGCCGGTGTAGAACGGGTGAGAAGCGCTGGTGATTTCAAGCTTTACCAACGGATAGGTTTCACCATCGATTTCGATAGTGTCCTTAGTGTTGGCCGTTGAACGGGAAAAGAACGTTACGTCGTTAGACATATCTTTGAAAACGACGGTACGGTAATTGTCTGGATGAATACCTTTTTTCATTTTGTTTATTGTTTTATGCAATACCTTTCATCAAGCGGCGCGAGGGGCGGTAAATTCCTTTTGTACGCTGTCAATAGGAGTATGCGTTATTAAATTCACGGGTGCAAAGATAACGCTTTTTTTGTTTTTACGAATTCTTTTGGTGAAATTATTTTTATTTTTTACCGATTTCCCATTATAAAGACTTTTGAGGGCCTTAAAAATGCTCGATGTGTACCTTTTCCCACTGTAGTTTTTCGGTGTCGTAAGGTTTCCGCTCTTCAGCAGGATGTCCGATGGCGATTACGGCCAGAACCCGATATTGCTCAGGGATTTCGAGGAGGTTGCGGACGTTATATTCGGCCGGCGTACTGTTTGCGTCATAGCGCTCTTTCATCTGTATCCAGCAGGAACCCAATCCCAGGTCGCTACATTGCAGCTGTATGAGGATAGAGGCGATGCTGAGGTCCTCTACCCAAGTATCGGAATCATCCGGATCGGCGATGACGGCGATAGCGATGGCCGCTCCTGCGATAGGGGCCGCTCCGCCCTCCTTGGCGGTTGAAAGGGCCTGCAATTTATTCTTATCTTCGACGACGATGAATTGCCACGGGTTGCGTCGCTTGCCTGCTGGCGACATCAGGGCGGCCTCAAGAATGGTCCTGACTTGTTCCGGGTCGAGCGGTTGGCCCGTATATTGGCGAATACTCCGCCGGTGTATTAGAAGATCGTGAAATGATTGCATCGTATTTTCTGTTTTAGGGTTCGCACGGCAAAGGTAGTGAAAAAATGCCATATCTTGCC
>CAZMOE010000013.1:30985-57611 GCA_964567855.1 uncultured Prevotellaceae bacterium
AGCGATATGTTTTTGCTCTTTGCTATGCTGGCCCATGCGTGCCGGGCCACATAGGCTGTCAAAGGTATCGGCAAATTCAGCAGTTGCCCGATTTTTTTCAGTTTGTGGTTGATAAGATGGGCGGCGCTCAGATACTGAGTCCTTTCGCAGGTGTCGGTATTTCTGATCAGGGGGAGCATATACGGTGTTTTTTTCGTGTCGTATTTGGCGACGATTTTCTGCATAGGTTTCTCCCATTTGATATTCAGTTGACGATGGGTTTTCTGCCGTCGGTATGACAATATGCCCATCTGGAGATCCTTTTTCTTGAGAAAGGCCATGTCTATGAACGACATGCCGCGGGTATAAAACGAAAACATGAAGATATCCCGGGCCAGGTCGAGATCGGGTCGTTGGGTCAGATCCAGATCCCGGATCTTGCGGATGACACTCAGTGACACTGCCCGTTTGCGGGTTTTGCCGATACCGGTATAGACATACCTGAAGGGATTTTTCTGGACCGTCAGTTCCTTTTCTACGGCGCGGTTGTAGATGGCCCGTAGATTTCTCATATAAAAAGAGGTGGTGTTGGAGCATATTCCCTTTTTTTTCAGATAGGTTTCATACTCTATCATCATCGTGGAATCTATGTCATCCAACAGGATTTCATCGTCGCCGCAAAAACGGATGAAGCTGTTGCGCACCGTTGTGTAGGTTTCGGCCGTACGCTCTTTGCGAACCCCTCTTAATTGGATGATGAGGTTATCGGTGAAGGAGGCCAGGCTTTCCGATTTGCTTTTAAGGAAAGTGTTCACCACCTGTTCGGCTGTAAAGTTTTTGTTTATGCACCCCAGTCTGACGATGATGTTTTCCAATCGGTTCTTGTCCTTCTCCAGCTGTCCTTGCAGCGCCAGCAGGTAAGCTTCCCGGTCTTCATTCATACCCGGTTGCAGTCTTACTTCCGATTTGTTTTTGTCCCATTCTCCCGGATACAGCTTCAGACCTGCATTTATCTGCCTTACCATCCGGTTGTGAATCACCTGAAAAAATAATGTGCCCTCTTTCTGTTTGACCGTAGAGGCACGGAATTTGATTTTGATTGTTGCCATATAAAATATTTTGATTATAGGGAAGATACGGCAAAGATCGCTTTATGAGGTGTTGGCCTGGTGGGAAGACGTGCGAATCCTGTTGTTTTTGTTTCCGTTGTCTGTTTATTTTGCATGTGGACCGTGTCGGAGGCGATCGCCGGAGATAGTATTGGAGCTATTTCCGGCCGATACGGATGGGGTACGCAGTGCCTATGAGGTGATTCCGGCAACGCCCCGGCCGCTTCTAATCTTCTTGTCGGTGGTTCCTGCCACCGGTTTTCCGGATTTCATTCTGGATGAAGTGATTCGCAAAAAAATTGGAGCGGCGAATCCTTTGTGTATGCACCTGTTTTTATTCCGCGAGACGGTTCCCATGGCATATTTTCCCGTTCCGTGATTCTGTATGGATATAAATATTTAATTTTAGGTGCAATTTTCAGAAATTTTTCCTACTTTTGCAATTGGAATGGTCTTTTGTGTGCTGCCGGTTCGGCCACCGACACTATTCCATCAACTGAAGTATAACTTTTAAATTGTAAGAATTAAGAAACAGACATTAAGAATGAAACGCAAAGGAAAACCGCTGCTCTAAGAGCTGCATTCCGCAGGTGAGATTTTAGTAAAACAAATTAACAAACTGAAAAAGCGTTTCCATTCGGAACTTGAAAATATAGATATTGAGCTTTTGGCTCTTGTTCTCTACTTCGAAATTACCGCCAATTATTTCTCACGGGAACAGGCAGACTGAAAGTTCACGCTTGTAGGGCGTGAACTATTCTGTGCTTGTTGTGAGAATTGGTCACTTGGCGGTAACCACGAAGTAAACAAGCGAAAGAATGGTTACACGCCTTTTCCATTTTATGAAAAAAGAAATGAAAACAAAAAAATTATTATTCGGTTTATTGATGTTTGTAACGTCGGCAGTGTTTCTGGTGGGCTGTGATGATTGTGTTCCGGATCCTAAAATAGTTGTATTGTCTGTTTATTTCAATAAAGATGGAGAAATCATCTCTGAGGTGAAGCCAGATGAGGCTATTTTTGTTGATGATATGGTAAAAGTATGTATCGATAAAGATCCTGGGATCGAGATTGGAACGGTCGATTTATCCTTTGATGGGGATAACGAGGTCATTGAAGAGTTCCCCTATGTCTATAAAAAAATGATGACAACCGAGGGGATGCATACGATCATTGTTGATGCAAGTACTCTGACTGCTGACCCAGGTAATGTTACAATTGCTTCTCGTACTTTCATGCGCATCTTTTATGTAAATAAACGATGAAAAAGTATTTGATTGCTCTTAAGTGGGGATTGGTAATCCTTCTGTGGATTGTGTCCCTTTTGTTTGGTTGGCGGGTGCATTTATGGCTTGGTTATATGTGCGGGGATCTGTGCATTCCGGTCCTTGTTGGGCTGGTTTCTTTTTCTGTGCTGGTGTATGGCTATAGAGATGACCGAATTTGCAGTTTCTTGTTGTTAAGGTTCGCAATCTGTAAAAATGAGCGCAAACAGCAAGGAGAAGAAGGTATCTTAAAAGAATTACCGGTCACATTCGTCCGTAAAGGATGTGGCCGGTAATATGTATCCGGTTCTGAGGGTGTGGAAGGAGGAGTATCTGAACGATTTTGCAGGAAAAACAGGCCCGGGGATATTCGTATCTTCAGTTTTCAGAGGTCATTCTCCCTCTCGAACGCCTCGCGATGCCGGACGATGCTCTGCATGTTGTTTAAAGCCCATTCGGTGAGCTGATGAATAAGCGGAACGAGAGATTGCCCTATCTCCGTCAGCCGGTATTCCACCTTGGGCGGAACGACCGGATATATCTTGCGCGCAACTAAGGCGTCCGCTTCCAACGTTTTCAGTGTGCCCGACAGCATGCGGGAGGAAATATCCGGTATCAGCTGACACAATTCGTTGAAGCGTACCTTCTCATGTTCGCTTAGTACCAGTATGACCAGTAGGGACCATTTATTGCCGAAGCGAGAGATGACATTCCGGATGGGGCAGATTTCTACGACGGAGTTCTTAGGCTCTTTTTTTATCATAACTAACCATTTTAAAGTAACTTTTGCGGGCGAAGTTAATCATTAGGTGCCGATAAGCGTCTGTACAGGTGTATATTTTAAATATTTTAACGTTATTGTAATCTTCTGATATCCTGCAAAAGCGAGGAAATGGTTACTAAGGTACACCGGTGTTATCTCTTGACTGCAGTGGGACGCAATGTTATCTTTGCAATGTCAAAATAAAAACATTTATACATAACCCATAACAATAAAGAAGAAGATGAAACAGATTGAACCTATTGCAACGGCAGAGAACTTTACCGCCGTCAATCTTGGCAAGTTGAATAACCTCAGAGACTATGTGCTGGAATTTGGGCCGGAGGTAAAAATCCCCGGCAAGGTGTTCGGCGGGGCGGCTGTACAGGCCACTGGTGGGGAGTTTTCGTTTCAGGTGTTCCAGCCCGGACAGGAAACTGGTTTCCTGCATGCCCACAAGAATCATGAAGAGCTGTATTTCTTCCTGAGCGGCAACGGAGAATTTCAGGTAGATGGTAAGGTCTTCCCGGTAGCTGAGGGAAGCGTAGTGCGAGTGGCTCCGGCTGGCAATCGTTCTGTGCGCAACAATGGCGAGGCACCTCTCGTGATGCTCTGTGTGCAGTATCGCAGCGCGACATTCACTGCCGAAGATGCTGCAGACGGTATCCTTTTGAGCGATCCGGTCAAGTGGTGAGTGGAATCCGCCTATTTTGAAGCGTGAACTATCTCTGCTGAAATCGGGCGTATCGGATATTTTAGTTTTTGGAGACAGGCGGGGGTGGACCCTGCCTGTCTCTTTTTTGTTGCCATAGAAAAATCCGTTATGTCGTCCGGGGGATGAAACCGCAGTTCTGCTATTTTATCTTTTCCTCCACTTTTTGGCCGGAATGTTTCCGGAATTCAGTTTTTTATAGCATCTTTGTCGCCGTAAACATTATTATTAACATTTTTAATCTCATTTGCCGATGAAGTAAGACCAAAGGATTTATTCACGATTGCCAGCATTTTTCGGAATCTCTCTCCCCGTTTAATCATTTCCATTTCTTGTTATGGCCAAGGCATGTCTTTGGACGGAACAGATAAATATGTCGGCCGGTTTTTCTTTATTTTCTTTTTATTTGCCGTGGTCCCGGGATAGCGGAATGGGAACAATTCCGTATGAACCGGCGGCGGGAAAGATGCTGAATGCACAAACGGCTATGCCGGTCCCCAATCTGCCGGCTGTTGCAGTCCGGCTATGACAATATCGGTCTGCGCCCAAAAAGAAAATAGCAGTTATTTACATTTAAACGTCACATTTATGAAATTTTCAATCATCACATTATTCACAATCTTATTTTTCCTTCCCGGCATGAATGCCAATGCTAAAAAAGGTCCTACCTACAAAGATCTGGTGCTGCAATATGTTGAATGTCGGAAGGCCTCCAAAGAATTTGCGATATTCGATATCAGCCAGGAGGATCTGGAAAAATCCTGTTATGACTATTTCCGTCGTATAGAACGGGAAACAGGCCGCAGTATCATGGAATCAGAAAAGAGATCAATGTCCAAACGGATTGCGGTGGAGTATTTCAAGAAGAAGAAAGATTCCGACGTATTTAATATTGTGCGTTCCGCTTTCAAGGAGAACATTACAGAAGAGCAGTTGAAGGCGATTCTCGATCTGATGCAGACCGAAGAGGCGCGCGTGGCCCTCGACAGATATGAAAAGGCTCAGTACTTCCGTCTGGATGACTGTATGGTCCCTATCGGAGAGATGAGAGCCAAGGGTATGACGATCGAGCAGGCCGTTGCCGAGGCTCCGGATATCAAGCCGCTGGCCTGCAGCGAGTCGTATGAGGCAAAATTCGAGAAATATTACTCCGGAGAGAACGAGCAGGCCTATGTCACCGTACTTGTCGAGCATTATACAGAGCTTTTGCAGTATCATAGTGAAGACAAGATGCATAAATTACTTGGAAAGAATGTCGACAAGATGATACCCTACCTGCAACGCAACGACAAGATGGCGCTTCGGAACAGTTTTATAAAATATGTGTCGGAAAAGCAGCTGGATATTTTACTTGATTTATCGTTCCGACCGGAGTTTGCGGGCATCCAAAAAGTCTCGCAGAAGCTATCGAATAAAGTTGATTTCAATCATAAGGAATTTTGGGAACGGATCTCGAAGTTTGTCTGGGAGAAACTTATCCGGAAATATATGTCGGAGAATCCGGTGGTCCCGTCCAACGGCTCGATTAATGTTCCTGTCTGATACCGGACGTTTCCCTATGGCGGGATTTCCTGTCTTTGGAAGTTGCCGGCGTCCGGCGTATGGCAGTAGGTCCCGGTTTGGATAGGACCGTAGCCATTTGGTTCCGGTCTGCTTGTCCATAGGCTGGGAAAGCTCTCTCTTTTATACCGCTTGTCATCTCTTTTGTCGTGGCAGGCGGTTGTTTTTTTATATAAGCGGAGAGCGTATATTGCCGCAGCGGAATCTGTTGTGGAAAAAATGGAATAAATAATCGGGAAACAGTTTTTTTGTTTTCGGTTTCCTGGTGAATGCATTATCTTTGCCGCAACTGCGAAACGCCGGACGGCGGTATGAGGAAAGGTTCTTTCCGTCAGCATTCATGAGGCTGCAGAGAGGCCGGCCGGCCCGTTTCGTGAAAAAAATGAGGTATGAAACATTATTTTGAACTTCCTGCCCTGAAGGCGGTGATTCCTTTCTGGGGGATAACCGTCGCCGGATTTTATCTGTTGCCGCTGTGTATCTGCGATACCGGCTCCGGCATTTTTGTCCTGCTGGTTATTCTGCCGCTGTTGTGTTTCGTCTGTGCCTTGGCGTATAGTGTCAGGCAGGTGTCTGCATTGTGGTATGTTGCCGGAGTTCCTTTGTTTTTTATGCCATCCGGTTTCTTGTTTTATGGTTCTGATACCGAGGCCGTGTTTTTTTACACCGTCGGTTATGCTCTGATTGCTACGGTCGGCCATATCGCCGGCGCCGGCATACGCAAGGCTCGCCATTGAGGGGGAGCCACCAAGATGGAAACGGCCGGCATCTCGGATAATCTTAACGGTTCCATCTTTATTCCGGCGGCGTCTGTTCCGTGCCTTGGGGGTGGTCTCCGGGGTCCTCGGAAGGGTCGGTTTGGGGTGTTTGTTCTCTTTGCGTGTGTTGGTAGAGACTGTATCCGATCAGGACAGTTGGAATCACGCAAATTGTTGTAAAGAAGAAGGATAGTAGTATTGATAAAAATATGGACCAGAATAGCTTGGGAATGGATGTAGTTGGTATGAGATCTAATGGGATCATTATCAAGAAGAATACTATAATTTGTCGGATTGCCAATTGGTTCCAATTGTCGCTTTTGGCCAAGCGCCAGGTAATGAAACTACATACATATAAGCATATACTTATTTGGAGGATAAAGCAAAAAGACAAGTAGAATGCGTTCAGGAACGGCAGGGCAAAGAAGAGTAATATGCAAAAAGGAATAATGGTTATTCCTGCGCAGATTTGCATTTTTTTGAAGTATATATGGAATCTTTTGTCTCGGATTTTCATTGTTCTGGTCTTGTAAGAACCGACGGTATTTCGTTGGTGATGGCTGATATAGCGGTCGGGAGTTTTGTGAGAAAGAGAGAGTGTGAGCTGTCTGTTGTTGCCGATGCCGTGACGGCATACGGTAGTTATTAACTGATAATTATTGACAAATATATGTAGAAAATCGCTACCCGGCAAATATATGCCGTATTTTTTAGAAAATTTGTTTTTTTTATTTCGTATGTCGGGGAATTTGGAGCCCGTTTGCGGGTACGAGGCCGTATCGTTATGGAAATGACGGTTGTGCAGGTCGTAACGATCGGCGGCAGGGTGATCGGCGGTTTGGGGTATTTGTTGAAATGAAGGTGTGATCTTTCATTCCTTTTTCATACCTTTGCATCGTTAAAGACTGATGTATGACAAAACTTGAGGTAATGAGTTCCGGGGCATGGAATCATGGTTTCAATCCGGAAGTAAGCGCCGCCTTAGCGGATTGTGCAGAAAAATGTTTCCGGCTTAACGCCTTGCCGCCTTCGGCTAAAGAGGAACGCAATGCGATTATCAGGGATTTGCTTGGCGGCATTGGTGAACCGTTTGTGATTCACACTCCATTCCGTTGCGACTTCGGTTCCCGTATCCGCGTGGGGCGTAACTTTATCGGTAATTTCAACTTGACCATTCTGGATGAAGGGCCGGTGACGATCGGCGATAATGTCTTCATCGGGCCTAACGTAAGCCTTTATACCGTTGTCCATGCCTTTCTTCCGGAACAGCGCAATGAGGGAATCATGTGTTCCCGGCCGATTGTCATTGAAGACGATGTCTGGATTTGCGGCAGCGTCGTGATTTTGCCGGGTGTCACCATCGGCGCGGGAGCTATTGTGGGTGCCGGAAGTGTGGTGACCCATGATATTCCGGCAGGCGTGCTTGCCGCCGGAAATCCCTGCCGGGTCCTGCGTCCCGTTACTGAGGCCGACCGTATTACCGAGATTTTGGAGTAGGGCAGTTCCGGTGGGACGGGATAGTGTGTCTGTGGTGATATCGGTACAATCTGCAGTCCTGGAACGTTTTTTTCTTGATCGGTGGTTGCCGCCGGAAAAAATCTGCCGCTTTGAATCCTGTTTCTGGTGCCGGAAATCTGCCGGATACCGTTTCTGACTATGACCGTGCCGGGCGCCTCGCGGAGGGCCGGGGGGCGGAGAGTATGCGGAGCGCTGCATTTCTTCCTGTTGCCGGTTTTGATAGTTTTGGCGGAGGTTCCCGCATTCCGGGAGGCACCGCCCTGTCGCAGGGCGCTTCTTCCTGTGTTTCGGGAAGGGGAAGCAACAGGGTGTCTGGTGGCCAGTTCGGGATTTTTCAAGTTATTTTTTCCGTATCCGGCAGTTTTCTTTTTAAACTTTCTTAATGTATTGGAATATTCCTTTATCTTTGCATGAGATTCTTTGATTCGGACAGAGCCGGTAATGAAATATTCCGGCGGCGATATCGGTTTAACAGACTGGAATCGGCCGTGTCGGGAACGGATACTTTAAACGATATGAAAAAATATTATTCCCTGTTTCTGTTTTTCGGGTGGCTTGGCGCGGCCGGCGGATTGTCGGCCCATGGCCGTAGTCTATCCCCGGAATCTGCTTGTCCGGCCATTTCCGGAACGGCCGGTGATCATGATCTTATGCTTTCGTCCGGAGCATGCAGCGCCCGGGAGGCGCGCCGGGCAGAATCCGTGCCGTATGATTCCAGTCTGGTCATAGTGCATGATTCCGTATTTCATTATGCTTCGCTTGTGAATGATTATTTTATGCGTGTCTGTCCTGATCCGACCGTCGATTCGTATGTGGGCGGGAAGAAGCGCAATAGCCGGATCTGGACACGCGGTGTCTATTATGAAGGATTGATGGCCATGTATCGCCAGCATCCCGTCGAGCGCTGGTATGATTATACGGTCGAGTGGGGCGATTTTCACCAATGGGTCTCCAACGATACGAAAGCACCCACCAATGCCGATTATCATTGTTGCGGGATGGCGTATCTGGATATGTACACGCTTGATCCGACACAGACGATCCGGAAAGAGCATATCAAGCAGCATATCGATAAACTGATGTGGGAGCGTAAGAGTATCGACGACTGGTATTGGATCGATGCTGTTCACATGGCCATGCCCATCTATGCGCAACTTGGTGTTATCGAAGATGATGAGCGCTATTTTGAATATATGTACAATATGTATATGTTTACCAGAAACAAACAGGGCGATGCCGGTCGTTCCTCGACCGGAAAAGGCAAAGGTTCGCCTCTGTTTAACGAGGCCGACGGATTGTGGTATCGTGATTACGCTTATGATCCTCCTTACACGGATCTGGTGGAGACCGATAAGCCTTGTTACTGGTCCCGCGGTAATGGATGGGTCTATACCGCTTTAGCGCGGGTTCTGGACTATGCTCCCGATACGCTTTGCCACAGAGAGCAATATGTCGCCGATTTCGTGAGAATGTCCGAAGCCCTTGCGGCCTGTCAGCGCGCCGACGGTTTTTGGAGTGTCAGCCTTGCGGCACCCACCAACTTCGGATCTCCGGCTGCTGCCGGACCGGAAACCTCCGGCACCTCTCTTTTTGTAGCCGGTATGGCCTATGGTGTTCATGCCGGATTGCTGGACAGTGCCCTCTACCTGCCTCATATCGCCCGTGGCTGGAATGCGTTGTGTCATACGGCGATCGGCGCCGACGGTTTCCTGGGATATGTACAGGGTACCGGTGCCAAACCGGAAGACTCCCAGCCGGTGGTATTCTCCACCGTGCCTAATTTCGAGGATTTCGGCGTCGGCTGTTTCCTGTTGGCAGCTGCTGAAGTGTATAAACTGGGAGATATCGACCTGAATGAAGAGGAAGAGCAGGAGGATCCGCAGGGTATCCGCGGGCTCTATGGAGAGACGGAGCCGGTACGGGTGGAATATTATTCTGCGGAAGGCCTTCGTCTCGACCGGCCTGCGAGCGGTTTGTATATCGAACGGTGTTTCTATCCGGACGGTACGGTGCGCATCAGGAAGGTTCTTCCTTCCGGCCGTTGAGTTTTGAATTGACAGATAACAACTTACTATAGCAAAAGATTCCATGAAATATATAGGAGCACATGTCAGTGCCGCAGGAGGCGTCGAATTTGCGCCGGCGGCAGCCCAGGCGATCGGTGCCGACGCTTTCGCGCTTTTTACGCGCAATCAGAAAATGTGGGTCAGCAAACCGCTGAGTGAAACAAGCATCGTGGCCTTTAAAGCCGCATTGCTGGCTGCAGGGATTCTTCCGGAGCATGTCTTGCCTCATGATAGCTATCTTATCAACCTCGGCAGTCCTGCTCCCGAGGGTCTGGAAAAGTCGCGCACGGCCTTTCTGGATGAAATGCGCCGTTGCGAACAGCTGGGACTCTCGTTGCTGAACTTTCACCCCGGTTCTCACCTGAAGCAGTTGACTGAAGAGGAATGCCTGGACCGTATCGCCGAGAGTATTAACGGTGCACTGGCCGCGACAAAGGGTGTTACGGCCGTGATAGAGAATACGGCGGGGCAGGGCAGTAATCTGGGTTATACGTTTTCGCAGTTGGCCCGTATCATTGCCGGTGTCGACGATAAGAGCCGGGTGGGTATCTGTATCGACACATGTCACACTTTTGCTGCCGGATACGATCTGGCCGATGCCGGCGGGTATGAAAAAACGATGGAGGAGTTTGAGCGGGAGGTCGGATTTTCCTATTTGCGCGCGGTGCATCTCAATGATAGTAAAAAGGGGTGCGGCAGTCGGGTCGACCGTCATGAGTCTATAGGAAAGGGAATGCTGGGAAATGATTTCTTTGTCCGCTTCATGCACGATGCACGTTTCGATGAAATTCCTGTCATTTTGGAGACACCTGCCCCTGAATTGTGGGCGGATGAGATCCGCTGGCTCCGTTCTTTGTGATTCTGTAAGATTGGAAATTCCTATTTTTCATAAGAGATCGAAACCGCCCGGACAGAAAGCATCGGCTTCTGTCCGGGCGGTTGTTTTTATGGAGAAATTTCCTGTCGGTCCGGGTATCTTTCATCCCGAGAATAAATATTTGTGGGATGCTGATCTGATGGATGCGGGAAAATTTTTCTTTTTCGGGGGATGCAGTTTCGTTTAATCCCATTGTGCGCCGAGGTAGTGGATCATTGTTGCGCTGGCACCGGTCGAGCCGGTATGTTGTATGCCTAAACCTGTGTAGGGAATGCGGTCGATGGTGGTCGAGAGCGATACCTCAGGATTTACGTTTTCCGGCAGTGCGCCCAATAGGGCTGTTGTGCGTGCGGTTGCCGACAGCGTCCTGCCTTCGGCGGTAATCTCTATAGTGCAGGAGGTTCGGTAACAAGCTGCGGGCTGTGCCTGGCTGATGGGAGTGACGGCTCCGTTGTCGTATCGTACGAGTGTGAAGACTACGGCCTTGTCATAGTCAGGGGTACGCTCGATGCGAAGCGCGTAGCCGGTCAGTGTCCGGGCATCGAACTTGATGTAGATGTCCATATACTGTCCTGTGGCGCTGCCGAAACCTTGTCCTGCCGTTTTACATGGATCCACAATGAGTTTTACTTTCATATTGTTGCATTTTTCCCGCATCGGCGTGTAGAACAGCCGTGCTCCCCGGCTCTGTTGTACCAACCCTTGGCCGATGGCTCCGTCTGTCGCCGTGCCGTAGTACCACGCATGGGCCGGATTGGGTTGCCAGTCATAAGTTTGTGTATCCGTCGGTTTGTATGCGTCGAAAGTCCAAAATCCCGGTGCTATCTTGGGCTGATGACGCACCGGAATCTTCATGAAATCCGTACTCATTTCTTTTTCGTCGAACAGACTCCAGAGAATCTTCCGGCTCTCGACTGCTTCATCGGTCATGACGCCGATGGTTTGACCCGGACGGCTGTTGTTGTAGCGTGGGGTTACCATGGCCATAAGATAATAGCCTACATCTGCCCGGCTCAGCGGGTAGGTCATTGCTTCGCCGGTCGCCGTTCCCTGATATACGGCGATGGTATCCATTTTCGCCGGGTCGGTGAGGCGGTACCAGATGATATGGGAGCGTTCTTCCATTCCCGGACTGAGCGCATAGCTGACAACAAGTCCCTTCTGTTTCCGATCGTATTTCAAGGATGGTGCTTGCTGGAATGTCGGGGCATCGACCAGATGCGGTTTGACACGGATTGCTGCCGCTCCTTTCCAGCCGAAAGCCGCCGCTGTCGTAATCGTGGCATCGAACGGGCGGTCGAAACGGTTACAACTGGTGCAATGTACCAGGTAATTGCTTTCGGGAGTGAACTTTAGGACATTCGAGCCTTGCCAGCGCAGGCTTCCCGTCAGCAACTGATCGCTTTCCGTGCGCGGCATCGGGAATCCTCCCCATCTCAGGAACTGAATGCCCAGCTGGCGTGTGTCGTTTTGCGCTTCGAGTTCGAAATGCGAGGGCGACAGTTGCATGACGACCGGCAACCGTGTCAGTCGTCGTCCTGTTTCCTGGGCGATGGCTGCTATTTCGTCAGATTGTCCGAGGGGATCCCAGTTATCGTCGCCGGCCAGCAGGTTGGGGATATTGTAGAGCGTACGTCCGTTGTGGACGATCTTGTAGGCCTCTAAAAGCGGAGTTCCGGTCAGATCTACACTCATTTCCGGTCTGGCCCCTTCTATGTTGCAGGCTTTTCGGTTAAGGGTGACGTTGCTTTGGTAGCAGATGACGGGAGCCGGGTCGCGGGTCCAACGGACCTGTAGCGGTTGCTCTGCTGTCATATCGTAAAGGGTGTGCAGGCGGGTGTCTATCATAGTTACCACACCAGGTGCTTTGGTCAGATATTGGGTGCCGCGGGTATGGATATCGATGTCGCAGTTGAGGAATACGGCTCCGGTTTCGGCTGTATTGTAGAAAGGCTTGCTGCTGAAAAAAGTGAAGTGACAGTCCTGATATACGGCAGATCCGGCCAAAGCATCATCGGTACATTCAAAGTGGCAGTCTTTGAAGAAAGTGCGCCGGCCGCCGACGAACGGGCAGAGGTTCAGCCGGCTGACGAAACGGCAGTTGCGGATAAATATGCGGTCGCTGCCGTCGCAGATGACCAGCTGTGCCTGGACGATGGCTTTGCCACGGCGCTTGCGGCCGAGTTCCGGTTTGAGCGGATAATCGAGATCTACGTTGCAGTAGTTGCCGAAGGTGATGTTTTCGGCCTGTAGTCCGTCGCCGCGAAGGTGCAGCATGGTGAAATTGCCGATGGCTCCTTGGGTCTGCCCGCGATTGACGGCAAGGACAATGTGTTCCGGATTGGGAGAAAGTCCGATCAAGTGCAGATAGGGACAATCGATCTCCATGGCATAGGGAATTCCGCCGGTGTTGTTTTTATTACGTCGTATGGAGGGATCGTTCGGGTCGTCGAGCCAGTAAACATGCGGAGCGATAAGCACGGTCATCGGCTGTTCCGGCGTTCCGGCAATGACGGTGGCAAGAGCTGTTTTCAGGTTGTTGAAAACGTAAGGAGAGGCGGCGGCTTCGGTGTCGCTTAGCTGTCCGTCGACATATAAGGTATGGTCGTTGAGACGATAGTCGCAGCCGTTGTAATGTACGTGACCGTCGGCGGCAAGGCTGACGGGGTGGGAGGGATCTAAGCGGTTGGTCATCTCTGCCGCGGTCTGAAGCGGGCGAATGAACAGCAGTGCTGAAAGCAGAATGAAGAGGAATTGCTGAAACGGTTTCATGGGCTTGAATATAATGATGATATGTTTTACGGAAATATATAGAGCCTGGCGGCGGATCGGATTAGAGACTGATGCGCAGGTAGCTGCGATCATCGAATGATAGGTTGCCCGGCCGCAGGCCTTTGGTGGCGAGTAACGGCCCTATGCAGAGAGGATCGCTGGCGAGATTGCGATGCAGATATTCTTCGGTGGCATTCAGGGTTGTGAAAAGCCGGGGGTAGCCGTCGGAGGCAAGTACAATCTCTCGGATGTTGTCATCAATCGGATGGATGCGGATGTAGGCATCGGGGACAGGAGTGCCGTCTAAGACTCCGAAGCCATGCCGGCAGAGGGAATTCTGTCGTTTTATCTGGGCAGTAATATAGGGTTGGATGAGTCTGCGGCCCGGATCGTCGGTCATCAGAGATTCGATACCGTAACCGTCTTCGATGGCCTGCGTGATTCTTCCTGCACGGCGGCGGGCCAGAATAAGGTCGATTTCCTTCTCATTGCGGAATTCTTTTCCTCCGCACAGGAACGGGCAGTCGCCTACCTGCCAGATTTCCCGCCTTCTCACAGAGTAGATAACTGCCGAAGCCGTGGGGCGGTCGCTGCAGACGCTCTCCGAGGCGTTTCCGGCAGGGCGTGAGGCGGCCAATGCAGCGGTCATGGCGTCGATCGCGTCGCGGGCAGAGATGTCGGATGGCAATGAGGCGATTGCTCTGCCGAGAATGGCGGCGGCCAGATGGCCCGGGGTCTCTCCACCGGTGCGGCAGGGAGTTTTGGGTGTCGCTCCGTCGATAACGGCGGCATAAAAAGCAGTCACCGCCACGAGGTCTTCAGACGGGGTGGCGGTGCTTTTGGGACATGAAAACTGTTCGATGATTTTCATGACGGCGGAGGGTTACGACGGGTTCTGTTGAACGGGTTCGCCTAAAGATTCGGCGATGATCCGTTGCGAATCGGTCAGCAAACGGGTGACTCCGGCCTCATTACCCTCTTCTTTGGTGACGGCCGGCAGCGGCTTGTGGATGGTCAGGGTCATCCGATGCGGATGCAGCATGATGGAACCCTTTTGAAGGATGTGGTAAGAGCCTTCAATTGTCAAGGGAACGACGGGCAGTTTCACCATGCCCGCCAACTGATAGGCCCCTCGCTTGAAGCGGTTGAGATGGCCGCTTTTGGTGCGTGTCCCTTCGGGGAAAATGACCAAAGACATGCCTCCTGTCAGTGTTTTAAGGGCCTGCCTGAATGTCATGAGCATTCCCTTGCTTCCGCGTTCGTCGACCCAGATGTGGCCGGCGGCGGTGCAGGCGCGGCCGATGAATGGAATCTTCTGGATGCCTTTTCTCAGCATCCATTTGAAGTTCTGTCCAAGGAAGCCGTAAATCAGAAAAATATCGAAAGCACCCTGATGGTTGGCGACGAAGATATAGGAGGTTTTGGGGTCGAGGTTTTCATGGCCGACGACCTTTACCGGGCAAAGCGCAAGCCAGCAGGTGAGCCGGGACCAGTAACGCCCCGGATAGTATCCCCAGAAATCTTTGTTTCCGAGCCATGTCCCCAGCATGGTGATGAGGGCGGTGAGAATGCTTGTCACTAAAAAAATGGGCATGAAGATCAGCCACTGATAGAGGAAGTATAGTACTTTCATATTTTACACGAAATTGATGCTTTTTATCCTTGTCGGGCACAAAGATACGGCATTTTATCATCGATAATCGCATTTTTTTCCGAATTTTGATGCAACCTATTGAAAAAATAGCTTTATTTGTATCAAAATTCGGGGCAGTGAATAATGTCACCGCCCCAAACCAAGCAACAATAATAACAAAATAATAATAATTATGAGATTTTTAAAGCAATATTTGGGAGTTTTTATCATCTTGTTGACCGTTGCCGCATTGGCATATTTCTTCTACAACGATGCCATGACCAATACGGTTCTGCTGTCATCGCTCGTTGCTATCGTTGTCGGCATTCTGGTCATGATTTTTGGCGGTCGTTCTGCCGATAAGATCGGCGGGAAGTAATTCCGCGCCCCCATTCTTCCAGCCGTTGCATCAGTTCATAGAAATTGGGCACAAATAAAGTGCCGAAGATACCGTTGGCGGCCATTCCGAATACAACGGCCACACCCAGAGAAATGCGGCTGGCGGCGCCTGCGCCGGACGCGAATAATAGCGGCATGACTCCCAGCACGAACGCAAGGGAGGTCATCAGTACAGGTCTTAACCGAATGTTTCCTCCATCGAGCGCAGCTTGCTTGATGGGGGATCCTTTTTTGCGCGCTTCTCTGGAAAAGGTGACGATGAGGATTGCATTTTTGGCGCTGAGGGCAATGAGTAGGATCAGACCGATCTGGGTATATACGCTGATGGGCAGTTTCCAAAGTATGCAGCCGATCACGATGCCCATGATGGCCAGCGGGACACTTAACAGCACCGCAATGGAGGCCGTCCACGATTCATATTGGGCGGCCAGTACCAGATAGACCAGAATAAAGGCCAATATATATATAATAATGAGTGAGGCCCCGGATTCGAGTTCCTGCAGAGCCGTGCCGGTCCATTGGTAGCTGAAGGATATGCCGAGTTGCTTGTCGAACAGCTCTTCCGTCTGGCGGATGGCGTTGCCGGAGCTCGCGCCCTCTTTCAGGCTGATGTCGACGGTTGCGCTGTTGTACATGTTGTAGCGTGTCAGAGCGGCCGGGGCCGTTTCGTAGTCGAAGGTAACGAACGAGGAGAGCGGCACGGCTTGACCTTCATTATTGACGATACTGATCTGCAGCATGTCGTCCAGATTGGCGCGGGAAGAGATCTCTCCTCCGATGATGACCTGCCATACACGACCGAATTCCACGTAGTCGTTGACATAGGCGGTACCGAGATAATAGGCTAAGGTATGCGCCACCTGTTCGTAAGTGAGACCGAGCAGGCGTAATCTGGAGCGGTCGATATTGAGCCGATATTGCGGTACGTCGGGGCTGTAGAAAGAATTCATCCGGAGGATAGCCGGTGCCTCATCGATGTTTTCAAGCAGTGTCAGGTATGCTTCATAGAGCGGGCGGGCGCCTAAATTGTTGCGATCCTGCAGTTCCAGAGTAAGGCCGCCGCTGACGCCCAGTCCTTCGATAGGTGGCGGATTGACGGCATAGACCGAGGCGCCGGGAATGCCGAGATATGCTTCGCTGTTGATTCTGTCCACAAGCGATTCTGCGCTCAGCCCTTTGCCTTTGCGTTCGTTCCAAGGTTTTAGGACGACCCAGATCATGCCGCTGTTATTACTTGCGCCGCCCATCATACTGAATCCGGAGACTTCGACATAACTTTCGATACCCGGAAGCGTGGCGATATAGCGTTTGGCGAGATCATTCATTGTTTCTTGTGTTCTGACGGAAGAGGAGGCATCCGGCAGTTGTACCATGACCATGAAATAGCCCTGGTCTTCGGCCGGTAGGAAGGTGGTAGGATGTTTGGTGAAAAGGATGAGCGAAGGAATGGCCAGGGCAAGGAAAATGAGCATAGCGATGGCCGGTTTGTCAAGCATCCGTTTCATCAGACCATCGTAACGGGTCGCTACCCAGTTGTAGCCGCGGTCGAACGTATGGAAGATGATATTCTTCCTTTTCTTTTTATCCGTTTCCAGTTCCGGATGTTTGGGTTTTAGAAGCAGGGAACACAGCGTCGGGGTCAGTGTGATGGAAACAAAGCCGGAGATGACCGTCGATGCGGCAATGGTGAGGGCAAATTGCCGGATGAGTTGCCCGGTAATGCCGCTGATGAATGACGACGGAATGAAAACAGCCAGCATACACAAGTCGATGGAGATAATCGGCCCGATGAGTTCTCCTACCGCCATCTCTACCGCCCTGTTGACGTCAGCGTTACGGCCCGCCGCGGCATCTTCCTCCAGTATACGGTCTGCATTTTCCACTACGACAATGGCATCATCTACCACGATGGCAATGGAAAGGATGAGGCCGAAAAGGGTCAGCAGATTCAGCGAGAAGCCCAAGATTCCCATGAACGCAAAAGTCGCTATCAGGGAAACCGGAATGGTTACGGCCGGAATGAGTACGGCCTTCCAGTTCTGGAGGAAAAGCAGAATGACAACCATTACCAGCAGCAGGGTTTCAAAGAAGGTGACAATGACCTCTTTGATGGAATCCTTGATAAAATCGGTCGTATTCAGAGCCTCTTCATAGCGAACGCCTTCGGGCAGATAGACCGACAGCTCTTCCATTTTGTCCATGACGCCGTCGGCCACATTCATGGCATTGGCTCCCGGCGTCTGACTGATGGCGATCATGGCACAAGGCTCACCGTTGAATGTGCTTCCCGTGG
This sequence comes from uncultured Prevotellaceae bacterium, assembly GCA_964567855.1. Classification (GTDB taxonomy): domain Bacteria; phylum Bacteroidota; class Bacteroidia; order Bacteroidales; family UBA3663; genus Liminaster. The sequence continues at coordinate 48,687 of CAZMOE010000013.1, forward strand.
TGTAGGTCTGACTGCCCAGCTCGATTTCGGCCACATCGCCAAGCCGGAGAAACTCTCCTGTCTCCGTACTTCGCACAATGATGTCTTCAAATTCGGATATGGAGGTCAGCTGACCCGGTGCGATCAGTGTATATTCGAATGCTGTCTGACTGTTTGTGGGTGCCTGGCCGACGGCGCCTGCCGTCGACTGCATGTTCTGGGAAGCCACGGCATTGTAAATGTCGCTTGCGGAGACTTGCCGGATCCGGAGTTTTTCAGGATCCATCCAGATACGGATGCTGTATTTGCTGCTGCCGAAAAGCATCACGTCGCCGACACCGTCGACACGGGTCAGCGGATCCACCAGATTCAGATTGGCATAGTTGGTGAGGTAAAGGTCGTTGTATTGCGGAATGTCAGACAGCAGGGCAAGGATGACCAGCATGTTGGTGGAGGCTTTTTCTACAGTGACTCCTTGTTGCTGGACAGCGGCAGGTAGCGTGCTGGTGACAGTGTTGAGTTTATTTTGTACATGGATGGTGGCCATGTCGATATCTGTCCCCACCGCAAACGTGATGGTCAGCGAGTAGCTGCCCTGAGTCGATGTCGAGGACATGTAGATCATCCCCTCCACACCATTGACCGCCCCTTCGATCGGGGCACCGATGGTTGTTGCTATGAGTTGCGGGTCGGCCCCCGGATAAACGGCCGATACTTTGACCGTCGGCGGTGTGATGTCGGGATATTGCGCCACCGGCAATTGTTTCAGGGTAAACAGGCCGGCGATGACGGCCAGTATGCTCAGCACAATGCTGAACACCGGGCGTTTGATGAAAAAGCGGGCGACATTCATGGGTAAATATGTTATGGGAAAGCGATAAATGTTTTTGAATGTAAAGTTTTTTTGTTTGGAAGAGGAAAAATCAGTGTATCGGGTTTATTTTCATTCCAGAACGCACTTTCAGCTGGGCGTGGACGACATATCGGTCATCAGGTGAGAGCCCTCCGGTGACAAGGCGCATGGTGTCGTCGACGAGTTGCCCGATTTCGATATGGCGGAGGGCAAGCGTGTCTCCGCGTCCGACAGTATAAAGATAAGGTCCGGACTGATCGTGTCCGATGGAGGCATCGGGAATGAGGAGCGCCTGTTCTTCCCGGGCATAGGGAAGTGTTACTATGACATACATGCCGTCGCGCAGTTCGCCTGTGGGATTGGGCAGTTCGGCCCGCAGTTGCAGGGTTCCGGTGGAGAGGGTAATATTGGGGGATACATATTCCAGCCGGCCGATTTTCGGGATGCTGTTCTCCTCTTTACCGTCGGCTTCTTTCAGGGCGGGAAACTGGAGGGTCGCATGATTCAGCAGACTGTCGGTTTGGGGACTGTGTTCATTATTGTTGCGCAGGAGCATCTGATTTTCGCTGACGTTGAAGTAGGCATAAAGTGTATCGTCTTTATATAAGGTAGCGAGAACCGGATTTTCGGCGGCATTGATATAGTTGCCTTCATCATAGGTGTTGAGGGAAACGTGTCCCCCGTAGGGCGCCTTTATGGTGCAGTAGCCCAAGGTGATTTCGGCCAGCTGTAGGGCCGCTTCCATTTGCCGGACCTGGGCGGCCGCCTGTTCATATTCGGCTTGAGTCTGAATGACCTGTATTTGCGCCACGGCGTTTGACTGGGCTGCCTTCTTTGTACGCTCGTAGGTGGCCTGTGCATAGTTGAGATTGGCCTGTGCGTTTTTCAGATTCGCCCGGGCTTCGTCGACTTGCTGCCTGTAGGTCGATGGGTCGATCAGAAAAAGGGTTTGTCCGGCTTTGACGGCTACGCCGGGAGTGTAGTTGCGCTTCAGCAGTGTACCGGAAACGCGTGCTACGAGCTGGATGGTCTTGTCGGCTTTCAGATAGCCGGGATATTGCTTGGTGAGCAGTATGGACCGTACTTCCGGGCGGGCTACCCGTATGGGGAGCGCGCTCTTTTCTGTCTGAGCGGGCTTTTCCCGGCAGCTGTACAGCCCGGAAACCGTGGGCACCAGTATTGACAGAAAGAGTGAAAGCCGGAAAATGGAAGAAGTGGATAATAATTTTTTCATATTGTTTTTTGCTATGGGGGAGATAGTGAATCAATTTATTCGGTTATGCTCGGACTGATTGCCGTAAAGAACGTAATCAGATTCTGGAGCGTCATATTGCTTGCTGTCACAAGAGCGGTCTGGTATTGTAGCACCGACTGCTGGGCCTGGACGACATTGATGAACGAGGTCAGTCCCATCTTATAAAGATCCATGGAGAGCTGCAGGGAGGCGTTGGCCTGTTCTACGGCACGGGAGAGCGCCCGGACCTGTTCGAGTCCCTGCCGGTAGGCCATGACCGAGCTTTCCACCTGCTGCATGGCGGTAAGTAGAAGCTGGTTGTAATGGTCGACTTGCTCCTGCAATGCGGCACGTTGCTGGCGGATGTTCTGGGTGCGTTGGCCGCCGTTGAAAATCGTCCATTGCATCACCGGCTCTATCTGCCAGGCATAAGAGTGATGATGCAGGAGGTCGTCCAGGTCATGAGAAAGCAGGCCGACGTAGCCGCTGACTAAGAATGTAGGCAGCCAGGCTTTGCGGGCCACCCCGAGTTCGGCTGCCTGCTCGTCGATGAGCCATTCTTCTTGCTTCAGGTCGGGCCGGTCGCGCAGTGTGGCCATACTGATTGTGTCCGGGATCAGATATTCGATGTTGGGAAAGGTTCCGATACCCTGCACGCTTTCTCCGAAAAGCCGGGGAGCGGCTCCCAGAAGCACGGCAAGCTGTGATATGTAGGCGACCTCATCACTTCTATAGGAGGTGATGCCCGCCTGAGTATTGTAAAGGGTAGACAGAGCCTGTGTGACGTCTAATTTGGATTCCAGGCCGGCTTCATACCGGGCTTCGGTGATCCGGGCGATTTCGCTTTGAGTAGCGATATTGTTGTTGAGGACCTCTATAAGCAGGCGGGTAGCGCAAAGAGAATAGTAGGTACTTGCCACCTCCTTGCAAAGAGTAAGCATGACGACATCGCGCTCCGCCCGGCTGGCGCGATAGGCTGCCTTGCGGGCTTCGGCAGTTTTGCGCAATTGGCCGAAAATATCCAGGGTCAGAGAGGTCCTGATCTGTCCGCTGTAGTAGGATTCGTAGGTAGCGGGAGTGAGTACGGAGGTCATGTGGCGTGATTCTCCGTCGCGTTGCCAGCCCGCGTTCAGTGTGAAATCAGGATAGAATGCCCCCAGCGATGCCCGATAGGCGGCACGGGCCTGTAGAATGCGGGCTTGAGCCATTCGTATCTCGTCATTATAATGGATGGCTTCCGCCATCAGACTGTCGAGCTTGGGGTCGTCGAACCTTTTCCACCATAAGGCGTCGGCATCGGCAGAGGCCGGGAGGGGTAGAAGAAACAGGATGCACAGAAGTGGACAGAGTATGCCTCGTGTCAGTTTATTGTTGTTCATATAGTAGGAATATATTGTTCTATATGGTATATCTTGCACTATAACAAGGTCGATTTTGAAAAGGTTGGTTATAAAAATGACGAAAACAGGTCAACTTTTTACTAACAAAGCTGAAAAGAAAGAGAAAAAAGGGAGACAATAAAAAATAAAATATATCTTTGTACCGGCAACAATGATAATTTCGGATCTAAATAAGTAAAGAGTCGCGATGATTACAAAAAGGAATCTGTTGGTTTTGTTATTAGGATGTGTCTTGATCGCCCCTGTTTTCGCCCAAAAGTTTTCTAAGAAAGATAAGGCCCGTCAGGAGGCCCGTGCCAAAGACTATTTTTATGGCGCATCTTTTACCTTGACGGCCGGTTACTTGCATAGCTGGATGTCGGACGGGGACGTGGAGACCTTCACAACCGATCCTTTCGGGAGATCCGAACGCTTCATGAACACGCATAATGCTTTTGACCTCGGCTTTTTGTGGGATCAGTCTTTCAACAGGCATTGGGGTATGCAACAGGGGCTGTATTATGTCCAGAAAGGCGGTGAAAAGCATTATTATTACGATGCCGGCCTCGGGGTCGGCCCTATCTTACGGGATACGAAGACAATATCCGTCAGCGGTATCGAATGGCAGGCCCTTTGCCGTTACTACATTCCGTTTACCCAGGTCAGCCGCCTCTCTGTGAATGCAGGCGGTTATCTCACAACATTGCTGAACTGCCATTCCGACGGCATCAGGAACTGGGATATGGGTTTGATGTGCGGCGTGGGATACGATTACCGCCATTTGGCTGTCAGTGTCAGCTATCAGCCCGGAATTTTTTATAAAGTGTCCAAAAACAGCGATCTCCGGCTGAACGCTCTGATGGTGAATGTCGGTTTCCGTTTCTGGGGTAAGTGACGGAAAGGATAAACATATGTTTAAAATTATAATTATAGAATGAATTCAGAATTTTCTCCTCTTATGGCCGTGTCTCCGGTTGACGGCCGCTATCATGATAAAACCAAAGGTCTCGGTGCTTATTTTTCGGAATATGCGCTGATCCGGTATCGTGTGAGGGTCGAAGTCGAATATTTTATTGCGCTTTGCGAATTGCCGTTGCCGCAGTTGGCCGGAGTCGATAAGACTCTTTTTCCCGCCCTTCGCGCCATTTATCAGGAATTTACTCCGATCGAGGCGCAGCGTATTAAGGATATCGAGAAGGTGACCAATCATGATGTGAAAGCCGTGGAATATTTTCTGAAAGAGGAATTCGACAAGTTGCATCTTGAGTCTTTCAAGGAATTTATTCATTTCGGTCTGACGTCGCAGGATATCAACAATACTTCGGTGCCGATGTCCATAAAGGAATGTCTGCATGAGGTTTATATCCCGGCTTTGCAGGAGGTGATCGACCAGCTGGCAACCTATGCGGAAGAGTGGAAGGAAATTCCGATGCTGGCGCGTACGCACGGGCAGCCGGCCTCTCCGACCAGACTGGGCAAGGAAATTCAGGTGTTTGTTTACCGTCTGAGCCGTCAGCTGGAATTGTTGAAACAGGTGCCTGTGACGGGAAAGTTCGGCGGGGCCACCGGAAATTTCAATGCTCATCATATTGCCTATCCTGAATATGACTGGAAGGGCTTTGCCAATGCTTTCCTGTCGGAAAAACTTGGCATCGGCCGTGAGGAATGGACGACACAGATTTCCAATTATGACAATCTTGCCGCTCTCTTCGATGCATTGAAGCGCATCAATGTGATATTGCTGGATGTAGACAAGGATTTCTGGCAATATATATCTATGGAATATTTCAAGCAGCAGATCAAAGCCGGAGAGGTGGGATCTTCTGCCATGCCTCATAAGGTTAATCCCATCGATTTTGAAAATTCGGAAGGCAATTTGGGTATTGCCAATGCCATTCTGGATCATTTGGCCATGAAATTGCCGGTTTCCCGCTTGCAGCGTGATCTGACAGACTCCACTGTCTTGCGTAATGTCGGTGTCCCGATGGGGCATATCCTCATTGCTTTGGCTTCAACGCTGAAGGGCTTGCGTAAACTGTTGCTGAATGAAAAGGCGATCGCCGCCGATCTGAATAAGGCCTGGGCCGTGGTGGCGGAAGGCATTCAGACGATTCTGCGCCGGGAGGGCTACCCGAAGCCATATGAAACCTTGAAAGCATTGACCCGTGTCAATACGGGTATGAATGCCGAAACCATTGCAGCGTTTATCGATACGCTTGCGGTATCCGATGCGGTGAAGGCGGAACTACATGCCTTGTCTCCGGATAATTACACAGGAATGTGAAAATTATAAACTATTGAGATTGTTTAAACATTTTGTTCTACTAATTTGTTATAAAAGAAAATCAGAACTTAAAAAATCAACGTACATTGAGGCCGAGAGGTCCGAAGTCATTAAAAAAATTATTTAGTTATTTATGGAAGAAAAAGAATTCGCACCCGAGTCAACAGGCAGTGCACCTCAGGCAGAAGGTTCAGATTCATCTGCAATGATGCATCCGCGCCGTCGTCCGAGAATCAGTGAATCCCGTTTTCGTGAGGCGGGAGTATTTGACGCTAATCAGCGTCCGGCGTACATGAGAAATGACAATTCCCGAATGGACTACCAACGTCCGACGGAGGGGAATTATAACCGTTCGATGGGCGGTTATCAGCGCGACTATCAGCGCAATGACCGTGGTGATGGCTATCAGCCCTATCAGCGGCCGTCCCGCCCGAACACTTCTTATCGTCGTTACGATAGTGCGGAACCCTATCAGCGTCCGATGTCACAGAATCATGGTTCCTATCAGCAGTCTGACTATTCCGCAGAATCATCCAAAGATGAAATGGGAACACAGTCTTCAGGCAATGGTTATCAGCCCAACTATGGCCGTCAGCAGAATTATCAGCCCCGGGGCAGATATAATAACAACGGCTACAATCGTCAGCCGGGCGGATATAACCGTCAGCCAGGCAATTACAATCGTCCGCAGAACGGCTACAATCGTCCGCAAAACGGTTATCAGCAGGATGGCTATCAGCGTCAGGGCGGTTACAACCGTCAGCAGAACGGTTACAATCGCTATAACAACGGCGGTGGCCAAGGCGGTTACAACAATCGTTACAACAATGGTCGCGGCAATTACGGTCGTCAGCAAGGCGGCTTTAACCGTTCGCAGCATCGCAACAACTACAATCCCCATCGTCCGATAGAATACACGGAGACAATCGTGGATCCGAATGAAGAGATTCGTCTTAACAAATATCTGGCCAATGCCGGTGTATGTTCACGTCGTGAGGCGGATGAATATATTGCCAAGGGCGCTGTCAAGGTGAACGGCGAGGTCATTACGGAATTGGGCTCCAAGGTTACCCGTAAGGATGCCATTCTTTTCAACGATCGTCCGGTTTCTTTGGAACGTAAGATCTATGTTCTTTTGAATAAGCCGAAGGATACGGTTACGACTTCCGACGATCCGCAGGGCCGTCAGACGGTAATGGATCTCGTTCGCAATGCCGCTCCGGAGCGTATTTATCCGGTAGGTCGTCTTGACCGCAATACGACTGGCGTCATGTTGTTGACGAATGACGGCGACCTGGCATCCAAACTTACCCATCCGAAATATGTCAAGAAAAAAATCTATCATGTCTGGTTGGATAAGGATGTGAATGCCGAACACTTGGCTCGGATTGCCGCCGGTGTTGAATTGGAGGATGGTCCGATTCATGCAGATGCCATTGCCTATGCCAATGAAACGGATAAGAATCAGGTCGGAATCGAGATTCACTCCGGTAAGAATCGTATCGTGCGTCGTATTTTCGAGCATTTGGGCTATAGGGTAGTGAAACTGGACCGCGTTTATTTCGCCGGTTTGACCAAGAAGAATCTGCCTCGCGGCCGCTGGCGTCATCTTACCCAGCAGGAGGTAAATATCCTGAAGCAGGGCGCTTTTGAATAAGATAAGGATCGGAACAGTCGGACTTGGACGGGATGGCGATGCATTTTCCCGTCCGGGTTCTGTCCGTTAGATCGGTTTCAATAAAACAGTATAGGTAATATTATTAGATAATGAATAGAACTCGTATCAAGGAGCTACTTGCTTCTGAAACTTACGATAGACAAGTGTGCGTAAAAGGCTGGGTTCGTTCTATGCGCGGCAATAAGCAGGTTAAGTTTATCGCTCTTAATGACGGTTCTTGCCTGTCTGGCATCCAGGTGGTGGCCGATGTCGAGAAGTTTTCCGATGAATTGCTCAAGCGTATTACTACCGGAGCTTGTATCAGCGTCGAGGGTATGTTGGTGGCTAGCCAGGGCGGAAAGCAGGCATGCGAAGTTCAGGCCGGAACCATCGAAATTTTAGGCGATTGCGATCCCTTGGAGTATCCGTTGCAGAAAAAGGGTCATTCATTGGAGTTCCTGCGTGAGAAAGCCTACCTGCGTCCGCGTACCAATACTTTCGGTGCCGTATTCCGCATTCGCCACAATATGGCTATTGCCATTCATGACTTCTTCCATAAGCGCGGTTTCTTTTATTGGCATACACCGCTCATCACAGCTTCCGACTGTGAGGGCGCAGGCCAAATGTTTCAGGTGACCACGCTCAATCTTTATGATTTGAAGAAAGATGAGAACGGCAGTATCGATTATTCCGACGATTTCTTTGGAAAGATGGCCTCGTTGACTGTTTCCGGACAGCTGGAAGGCGAATTGGGGGCTCTTTCTCTAGGTCAGATTTATACGTTCGGACCTACATTCCGTGCTGAAAACAGCAACACGCCGCGCCATTTGTCCGAGTTCTGGATGATCGAGCCTGAGGTGGCTTTTGCCGACATTAACGAGAACATGGCTTTGGCAGAAGATTTCATCAAGCATTGTATCCAGTGGGCACTTGACCATTGCCAGGAAGATTTGCAGTTCTTGAACGACCGGGTAGATAACACCTTGCTCGACCGGTTGCATTTTGTGATGGCGAATGACTTCCAGCATCTTTCTTATACGGATGGTATCCGGATTCTGGAAGATGCCGTCAAGGCCGGACACAAGTTCGAGTTCCCGGTTTATTGGGGTGCCGATCTGGCATCCGAACATGAGCGTTATTTGGTAGAAGAACATTTCAAGCGTCCGGTTATCCTGACCGATTATCCGAAAGAAATCAAATCATTCTACATGAAGCAGAATGAAGATGGTAAAACCGTTCGTGCCATGGACGTTCTTTTCCCGAAGATCGGTGAAATCATCGGTGGCTCGGAACGTGAAGAGAACTATGAGAAGCTGAAACAGCGCAGCGAAGAGATCGGGGTGCCGTTGAAAGATATTTGGTGGTATCTCGATACCCGTCGTTTCGGTACAGCCCCTCATTCTGGCTTCGGCCTGGGCTTTGAACGCCTGATTCTTTTTGTGACCGGCATGGCCAATATCCGCGATGTCATCCCATTCCCCCGTACCCCGAAAAACGCAGAGTTTTAAGTGGTATATAGAACTGCATTGTCCCGGATGG
>CAZMOE010000014.1:0-53029 GCA_964567855.1 uncultured Prevotellaceae bacterium
GCAAGCGCTACATTATTGAGTGCATCAACAAGATGCTCAAGACAACAGGAAAACTGGTATACACAAGGCACCGCTCCTTGAACAACTTCATCATGAATCTCATTGCTGCATTGGGCGCCTATGGCTTCTATGATAACAAGCCGCAGGCCATTCAAGGATTCCGCATTGAGGACAACAGGCAGTTGGTTTTATTCTAATTGCTTATCCCGAACTGGAGTATATGGCAATTTTATAAATATACCAGAGAGATAGATAAAAAAAATCCACCCTTTCTCACGAATGTGTGGATTCAAAATTATGATAGTTGTAAACCTTTAAATTAATTCTTCATTGCTTCTTCAATAGCTACGGCTACGGCTACGGTACAGCCGACCATAGGATTGTTACCCATACCCAAGAAGCCCATCATCTCAACGTGAGCCGGTACAGAAGAAGAACCTGCAAACTGAGCATCGCTGTGCATACGGCCCATTGTATCGGTCATGCCATAAGATGCAGGACCTGCAGCCATATTGTCCGGATGGAGCGTACGACCTGTACCGCCACCGGAAGCTACAGAGAAATAGGGTTTGCCAGCAAGCTGACGTTCTTTCTTATATGTTCCGGCAACAGGATGCTGGAAACGGGTCGGGTTAGTAGAGTTACCGGTAATGGATACATCTACGTCTTCCAGCCAGTTGATGGCAACACCTTCACGAACGTCATTGGCGCCATAACAACGTACATTAGCGCGAGGGCCGTCAGAATAAGGAGTCTTGGCTACCACTTTCACCTCACCGGTATAGAAATCAAATTCAGTCTGAACATAAGTAAAGCCATTGATACGGGAAATGATCTTTGCAGCATCCTTGCCCAAACCGTTCAAAATTACCTGAAGAGGAGTTTTGCGGACCTTATTGGCCATTTCAGCGATCTTGATAGCACCTTCTGCAGCTGCATAAGATTCATGACCGGCCAAGAATGCAAAACATTTCGTTTCGTTGCGAAGAAGACGAGCGGCTAAGTTTCCGTGGCCTAGTCCTACTTTACGATCATCGGCAACAGAGCCCGGAATACACATGGCCTGCAGACCGATACCAATAGCTTCAGCAGCATCGGCAGCTGTAGTGCAACCTTTCTTAATGGCAATAGCCGCACCTACAACATACGCCCACTTTGCATTCTCAAAGCAAATCGGCTGAGTTGATTCACACATTTTATAGGGATCGATACCTTTAGCGTCACAAATTGCCTTTGCTTCGTCAATATCTTTGATGCCATATTCATTCAGAGCTTTATTGATCTGATCGATACGACGCTCATAACTTTCAAATAGAGCCATAAATTTAAGTTTTTCAATGTTTTTAATCTAAATAAACTGCTGCCAGTTCCCGTTTTATCGGAACGAACAATTTCCAGTTGTAATCACTTTTGTAAATTACGCCTGACGAACCACCGTGTAATAAAGTAAATAAAGATGAAAAGCAATCCTGTGAAAGCGAAATAATAGGCTTTGAGCATCTGTCCGGTCATCCAGGAATAGATTGCCACTCCGGCAATAAAGACCACAAGCACAGAAACAATCCAAGTATATATTTTCAAAAACTTATTTAACATTGCCTTTCCTTTTATAAATATAACAACTCTATGCTGGAATAGTTCGTCGGTAATTTATAAAATTTACTCCTTACGGGGATTAATATATTTAACTGCGTCCTTAAAGCGGCCATAGCAACCAGTGGCTTTCTTCACAGCTTCATTTGCGTCCATACCCTCTGTGATCCACTGCATCATCTTTCCGAGGTGAACAAATTCGTAACCGATAACCTCATCGTTAGCATCGAGAGCCATACGGGTGCAGTAGCCTTCTGTCATCTGAAGATAACGGGTTCCTTTCAACTTCGTACCATACATCGTACCGGTCTGGCTGACAAGACCTTTGCCGAGATCTTCAAGACCGGAGCCGACAACGAGACCGCCCTCCGAGAAAGCGGATTGCGTACGACCGTAAACAATCTGCAGGAAAAGCTCACGCATGGCCGTATTAATAGCATCACAAACGAGATCCGTATTGAGAGCCTCCAGAATGGTCTTGCCCGGCAAGATTTCCGATGCCATGGCAGCTGAATGGGTCATACCAGAACAACCGACAGTCTCAACGAGAGCCTCCTCAATAACACCGTTCTTGACATTTAAAGAGAGCTTGCAAGCACCCTGCTGAGGAGCACACCAACCAATACCGTGCGAAAAGCCCGAAATATCCTTGATTTCTTTGGCATGAATCCACTTGCCTTCCTCCGGGATGGGGGCATTGGCATGAGTAGCACCCTGAGCCACACAGCACATGTTTTCTACTTCTTTAGAATAAACCATTTTGTGTAATTATTTTTAACGGGTTCTAATGTCGTTTTTATCATCACTCAATAAGGTAAGAACCCTTTTTGCCTCACTGAATGATGTTTTCTATATTCTCCGAGAGGACAGATTATATGCAATTATATACATTCTTTCCTGTCCTGCAAAGTTAATAAATTTATATAATCCGTACAAAGTTCACTAGCCAAATATTTTCAAGTATAAAATATTTTTACGTTAAAACGGATAGCCTACTGCCAAATGATACCCTAAGTTATCAAAAAAAGGACCGGAAATATTATAGTATCCTCCTCCCCGATCCTCGGACGGGTCGTGCAGAGGCACACCGATATCAAACCGGATAACAAGCATGCCCAGATCATAGCGTAAACCGAACCCCACATCTGTCGCGAGTTCCTTAAAAAGACTGCTTGCCTGAAACTGTCCACCGGGCCGTTCCGGTTCATTGCGCAAAGTCCAAATATTACCGGCATCGGCGAATAAAGCACCATGCAGATCGCCCACAAACGGAAAACGCAGCTCTATATTCCCTTCCAGTTTTATATCTCCGGTCTGATCCATGTAGGCATACCGATCATGTCCGGCCTGATAACGCCCCGGACCGACGCTTCTGATACTGAATCCGCGCAAACTATTGGCACCGCCGATATAAAACTGTTCGCTATAAGGCACTACCGAAGAATTGCCATAGGCATAGGCCACACCGCCTAACAATCGGGTCGCCAAAACGGTCTTGCGATTCAGCCGAAAATAGTTGCGAAAGTCTACCGATCCCTTTACAAACTGTGAAAAGCGTTGCCATAACAGCTGACGCTCACCCTGCGGACGATCCGAACAAATGCCCATAATCAGGTCCAGTATCCCGCCGGCCTCCATAACCGAAAGCTGGAGCCACTGCTGAGCAAAACGATTCTTGTAGATCTTTCGGTTGTCGTAAAGATATGTATAGATCATCGCAGGAATAAACCTGTCGGAAAAACCCTGCTGCAACACCTTGTTGGCCGATACGATACTGTCAAAACGATAGCTGGTCTGCATCATCGACGTATAAGACAGCTGAAGCGGACTGAAGGAATGCGAACTTACATCGTCCGTATAAAAATCATATCTTATCTCTCCGGTTCCCTTGAACATCTGAAAAAAACCGGAACGACGCATGACATTGGCCGAAAGGCTCAACGTCGTCGAAACCGGGAACTCCCTGTCGGCATGGATGCTTCTTGGCAAAAGCAGACGTGGGAACGAAAGCGATGTTCTGGAACCGAACTCATAAGAATTGAACAGACCGTTTCCTTCGGAATAGGAATGCCGTCCTGTCAGCCACTCGTAACTGGAGGTAAACTCCTGAGAAAGCAACTCTCCGCCCCTGAAACAATTGCGGCGATTGACCTTCATTACCATTCCGGGACCCACCTGCTTGTTATCCTTGGAAATGACATTAAATTCCAAAGATCCGCTATATGGATAATCATACGTCGCAGTCACCTGCATCAGCAACCGGTTGATGGAGTCCATACGGCTTATGCTGTCGGACTGCAACAACGAATATTGCACCTGATTATATTTAAATGTATTCAGCTGATCGAAGTTTGCCTTCACCTGCGCCGTCAACTGATCCGAATATACTTCTCCTTTATGGAAAGGAATACAATTATAGAGCACTTTAGGCCGGATCCTCAATATTTTCCCTCTGTAGCCGATCGTAAAAAATCCCAGCGTATCAAACCGGTCCGGCGGCAATCCGCGTCCATTGTCGAGCGACACGACAATACTGTCGATCACACAACGCTGCAATATGCTTTTCGGCAGCTGATTATCTGCCAGATATACCCGCAAGGCCACTCCATGATCCCGCTTCGTACTATCGGCCAGAAATTTTATATTTTTAGAATTATACAGATAATATCCGCTACTTCTCAGCAAATTTGAAAGACGATCCCGCTCCTTTTCCAAAGAACTGGCATTGAATATGCTGCCTACTTTCAAAAAACTGCCGCTCCGGGCATTATGCACGATGTTGTTAACCTCCTGATTGTCGGTGGGCATATACTCGATAGAAGAAAAGCGGTACGGACTGGGATATACGACATCATATCCGATCTTCGCCTTTTTCGGGTTCCTTTTATTCGGGATAATCTCATACCCCACCTTGCCCCTGAAATATCCGTTATCTTCAAGAGCCATTTCTGCCGCCCGGCTGCGCAATTCGGGATTAACCTGAGTAATCAAAATCGGATCGCTTTTCAGCGATGTAAAAAGCCAATGACGAAAACCTTTCGTCTTTTCGGTATAAAAAGCATTATAGGCCCACAAACCTATGGGAAAGGGCCACCGGTAACGGGAACTACCTAAAAAAGAATTATTGGGCTCCACCTCCAGCGCTTCCCTGACAGCCTCTTTAGCCGATTTTTCGACCGGAGGATCTTCTTCTTGTTCGTGTATATATTTGACACCGGTGTACAGGACTTCGCCTTCCGGCAGATGTTTCGTTGTCGAACATCCCAACAATGACATGCCCAACCCGATCACACTCATGCCTACGAGCAACCGTACCATATTCACCTTATTTCTCAGAATCTTCATATCTTATCGTATCATTCGGAATGGAGTCCGATACAGTCGGTGCATTGATATCCCATTCTCTCATCTTTTCCAGCATCCGTCTTCTACGCCGTTCGCTATTTGGTATAAACAAATCCTGGAGCCGATAGGCGGAACGCTGCATTACATAACCCACACCGGTTTCGACAATCTCTCCCTCCAGAATACTTTCGTAATTGGTTTTACGGAAGAGGCGCAGATAATGCGATCCGTCTTCCTTCAACAGCCACTCCAAAGAAAAATCATTGATGATAGCATCGTCATCTTTCGCGCCCGAATTCTCACCTGATGAAACCCGGCCACCCAATACGATACGCATCCGGTTGTTAAGCAAGCGCTGAGATATTTTCACAGAATAATCGGTGCGCGATGTTCCTGTTCCATCAGCATCATACGTATCGATACCCACCGCCACTTCCGTGTTTTTAAACCGTTGGTTCAGGAACGACTCCACCTCTTTCTGCAGCAATGCATTGATAGCGGCATTTGCAGAGGCCATGGAAGATACCGAGGTCACCCCAGGACCGGAATAGGTCTGCGTTACCAGAAGTTGCAACGCCTGCTTGGAGCGTTCCTCATCGGTCAGTGTATTGATCTGTGACTGAATCGCTGCATCCTCCGGAGCCGCACAAGAGAACGAAATGGAAAGATTTTTGACCGTATTACGGATATAGACATATACCAGAAATTTCACGACACGGGATGCTCCAGACTCATCATTGATCGTACATCTCACCTCCTCGGTTGCAGTGATATTCATTTCCGGATTATCGATACTTCCGTTCCACCGCAACAGGCTGCCATCTACAATCTTGAAGGATTTCGACATGGGAAGCATCGGCAATTTAAAAGTAACATTACCGTTGTTGATGTCATAGGAGCCGTTCAGCGTCGTAGTTCCGTCGGGTCTCACGGCAAACCGCAACGCACCGCCTCCCTGCACCGAAATATTATCATCCGGGCTTGTCGGAAGATAAACGACCAAACCGGCATTTCGCGCAATGTCCATACGGATATTCATCTCAAAACCTTCGGAAGTAACATTATCGAATGCAAGCAACTGCGAAGCGCTGCGTTTGTTCAACTTGTCGAATGATACGAATTCCACCAGTTGATCGAGCTTCCGGTCGGATGAAAGAGGGTCATCCTTCATGTAATAACTCAGTTCCGCGTTAGAAAGCACCGATACATTTCCCTCCAGTTTAAGAGCCGGCACCGTACCTTCAAGCAACAGATTCACGTTGACAGGCAACGTTCCGCAGAAACTCTGGATATTGGAATTGCAACTCTCTGTCCTGAACAGCTGAACATTATTCCCATGAAGGGCAAGACGGACATACGGCGAAGAGGCATAATCCGAAAAGTCGACCACGCCATTGATATCCATAAGATTCTTATTTGCGGCACGAAGCTTGAAATTATTTATCTCTATGACATTGTTTACCAGCCACAAAGTATCCTGCGGGAAAGTAACGACGGCATCGGCATCCGCATAAACTACAGAAGCCTCATTCAACGTGATAAAACCATTGCCAGTACCCTTCTCCACATTCTGCCCGGCAAAACGGAGCCGCCCGCTGAAGCGTCCGGCCAAAGAGATATCTTCCGGCAAATAGGCATTGGCCAGAGGCAACGGGAAATCCACGATATCCACCCGGGCGGTTACCTTATCAGCCGAAAGCGAAGCTTCGTCATTTTCATAAAAAGCTTTTAAAACCTGTTTTCCATCGATAAAAAGTCCGGCGTCGGCCAGCAGATGATTCCTGACCTGTTCCAAACGCCCCGCGCTATGCAGCGAATCGGCATGATAATCTCCGTAACGCAATTGTTTTGCCTGCAGATCGAAATCAGAAGAAAGGCTGTCGGCTGCCACAAAGATCTGCCCTGTCAGATCTACGGTTCCCTCGGTCAGAGCGCTCCACTTCACCGTCTGTCCGAGATATTCCAGATCCAAATGCTGAATTTCAAGATTCAGATGATTTCCTTTCTTTCCGGGGTCCGGGACCGTTTTCAAATTCATAAACAGTTCCTGCGGTCCGGACATCAGCAGATCGGCAGTCACACTGAGATTCTGCTCCGGATTTCTGAATGACGACACATGAATGAAGTTATCCGCATTGATGGAAAACGCCTGTGCATATACAACCGGATCTCTCAGGAAACGCAACGTAAGCTCATCATCTCCCAAAGCCACCGACGTAGACATATCATACATCGTACTGTTCAGCCCGTTGACCAACTGGAAACGGGTAGTGACGCTATCAGGAAACAAACGGCCGTCGACATGCACCGTATAGGAGCGACGAGGTTGCGGGGCAGAGTGGACAATGTCCACATTATAATCATATACCGTATCGAAGGGCACGATATCGCACCGTATCGTATCAAACTGCCGCTCGACATCTTCATAATCGGCAACGACAGCACTTAATATCAACTGTTCCTTATTGCTCAAATGAAGGCCAAGATTGGAAAATCCATACATATTGTAGTACACGAACGGATAAAAAGGATTATCCTGCTGCATGCTGACCCGCAGATCCATGACAGGCACTTTCCGCTGAATCCGATCCATATCCAGAGAAACTTCCGTCACCTGATTGTCAATCACCGCCATCAAACTGTCCACGACCCTGCCCAATTCCCTCACGCCACAGTCCATCTGCAGAGAGGCTTTGCAATCTCCTCCGCGGAGAACGGCGCTCAGGTAATGTTCCGCCGCCTGAAACTTCATCCGGATATCTTCAAAAGAGGTGCGATCCTTCTCATTGTGATACAAAAGCGTATCGACCGTCAACAGCAGTCCGTACCGGTCCTTCCAATCCGATTCCGCCTTAAGATCCGCATGGAAAGAGACGGCCATCGGCTTTTTCCGGAAAGACGGAAACATCGATATATCGAAGTTTCCGACCTCCATTTTTCCGAGCATCGATAAGGAATCGGCGCGATACACTCCGGAAAAATCACCGTCCAACACCAACTTCGGATCATGACACCGAAGTTCCAATCCGTATTTTTCCGCCTCCAGATGTCCCTGTACCTCAATGCCCCGGAACAGGTCATCCTGCGCCGTAACGATCGTATCCAGAGAAACTTTTACCTCGGCTACGGCATTCTGCGACGCCGGATTCAATTTCTTTCCGAATGCGGAAACCGTCGCTGTCAATACCGACACCGGTGATGCAGGCAAGAAAGACTGAAGCGGAAACCGCTGTGCCTCCGACTCCAGCATGTACACCTCGCCCCGGTTCTGATACGAAGCGGAAAGCCGCAAATTCCGTTCCCCATCATGCCGGAGTTCGGCATCGGCATAATACCGGCCGTTATGCCGGCCGCCCTCCACATATATCTGTAAAAAATCCGGTATCCTGAAACTCCTGTCAGCAGAATCGGCGGCAAAGACAGACATCAGAAAATCGGCATGCGTCAAATCGGATTCCCAGTCCATATCGAACTGACGCCGAACCTCGTCATAAGGATAAACACCCCGCAAAGTCATCCGGCTGTCCAGATATTCCGGCATATGGATCGCAAACGTCTTTATCTGCACCGAATCCGCAACAGCATAGGCATCGACCTCCAGCTGACAGGGCACGGCCGGCCAGTGCCGGGCAACGGCCGGCAGATACGGCGAAGCCTGACGGATCACTTCCGCCGGCGCTATCACTCCCTGCATATTGATTCGGACCTTTCCCGGATGAGGATCCGAAAAATATTTATAATCCAGCTCCACATCGCCGAGCAAATGGGTTCCCGGCATTGCCAGATTGAAATGCCGTGCCGTAATAAATGAAGAATCCATTGCGAACTGGGCGCTCAGTCCCGTCACCTGCATTCCGGAGTTCTGCTCCTTGCCGGCCATACGGGACAAAAAGGCAGCTATGCTGTCGGAATCGTAATATATATCGTTCGCACATATATCCAGATTAGTGAAATTCAAATGTTCATAGTCAAAATAGGGCTGGACGACTTTCGGAGTATCGAGATCCAGCACTAAGGTGGATCCTTTCAGATCCAGACTTTCCACCTGAACCTGCAGCGTGTCCGTATTCACGGCGATACCGTAAGACGAGAGCTGCTCCTGGGCGGTGTGAATAAAAATATCATTGCCCGGCATCTGCAGAATATACTCCATACGCGACACGGAAAACTGGTAGACATTGATCTCCCACCCGCCGCTGCTTTCGGTCTCTACGGTGTCCGGCTCCGACGGTAAAACGGTCATGGCAACGTAGGGTTGCCCAACCTCTACCTGACCCACTTTTACCCGTCCCCCGTCCAGATCCAATGACAGGTCATTCACCGACAGATTACGTATCCGCCCCGACATGGAAAACGTCGGAGTCAGGCTGTCCAAGCCCAACACGAGGCCTTCCACCCCGAAATTCCTGAATACAAAATAATCCTGGAACAGCGGAACATTGTGAATGCCTGTATAAATACGGTCTGCGTAAAACAGTGTGTCCCCATCGGCCCGATAAGCGGCCACCTCCTCTGCACTCAGCCTCAGCGGAAACGAAAGCCGCACCTCTCCGACCGAATAAGAGAGCCCGCCGCCATTCTCGTTGAGCATGGCCACTACCCTACGGCATGCTTCCCGCTGCACAGCCGGAATATACAACAATCCCGACAACAACAGCAGAACGGCGAAAAGAATCAGTATAATGCGGAAAACCGCTTTTATAAATTTACGCACTACAAATCCGTACTTTTATTAGAGGACAAAGATACGGAATAGCGGGAGAATAACAAAATTTATTTTGATTTTTCTAACACTTACATTATCTTTGTAAAAAGATTCCTGCCGGAGCCGGAAATTAAGCAACAAATCAAAAGTTTTGTTTCTTTTTTCCCTGCCATTCCGTATATCACAACAACCCAAACAGGAAAATGAACGAAAATACCGACATAGAAAAGAGCCGATGGACAATTTCCCGACTGACAACCACGGAAATATATGTTACCGGGCAGCATCAGCCGGAACGGAAAATCCTGCTACGCACCGGGCAGGAATACCTTCTTTCCGCCGCCTGGCCAGGTGCTACTCTTCACCTCTTGCAGCCCGACGTCGGGGACCGCACCATAGAGGCGCAAGAGATCATTCTGCACCCCGATTATCTGGTGGACATCAGTAGCATTGCGGCCTGTTTCAAAGATTACGGGACACATGCTCTGCACTATATCTTCCATCTGATAGAACCCCGGCAAAATTCTCCCTACACACTGCTGGGAAACACGGTGAACCAGTTTTTCGATGACTGTCTGCAAGGTCGGTCCGGTTATCGCGAAAGTCTCATGGAGGCGTTCCATGCCGATGCATTGGACTTTCTCACCACCGATTGTCTGCAGCAGGTTTATTTCAGCGCCATTCGCCGGCATTATGACAATATCCGGACGGTTGTCAGCCAGCAGTTCCCCCGACAAAAGTTCCCGATCCCGACAACAAACGGCATACTGGAACCTTCTTTTCTCTGCCCCGGATTAGGAATACAGGGGCGTATGGACTTTCTGACCTTCGATCGGCAACCTGCCGACAAAGAGAAAGACCGTCGTTCCTGCCAGGCCTCTTTGATAGAACTGAAATCCGGCAAATGGGACGAATACGCCCGCCGTCATAAAATATCCCACTATATCCAGGTACAGCTTTACGCCGAGCTGTTGCACCGGAATCAGAAGATACCCAAAGAAAACATCCGCAGCTACCTTCTGTACAGCCGCTATCCGCAACTGGTCGACGAGCCGCCCCAGGAAAAACTGATCCGGCAGGCATTCCGTATCCGGAATCAGATCGTCGGCTATCTTCATGACATCGTTACCGGCCATGCGGAAAGCATCTTCACCGAAAAGAATGTCGATTCCATCAGCGACGCGACGGGCAGATTGTGGCTTCAATACGACCGGCCCCGTCTGTTATCCATCACCAAGACCATCGGTAGCGCTTCGGCCGAAATGCGAAGCTGGTTCTATCAACAATTACGCTTCATTCTGACCGAAGATGAGATCGCACGCACCGGTGCCGGCGCTTCAAACAATGCCGAATACGGCACCTCGTCACTATGGAGAAGCAGCGTGGAACAGAAAAGGACCGATGGCGAAATCATCGCTCCTCTCGTGCTTGCCGGAACCGACACCAACGACCGCGGCATTATCGGAGTCAGTTTCCGGATCGTTTCCCCGCAAGAGGAAAACGACAGCCCGAATTTCAGAAAAGGCGACGACGTGCTGTTCTATGCCGGAGAGACCGGAACAACCGATGCATCCTCGCAACTGATTTTCCGCGGTAACGTTGCGGAAATCACATCGGAGACGTTACATATCTGCCTGCGGCAACCTCTCGGCACCGCGTTCTTTGAAGAGCTGAAAAACAGAAATTTCATTTGCGAACATGACCTCGTCAACAGCGTTACGGCCATGCAATGCCGGAGTCTCTACCGGATGCTGTCCGCCCCGCTTCGCTGGAGGCAGCTCCTGATCGAATCGGAAACACCTCAATCTGAATGTCCTGTAAAAAAAACGGAACAGGACGGAATCGGCTCTCAAAAGGAATACGTCGCCGCGCTGATAGAACGCATGGCAAAAACCGCCGATTACTTTCTTCTCGTAGGTCCCCCGGGTACCGGCAAGACGAGTATCGTTCTGCGCGGACTGGTAGAACGGCTCTATCATAAGGAAAAGGAAACCATCCTGCTGCTATCCTATACACATCGCGCCGTCGACGAGATCTGCCGCGCATTGGAAAGCATTCCCGATACCGATTACCTACGCTTCGGGCATAGCCTCCACTGTCACCCCGATTTTCACGAACGCCTGCTCAGACATCAGACCGACCGGTGCGACAGCCGCCGGCAACTGGAAGACATTATCGGCCGCTGCCGGATTTTTGTCGGTACCTCTGCCTCTCTGCACGTCCAACATAATATTTTCAAGCTGAAACAGTTCGATACCATCATTGTAGACGAAGCATCGCAATTGCTGGAATATCAGATCATCGAACTGCTGACGCACGCCCGGCGCTTCATCCTCATCGGAGACCACAAGCAACTCCCCGCCGTAACCCAGCAACAAAACGGGATCTCGTTATTCGAACGGCTCTACCGGAAAGCCCGAACGGAGGCACCCGAAAATATCGGCACCCTGATTTTTCAAGGACGCATGCACCCGGATATCGCCCGGTTCGCCAACACCCTGTTTTATGATAACCGGCTCCGCCCCATCCCGCTTCCTCATCAGACCCGGGACATATTATATCCGCTCTCCGGACGTAGCGAATGCGAAGGTATAAGCCGGACAGCATCCCGTCGCTTCAGTTTCATCGATATTTCAGCCCCACAGAAACGCGGCCGGAAGTATAATCCCGACGAAGCGGTCGCCGTAGCCGGACTTGCGAAAGAAATCATCCGGCTCTATCAGCTCAACGGTATAGCAATCGGAGCCATGACATTGGGCATCATCGTTCCCTACCGCAGCCAGATCGCCGCCATCCGACAGGAACTCGCAGCCCATGGCATAGAGGAAACAGACAAAATCAATATCGACACAGTAGAACGATATCAGGGAAGTCAACGCGATATTATCATCTACAGCGCCACCGTCAGCACCAGGCTCCAATTGGAACAAGTCAGTGTCTGCCAGGAAATCGACGGCATCACCGTCGACCGTAAACTGAACGTCATCATTACCCGGGCAAGACAACAGTTGTTCATCGTCGGCAACCGCGCACTATTAACCACCAACCCGATTTACAAAAGGCTTATCGAGGAAATGGAAACAGGAAATAATTAACCTGAATACACTACTAAACAAACTGGGATAATCGGTCTACAAAACCAATCCACATCAAATAAAAATATACCACCTAAAATCAAGTTCAAAATATACCCCTTAAGAATTCCAAAATCTAAAAGCGTTTTTAAGCGCATCCCATCAGCCTATTTTTTAGTCTTAGGGATGCGCTTTGTTTTATTTTCTCACATGTTATAATGATAAGTTCCGTTTGAATCTGCAAAAAACCAAGCTGTACCAGCGATTTTAAGACGATATACATCTAATTTCGATTCTTTCAAGGCCTTTTTCAAATCATCGGGGACATTTCCGACAAATCTATAGCCACTTTCAAAAACGACAACCATCGCGTCATCGGTAACACAAGCAGCCCATACCTTGCCATACTTCTCCATACCCTCTTGAAGCCAATCCAGTACATTAGAATTAGATGCTGATACATGATTAGTAGTTATCACAATCCAATCACCGGCATCGTTAAACGTAACAGAGGTTATTACCTCTTGTGCATCATTATCTTTTCTTATCTGCCGTTCCAACGAGCTGGGGATATCACTCCATTTGAAACCGTTATTCCCATATAAGATAAGCCAGCGACCATTTTCAGTCAGTTGTATATCATCTATAAATTCACTATCAGAATTGAGTTCTGTAATTGCTTTATCCAGACCAGAAGGAACACCAGAACGCGCACATCCGTTTCTGCCATAAAGAGCTATATCTCCATTGGTTTTCGTTATTGCAACATTTCTGCATTCTCCCCATTCCTTTATCGCATTTCGGATATATTCTCTGCTGTTTTGTGCCTGTGCCGGCATAAGAAGAATTGAGAGAAATAGAGCAGATAGAATCTTAATCGTTATTTTTAAATTCATTTTATTGGCATATTAGAAAAGGCGTGCAACCATTCTTTCCGCTTGCCTTTATCTTAGGTTACCGCCAAGTGACCTGCACACACAACAAGCACAGAATAGTCCACGCCTTATCAGCGTGAACTTTCAGTCAGCTTGTTCTCGTGTGTTAAATATTGGCGGTATTCAAGATAAAGAGAACAAGAGCTAAAAGCTCAATTTTAATATGTCCTTTTCAAGTGAATGGAATGGAAACGCTTTTTCGTTGTTTATGATTTTGTTTTTATTGATTGTCGGTCCGGGCAACAGATTTTTTCTATCTACACCATTCTTACAACATCCCGCCCTATCGTCTATACAATCCATTGTCGAAGCATCGACAAAGGGCGGATATTTTTCAAACAGGATTTGAAAGATAGCGTCTTATTTTCCGGACTGATAATCATGCCACACATAAAGAGTGCGGCAAATTCAGTTTAACAACCTGCGGAGCAGTGCTCTTGGAGCAGCCGACTTCCATTTGCGTTTCTCATCTTTCTGTCTGTTTCTTCTTTTTTTGTTTTAAAAGGGTTTATAACTCTGTTTTATAGAAAAAGCTACAAAAGTGAGAGGTCCTCACTCATAGCCAATCTGCTATAACAATAACGGATGAAATCTTAGAATATAAGAACCCGACGACCGAGATAATCCACGGCCTCCCGCTTAGCGGTTGGCATACATGCTCTCGTAGTACTTCTCATATTCTCCGGAGGTGATGTTATCCATCCACTCCTGATTGTCCAAATACCAGCGTACGGTCTTCTCTATACCCTCCTCGAACTGCAAACTCGGCTCCCAGCCCAATTCGCGTTTCAGTTTATTGGAATCGATGGCATAGCGGAGGTCATGCCCCTTGCGGTCGGTGACATAAGTGATGAGGTGATCGCTTGTGCCGGCCGGGTTGCCCAGCAACCGGTCCACGGTGGCGATAATCACTTTGATGAGGTCGATGTTTTTCCACTCGTTGAAGCCTCCGATATTATAGGTATCGGCAATCTTGCCCTTGTGGAAAATCACGTCGATGGCGCGGGCATGGTCGACTACATACAACCAGTCGCGCACGTTCTCGCCCTTACCATACACCGGCAGCGGCTTGCCATGGCGGATATTGTTAATGAAAAGCGGTATCAGTTTTTCGGGGAACTGATACGGGCCATAGTTATTGGAACAGTTGGTCACGATGGTCGGCATGCCGTAAGTGTCATGAAAGGCACGCACGAAATGATCTGAACTTGCTTTGGAAGCGCTATAAGGGGAATGAGGCTGATATTTGGTAGTTTCGGTAAAAAACGTGCCGTCGAACTCCAATGCCCCATACACCTCGTCGGTGGAAATATGATAGAAGCGCTTGCCCTCGAATCCTTCGGGAAGGGCCTCCCAGGTCAGCTTGGCGGCCTGCAAAAGCGAAAGCGTCCCCATGACGTTGGTCCGGGCAAAGGTGAAAGGATCCTTAATGGAACGGTCCACATGGCTTTCGGCAGCAAGATGGATGACACCGTCGATGGCATAGGTTTTGAAAAGTTCCATCATTTTGTCGAAATCGCAAATGTCGGCCTTGACGAAAGTATAATTGGGTTTATCCTCGATATCCTTCAGATTGGCCAGATTGCCGGCATAAGTCAACTTATCGAGATTAATGATATGATAATCCGGATATTTATTGACAAATAAACGAACGACATGACTTCCGATAAAACCGGCGCCACCGGTAATAAGAATATTCCGCTTCATGAGAATTTCAGATTTTATAAATTTATGTAAATAACTATCGGGCAAAAATAAAGCAAAAACCAGAATCTGCCAAGAATACGGCCCACAAAAATCAGAATCCGGCCGACACAATGACATAAACAGAATACTTTTGTCACTACATGTAGCAAACGGAGGTCTCTGTATAAGATTTTCGTACGGACGTCTGCCATATACTTCTCAAACAAAAGAAAAACAAGCGGAGTTATTATATAAGATGTATTGAGATCGTGAAGCGGAACTTTCCCCAACCTCACATTTCATTTTGCCTGAAAACAAGGAGATTTTGACAAGGAAAAGTTTGAGAAAAGTCCCTTTTCTTGTTTTTTAGACATTTTTACAGTACATTCGCGCCGTATTTGAGGAACATTCAACCCCATTCTTTCAACTCATTCATTCGATCAATGAAAAAAATTCTTTCAGTATTTGCGTTATTTTGCTGTGCCGTTGTGTGTGCATGGGCGCAAATCGTAAATCCTGTAACTTGGACCTCAACGCTTGAAGACGGCAACCAAGGAGAAGTCATTGCCGTGTTCCGGGCAACCATCGAAAATTCATGGCACCTCTATAGCCTGGACACGCCGGAAGACGGCCCCCAGCGTACCGAGTTTTCATTTGCGGCATCAGAAGGGGTCGAGGCTGTGGGCAGCCCTATCCTTTCTGCGGGAACCCCCATCACGCACTATGATGATACTTTCGGCATGGAGCTGACCTATTATGAGCATACGGTTACCTTCCGCCAGATTTTCAGACCCACCGCACAGACGTTTACCATCGCCGGCGAAATTACATTTATGAGCTGCAATGACGGGATGTGTACTCCGCCCACCCGCGAAGAGTTCCACCTTGAAGGCAAAAGCGCTGCCGGCACGGCAGGAACCACCGTATCGGATGTGAGAGACGGTTCCGGCACAACGGGAACCGGCAACAATAGTGAATCCGACGCTTCCGCACCGTCATCGCTCACCTCCTCGCAGACCAATCCTGCCTCCCTGACCCAGACATTCACTGACTCTCCTCTTTGGCAACCCGTCATCTCCGAGTTAAACGCTTTCGGCAAAGGAGCCGATGCCGACGGCGACACGGGACACTCCGGCTGGTATATCTTCCTGGCCGGCTTCGTTGCCGGTATCATCGCCCTTATCACACCTTGTGTCTGGCCGATGATTCCAATGACCGTCAGCTTCTTTCTCAAGCGGACCAAAGACCGCCGCAAATCCATCCGCGACGCCTACACCTACGGCATTTCCATTGTCATCATCTACGTGCTTCTGGGATTGCTTATCACCGGAATTTTCGGGGCCTCGGCGCTGAACAGCCTCGCCACCAATGCGGTCTTCAACATCATCTTCTTCCTTTTGCTCGTTGTCTTTGCGCTTTCGTTCTTCGGGGCCTTTGAAATCGCTCTGCCGGCCTCCTGGACAACCAAACTCGACGAAAAGGCAGATACCACCACCGGCCTCCTGAGCATCTTCTTCATGGCCTTCACGCTGTGTCTGGTCTCTTTCTCCTGCACCGGCCCGATCATCGGCACCCTGCTGGTCGAGGCCACAACCAGCGGCTCCTACCTTTACCCGGCCTTGGGCATGTTCGGCTTCGCCGTCGCACTCTCCATTCCTTTTACGCTTTTCGCAATCTTCCCCAGCATGCTGAAATCCATGCCCAAATCGGGCGGATGGCTCAATGCGGTCAAAGTGGTTCTCGGCTTCCTGGAACTGGCTCTATCCCTCAAGTTCCTATCCGTTGCCGATCTTGCTTACGGCTGGGGCATTCTGGACCGCGAGACTTTCATTGCCCTGTGGATCGTCATCTTCACCTTCCTGGGTCTTTATCTGCTCGGCAAAATCAGGCTGGCGCACGATACCGACGACAACGGCGGACGCACATCGACCACCCGCCTCATGCTTTCGCTCATCTCGCTTGCCTTTGCCGTCTATATGCTTCCCGGTCTCTGGGGCGCCCCGCTGAAAGCCATCAGCGCCTTCACACCGCCCATGAACACCCAGGATTTCAACCTCTATGCCGACGGTGTCGAGGCCTCTTACAACGATTATGATGAAGGCATGGCCGCAGCACGCAAATCCGGCAAACCGGTGCTGGTCGACTTCTCTGGCTTCGGCTGTGTAAACTGCCGCAAGATGGAGGCCGCCGTGTGGACCGACGGCGAAGTGAAAAGCATAATCGACAACGATTATATTCTCATCACCCTCATGGTCGATGACAAGACCCCGCTCCCCGCACCTATCACCGTCGAGGAAAACGGAAAGCGCAGAACGTTAAAGACTGTCGGTGACAAATGGAGCTATCTCCAGAGACACAAGTTCGGAGCCAATGCCCAGCCGTTTTACGTTCTTCTGGATGCGAACGGACAGCCGCTCAACAAATCTTATTCCTATAATGAAGATATCGATGCCTACGTCAGATTTCTGAATACGGGTAAAGACAATTTCAAAAAGTAAAACAAAATGGCACATTCCATTGAAGAAAAGAAAGCAGCCTTCGAACGATTGCTCGGCGTGCTCGACACGCTGCGTGTAAAGTGCCCGTGGGATGCGAAACAGACCAACGAGAGCCTCCGTCCCAACACCATAGAGGAGGTTTACGAGCTCTGTGATGCTTTATTGAAAGGCGACAGTGCGGAAATCCGCAAAGAGTGCGGCGACGTCCTGCTGCACGTATGCTTTTATGCGAAGATTGCGGAAGAAAAGGGAGATTTCGATATGGCGGACGTCTGCAATGCGCTTTGCGACAAACTGATTTTCAGGCATCCCCATGTTTACGGCGATGCCGTGGCCGAAAATGCCAGGCAGGTCAGCGAAAACTGGGAACAGATCAAACTCCGGGAAAAAGGAGGCAATAAATCCGTGCTGGCCGGAGTACCGGGCGCCCTGCCGACTCTGATCAAGGCCTATCGTATTCAGGACAAGGCCCGCAACGCCGGCTTCGACTGGGGATTGCCCGACCAACAGGGCGGCGACACGCGTTCACAGACCGTGACCCGCGCTCAAGTCTGGGAAAAAGTAAAAGAAGAGATTGATGAACTACAGGCAGAAATCGACCGGATGGAAACCGCCAAAGCCGGCGGTTCAGAAACCGAAGCGATCGCTGCAGCCGATAGTATGGAAGCCGAATTCGGAGATCTGCTTTTCAGCCTTATCAATGCGGCCCGCCTTTACAAAATCAATCCTGACAACGCTCTGGAACGCACCAATCAGAAATTCATCCGCCGTTTCAATTATATCGAGGCAAAAGCGGCAGAACAGCAGAAGCCGCTTCGCGACATGACTCTCGGAGAGATGGACGCGCTTTGGAATGAAGCCAAAAAACAAGGTTTATAAGACATAATTCATATATTAACTAATTTTATTTTCATGAACAAGTTTTGCATGAGCGCCACAATGTGCGCATTGGCTTTGGGAGCTTGCACCCCGAAAGCCGACGTGAAGATTTCGGGCATCGAATATCAGAACATCGACTCGACCTTCCGTCCCGGCGACGACTTTTTCAAGTTCGCCACCAACAAATGGATTGACCACAATCCGCAGCCGAACGAATTCCCCCGCTGGGGCTCTTTCACCAAGCTGGCCGACGACAACATCAAGCAGCTGGCGGAACTCATTCAAGGCATCGCTGCCGAACAGCATGAAGCAGGAACCATCGCGCAAAAGGTCGGCGATCTTTACAATCTCGCCATGGATTCCGTACGCCGCAATACCGAGGGCGTTAAACCACTGAAACCCTATATGGAGAAGATTTATGCCCTTTCCACACGTGAGGATCTGTTGAAATACATGGCAGAAGAACACGATGATATCCTTTTCGGCATCGGTATCGACGCAGATATGAAAGACAGCAAAAACAATATTGTCGGCATCGGACAAGGCGGCCTTTCCCTGGGCAACCGGGATTATTACCTCAGCGATGATCCTCAGATCGTAGCCATTCGGGAGGCCCTCAAGGAGCACATGGTGAACATGTACAAACTTTATGGTCTCGACGAGAAAGCAGCCACTGCAAAAATGAAAACCGTCATGAAGTACGAGACCCTGATTGCCGAAGCCAGCTACAGCCGTCTCGATATGCGTGACCCTGAAAAGAACTACCACAAGATGTCTGTAGCCGAATTGTCGAAAAATACCAACGGATTCGACTGGGCGACCTACTTCAAGAACTATGGTTACGACGCCACGGAAGAAGTAGACCTCGGACAGATTGAACCGGTGGCCAAAGCCTGCCAATTGCTGATGACCGCTCCGCTGGAAGATCTCAAAACAATCTATGAATGGAGATTGCTCAGCCATGCCAGCAATTACCTGAATGACGATTTCGCCAAAGAGAAGTTCGCATTCAACCAGAAGCTCACCGGTGCACAGGAAATGCAACCTCGCTGGAAGCGCTCTGTCAATCTCGTGGACGGCACATTGGGTGAGGCCGTCGGACAGATGTATGTGCAGAAGTACTTCCCGGCAGAGAACAAGGAGCGCATGGTCGCTTTGGTCAAGAATCTGCAGACCGCATTGGGAGAACGCATCCAGGCTCAGACATGGATGAGCGACAGTACCAAAGCCGTGGCGCTGGACAAACTGAATGCTTTCTATGTAAAGATCGGCTATCCGGATAAATGGGAGGATCTTTCCGCTCTTACAGTCGATCCGCAAAAGAATCTGCTTGACAACATGCAGGAGATCAGCCGCTTCTACTGGAATCTCAACAAAGAGAAACGCTATAACAAGCCCGTTGACCGGGATGAATGGTACATGACCCCGCAGACGGTTAACGCCTATTATAATCCGACCACCAATGAAATCTGCTTCCCTGCCGGTATCCTGCAGCCCCCGTTCTTCAATATGGAGGCTGACGATGCCATGAACTACGGCGCCATCGGTGTTGTGATCGGTCACGAAATGACCCACGGCTTCGATGACCAGGGTCGTCAGTTCGACAAAGAGGGTAACCTCCGCGTCTGGTGGAATGAAGATGATATCGAAAAATTCAAGGTTCCGGCCGAACAGCTGGCCAACTATTTCGACAGCCTTTGGGTAATCCCCGGAGAGTTGCACTCCAACGGTCACCTCTGCCTCGGCGAGAACCTGGCTGACCACGGTGGTGTGAACATCGCGTTCTCCGCTCTTCAGAAGGCCATGCAGAAGAATCCCCTTTCTGTCGATAACGGTTTCACCCCCGAACAGCGTTTCTTCCTCTCCTATTCGACCGTATGGGCCGGCGTAAGTTCCGAAGAAATTCTCCGTTATTACACGATGATGGATGTGCACTCTGCCAACTTCCTTCGTGTAAACGGTACACTGCCCCATATCGACGCCTGGTATGAAGCATTCGATATCCAACCTACCGATTCACTCTATCTTCCGAAAGAAGAACGCGTGGACATCTGGTAATCGGATAGGCGAAATAAGGAAAGAAAAGATTTTCACACAGAGTTTCCATACCGGCAATAATCTTACGCCGAAAAAACTCTGATAAACACTCATCCCCGGGAAAAGGATCCGACTAAAAACAGAATCCTTTTCCCGGGGATTATTTCATAAAAAAACGATGCTATAGGAATATTCCGCTTCCAAGATGTTGCCGGCCCCAAGCGGTTCCATTCCGGGATTTCCCAAAACTCATGAAACAGCATGAACGCACTGCCAGGCAGATGCTTCATAAAAAACAAAAGAAAGTACGATATATTAAAACTTTCCGGCTCAGCTGATGCGGCTCCAATCGACCTTCTTGGAGAACAATTTCTCCAGGCGATTTCTCAGGATATTGTTTTGCGATGCTTCCAGCATCGGATCGCGCTCCACGATTTCCATCGCCAACTGACGCGCCTGCTGGAGAATCACTCCATCCTTTACCAGACTGGCGATCCTCAGATCAAAAGCGAGACCGCTCTGCTGTGTTCCCTCCAAATCTCCCGGGCCGCGCATCTTAAGATCGGCCTCCGCTATCTCAAATCCGTCGGTCGTGCGGCACATAATGTCCATTCGCTTCTTCGTGTCATCACTCAGCTTGTAATTAGTGACCAGTATACAGAAACTCTGATCGGCGCCGCGCCCCACACGTCCGCGTAACTGATGCAATTGCGACAGACCGAAGCGCTCGGCACTTTCGATAATCATCACCGAAGCATTCGGCACGTTCACACCCACTTCGATCACCGTCGTGGCCACCATGATCTGGGCCTCATTGCTGACAAACCGCTGCATGGCCGCCTCTTTCTCCTTCGGCTTCATTTTACCATGCACCATCACCACCCGGTAGTCCGGAAAAGCCTCCTGCATATTGACAAATCCCTGCTCGACGTTCCTATAAGCCAGTTTTTCATTCTCCTCGATCAGAGGATAAACGACATATACCTGTCGGCCAAGCTGCAATTGACCGCGAATGGCCTTATTCAGCCCCAGACGCTGGTTGTCGAAACGATGGAGCGTCTGTATAGGCTTGCGTCCCGGGGGCAATTCGTCAATGACCGATACATCCAGGTCTCCGTAGACCGTCATGGCCAGCGTGCGCGGTATCGGCGTGGCAGTCATCACCAGCACGTGGGGCGGCCGCAAGTTCTTCTGCCATAATAACGACCGTTGTTTCACCCCGAAACGGTGTTGTTCGTCGATGATCACCATCCCGAGATTCCGGAACTTCACATCCGGCTCTATAAGCGCATGGGTTCCGATCAGGATATGCAACGTACCGTCTTCAAGCGCGGCGTGGATTTTATCACGCTGCTTTTTCGGTGTTGAACCGGTCAAAAGGGCGACATTGATCCCTATCATAGTAAGCATCTCCAGCAATCCCTCATAATGCTGCGTGGCCAGAATCTCTGTAGGCGCCATCATGCAGGCCTGGAAGCCGTTATCCAATGCCATCAGCATGGTCATCAGGGCCACCAGCGTCTTCCCGCTGCCAACATCCCCCTGCAGCAGCCGGTTCATCTGACGACCGCTGCCGACATCCTGACGTATTTCTTTCAGCACCCGCTTCTGAGCTCCTGTCAGTTCGAAAGGAAGACATTTTGTATAGAAATCATTGAAAAAACTGCCGATTCTTGTAAACTGAAAACCGGCCAATGCCTGTTGACGCATCTTAAAACTGCGCACAAGGTAGAGCTGCAGATAAAACAACTCTTCAAATTTGAACCGGAACTGCGCCTGACGAAGATTTTCCGGATTGGCAGGAAAATGAATCTGGCGAATCGCCTGATTGTAATTCATCAAATGCATGCGTTCCACCACATAAGCCGGTAATGTCTCCGAAAAGGGAGCAGGATTGCGCTGAAAATAACCGAGAATGATCTTCTGCAGCGCCCGTGTCGTAAGACCGGCCCGTTTCATCTTCTCGGTCGTGTTGTACATGCCGACTAATCCCTGGGTATTATCGACCGCCTCATCGGATGAGGTTTCCAACTCCGGATGGGCGATGTTATAAGAGTTCTGGAACACGGCAGGCTTACCGAAAAGGAGATATTCCCGCCCGCGGTCGACACTGTTCAATATATATTTGATGCCTTTGAACCAGACACACTCGATTACTCCGCTATCATCGGTAAAGCGCCCGACCAGGCGACGATTGGCACCGGCACCGACCTCCTCGAAAGTCACAAAACGACCACGTAAAAGGATATATGGCATGTTGCCGTCAATCTCTGAAATCTTATAAATGCGGGATTTATCGACATAGCGGTACGGAAAATAACCGATCAGCTCATCGACAGAATGAATTTTCAATTCCGCCTCTATCAATTCGGCACGTTTCGGACCGACCCCGACCAGATATTTTAATTCAACAGCCACAGGAAACGCACAAATTAAAAAATCGTCAATCCTCTGTATTCTTTTCTCCCACTCCGGTATCCTGTAAGCGACGGATCTTCCTATAGTATCCTAAAAAGCCGATGCCGGTCAGCACAGCACATCCCGTACCGACGGAAATCCCCCAGCCGTAAGGCAGAGAAAAACCCTCTGGAGCGACCAAAATATAACAGGTGCAGACAGCCGTCATAAAAACGGCAGGAACAAAAGTGACCCAAAAGAGTCTGCGTGTCTTCATCAGAAATACGGTTATGGCCCAAAGCGTAAAAACGGCCAGTGTCTGATTACACCATGCGAAATAACGCCACAAGACGTTGAATCCGTTCTTATCGCCGATGCTCCAGACCAGAATTGCGGCAGTAACGATAAAAATAGGCACACAGATATACAGCCTGCGACGCATGGAGGTCTGTTCCACATGCAGGAAATCGGCCACAATCAAACGGCCGGAACGCAAAGCCGTATCGCCGCTGGTAATCGGAGCCACGGCAATGCCGATAACGGCCAGAAGACCGCCGATCATGCCGAGCCAGTCGGTCGAGATAAGCGTGGCGACCTTTGCGCCGGAATAGGGTACGCCCGCGGCATCGGCCACACCATTGTCATGGAAGAAACAGGTGGCCGCCGCCGCCCAGATCAAGGCCACAATGCCCTCTGTCACCATCGCGCCGTAAAAACAGGGACGTCCCAGTTTCTCATTCTTCAGACAACGCGCCATCAGAGGCGATTGCGTAGCATGGAAACCGCTGATCGCTCCACAGGCAATGGAAATAAACATCATGGGAAAGATCGGATTGGTTTCGTATTTGATGCCTAACACCAGTGTCTCCCACAACTCCGGCAACCGGGGGTGCTCGATCAGCAGATAACCCAGGATCCCCAACGCCATGAAGAGCAGACAGCCCGCAAAAAACGGATAAACCCGGCCGATGATCTTATCGACAGGAAGTAAAGTGGCTAAAATATAATAGATAAAGATAATAACGATCCAGACATAGGCATTACACCAATCCGGAGTCCATGCCGCCAGCAATTCGGCCGGTCCCGAAACAAAGACAGCACCGACAAGAATCATCAGAACCACCGTAAAGAGGCACATGACACGTTTCATACCCTGGCCAAGGTATCGCCCGATAATTTCAGGCAGACTTTCGCCACCGTGACGCATGGAAATCATGGCGGCCAGATAATCATGCACGGCCCCGGCGAAAATCGTTCCCAATACGATCCATAAATAAGAGGCGGTACCGAATTTCGCACCCATGATGGCACCGAATATAGGCCCCAAGCCCGCTATGTTGAGAAATTGGATCATGAACACACGCCAGGTAGGCATCGGAATAAAATCTACACCGTCCTGTTGTGAAAAGCAAGGGGCCTGGCGCGAAGCATCAGGAGCGAAAACCCGGCTGATAAAATGTCCGTACACAAAATAACCGGCAACAAGGACCAATAATGAAAGCAAAAAACTATACATAGATATTATTTTTAACTGAAAACAGGAAATCCCGAATCGTCGATCCAGAACTATTGCACAAAAGTAAGAAAAAATTCTCCTTCTCGCCTCTCAAGGGGATCAAAAACATGATTCTATCGAAAAAAAAGGGTCAAATAGTTGCCCGAATCGGTTAAAAACACTACTTTTGCCGACGTTTTCAGGGTTATCAGGCCCTTGGAAATATATCATTAGTACTAATAACAAAATCTTAAATTCAAAAAAAATTATGGCACGCGTTATTTCCGCTGACAAATGTGTAGCTTGTGGTTCTTGTATCGGCGAATGTCCGGTAGAAGCAATCTCTGAAGGTGATGTTTATACTATCGATGCATCCGTATGCATCGACTGTGGCGCTTGTGAGGGTGCATGTCCTAACGAAGCTATCACTGAGGCATAAGATTCAGGCCAAAATGAAACAACCCCGTCTGCATTTTCACAGCAGACGGGGTTTCTTTTTATTTGAAACGGCAAACGTCGGAACAATGACTTCGGAATGAGATATGTATCCGCCCCATAGAAACGCGCAGCCTTATCTATCTTTCACAACCATCCTCAATTTCTTCACGGCACGGAGATAATAGTTTCGCTTGGTTCCCGGAGTTGTAAAAGAAGCGCTTCTCACATCCCAGGAATAACTTTTCTCACCCCCGTCACAAAGATAACGGACCGCATTCCTTTCCGCATCCTCGCCGGAATCGGTAAGTACCTCGCCGCCGGCCGATACCAATGTCCGGTTGATATCGGAAAGCCGGATACCGAAAGCATCTTTCATAGCCTGCACCTCTTCTTTCACCGGAATCTGCCAGCCGCCGATACCGCCTTCAACATAACTGTCGGCAAGAGCCTGTGCTACCCCGGCGGTTTGGGCTTCGGCAGGGACGCCCTTCCATTCCGAAAGACTGAGCAGAAGCACATCGGCCCCGGAAGCGTCCGCATTTTGCACGAGGGCGACAAAATGTCCGTTCCAGATCGTTTCCGACACCGGCAAACTACTGACCGCTACCGTTCCGCCCTGTCCCGGATCTCCGCTGCCACCACCGGTATCGTCACCATCGTCCTCCCCGACGCCGAAAGTGAAATCGACAAACTCTCCCGTATCCCAATCCGCCACATCGATGATACCATTGACACCGAAACCGCCCCGGTAACTGCCGGAGAACCGATAAGGCCTGTTCGCGGCAATCGCGCCCTGATAAGTGTAACCGTAATCGGACCTGGACCCGTCGGCCGCAATAAGGCTGAGGGTCAACAACAGTTTCTGACCGCAACCCGGCAATACATAAACGACCGGCGCCTCCCACAAATCCCCATTCTTCAGACAGCTGACCGTAACAGGAGCGCTTCCGCCGCATTCACCATCAAAAGCAAGAGTCTGATAGAAGTCGGAAAAAGTCACGTCGACAGAGGCGACATCAGCCGGCACCTCGGAAAGCACAACACTGACGGATGCAACGCTGTGATACATCATAATGTCGACCGAAGCATTGCCCGTAACCGTCAGATCGGCGCCTCCCTGCATCAGCGGATGGTCGAGACAATTATCATCGGGCATTGAAACGACCCCGCTCAACACCGGTTTCGAAGGCACGTCGCAACCTGCGGTTCCGGCCATGGCCACCAGCCGGTACCTGCCCTCGGGCAACTCCAGCTGCGCCGCCGAAGCGGCATCGGCATTAAAGGTCTTCTGCAACCGGCATTCTTCCGTAAGCGGATCGAATGCATAAACCGTAAGCGGATAAATTATCTCCCCCGCCGAACGCGTAGTGATTTTCAACTTCGCCTGTGCAAGGGCTTTATCCAGATTTTCATCGGCCGATTCGTAACAGGAAACGAACGCCGGGGCAATCAACAGGGTCCAAAGTCCCCATAAGAGTCTGTTCTGGTTTGAATCCATAATATGATAAAATTAAACGATTGTCATCCGATATATTACCGCCCTCGCAATCACCAAATTTTCCTTCACTATCCCCGACTTCGGGATCTTACGGCCGGCGGTGTTTTCATTCCATCTTCTGAAATTCCCTGTCTGTCAAATTTCTTTCATTACAAATATTAATTATAGTTCCCGAATTTGCAAATATACGGGTTCATTTTTCGTAAAAAAGAGCATTTTTTTACGAAAAGAGACCATTTATAAAGAAAAATATGAAAAATGAGACAAAAAAAGCGCCGGTAAGGAAAGAAATCCATACCGGCGCTTCTATAAAAAATACTTCAATTAATCCAAAACAAGGGAAGCGGATCATTTTACCATTTCCCAAGCGACATACATCATTGTAAGAACGTAGGCAACAATTGCCACACACTGAAGATGTCTTCCTTTAATACTTGAAACCATAACACTTAAAATTTTAATAATACCTTAAATAATTGCAATTCATAAAAATCGGATTCCTTTCGGAAACCGGTGCAAAGATACGGACTATCAGGATTTCC
Organism: uncultured Prevotellaceae bacterium; assembly: GCA_964567855.1. Lineage (GTDB taxonomy): Bacteria > Bacteroidota > Bacteroidia > Bacteroidales > UBA3663 > Liminaster. The sequence goes on from CAZMOE010000014.1 coordinate 27,123, forward strand.
GTAACTTTTCCAGAACAAAAATCACCGCTTCCGGCCCTCTGTTACACGAAACCCGGCAAATTGGCAATTATACTAAACAAACAAAACGTTTTTACCGGACCGCAGGATCACTTATGTATCTTGTCGGGGTTCTTCTGCATAAAATCTTTCCACGATTTACACCCGGAACCGCCCACGCTGATCGGGCGGGAGGTCTCATAATAGTGGCACAATGCGGCCCCGAGGGCATCGGTGGCATCCAGTTTCGTGTCAAGATCCTCATCGCTCAGATGCAGAATGCGTTTCACCATGGCCGAAACCTGTTCCTTGGCAGCCGATCCGTTTCCCGTGATCGCCATCTTGATTTTCATCGGAGCATATTCATACACCGGCAGCTCGCGCGACACCGCCGCCGCCATGGCCACCCCCTGTGCGCGGCAGAGTTTCACCATCGACTGTACATTAATGCCCAAAAAGGGCGATTCTATGGCCAGCTCGTCCGGATGATACTGGTCGATGAGTCCCAGCACCCGTTCAAAAATTCGCTTCAGCCGGAGATAGTGACTTTCAAATTTTGAAAGCTGCAACACTCCCATCACAACGAGGTGCGGGGACTTGTCCCGCACCTCAAGAACGCTATATCCCATGACGTTGGTTCCCGGGTCTATCCCCAAAATGATCTTCTCCATCGTCACTCAGCGTTTCAGTAGTTCCTGCACGGCCTCATCGACAGCTTCGCCCCTCAGATTCTGACCGTAAACCGTACCATCGCCGGCAAAAAGTATCATAAAGGGAATGGCCTGGACATTATATGCCATCACCGCCTCTTCATCGATATCCAGAATCTGCGGCCAGGTAATGCCCCATTTCTGCACGGCCGCCTTATGATTGTCAGGCGTGTCGCCGACACCGACGCCGATCACTTTGACCTTACCGGCATATTTGTCGGCAATCGCCTTGACCGTGGGCATCTCCCTCTGGCACGGACCGCACCATGAGGCCCAGAAGTCAACCAATACCGGCACCCCTTTGCCGACATAATCGCTGAGGCTGACACTATCGCCCGTGGCGGTGTCGATACCGGTGAAATCGATAAAAAGCTGTCCGTTCCCGACGCCGCCCGGCATTTCGCCGTAAGCCGCAGCATCGGCCATGTCGACGCCCGCGCCGTCGTTTTTAAGGATCTCCATGCGCTGCTGGATCAATTCCGAATTGAGGATATAGGGATCGGCATCCTCCAGCAGAGCCATCAGCTCGTCGTAAGTAGCCACATTGCTTGTCTTCAACGCCATCATGAAAACTCCGACCAGATTATCGGGGTTGGCCTCGTAAGTAGAATCGATGAGATGCTCGAGCGAGGTGTTGTATTGCTGAAACACGACCATGGCAAGGCTGTCCGTGATCGGAGTCTGCCCCATCGAGGCGATCATCTGCATGTTATCCATCGCGCTGTTCTCTATATCGCGGCAGCTGACCTGGAAAGCATTGATATCATCGTTCAGCGGAGTGCCGGAGGCCAAAATGTCCCGGCCGTCTACCGTCACCTCTATCTTGCCGGGCTCCAAAGCGATGATACCCACCGCCGAATTGCTACCGACATACACCAGTTGTTCCCTCTCGACCTCGCCGGCAAACCGGAACGTACGGTTCTCGACGCGGGCGGAATCCAGAATATCGCCGTTCAGATCGAGCATCAGCACCAAAGTATCCCGGCTTTGTTCGTCAACGGTTCCGACAACCGTGTACTTCTTGTTTCCAAAACAGGCATTCAATGCAATAAGGCACACGGCCGCTATTGTTCCAAAGTATAAATTCTTCATCTTGTTATATGATTTCTATTATATATTAATAAATGTATAAGCCCTCTTTTTGTTCTTTCTACGCTTTCATTTTTCCCAATGCAGTATATAGGCGCTGCACCGGCAGCCCCATGACGTTGAAATAACTGCCCCGGATGCTCTCGACGCCCACATACCCGATCCATTCCTGAATGCCATAGGCCCCGGCCTTGTCCATTGGGCGGTAATGAGCGACATAATAGCGGATCTGCTCGTCCGTCAACGCGGAAAAAGTGACGTCGGTAGAGCAGACGAATTCACATTCCTCATAGGCGGAGCGCAGACAGACCCCCGTAAATACCTGGTGCGTGCGCCCGGCCAATGCCTGCAGCATGGCCACGGCACCGGCCTCGCCGTCAGGCTTTCCGAACACCTTGCCGTCGGCCCAGACGATGGTATCGGCCGTCACCAATACCTCGCCGTCGGCCAGCGCCAGGTCGTAAGCCCGCATTTTCAGCCGCGCTATGTGCAGGGGAATCTCACCTCCCTGCAGTGTGGCCGGATAGGTTTCCTCGATTTCCTTCAGCCGCACGACCTCAAAGGGGATATCCAGTCCGCCGAGGAGTTCGCGGCGACGCGGTGAGTTGCTCGCCAGCAAAAGTTTCTTTATCATCTTTATTTCTGTTTATACGGTCATTGTTTCCGTGCCCGGTTTCTCTCTTCACACCCCGGCCCTACCAGCCGAAAGCATGATCGGCCATCCAGAGCCCCTGTGCCTTCAGAACCTGCTCCACAACATCACGGCCGCAGCCATATCCGCCGTTATAGGGAGAGACGTAACGGCAGACAGCCTTGATTTCCGGAGCTGCGTCGGCCGGGCAGACCGGCAGGGCAACGCTCCGCAGCACTTCGTAGTCGGGAATATCATCGCCCATATAGAGCACCTCGTCGGCCGAAAGACCGGTTTTCTGCAAAAAGTCGGCCAGCTCGTTCGTCTTGACCGAGGCCCCGATGTAGATATGCTCCACTCCTAATTTCTGATAACGGTGACGTACCGCTTCGGTGCGCGCACCGGTAATGATCCCCACGGTCATCCCCTGTTTCACGGCCAGGCGGATGGCATAACCGTCTTTGATGTTCAACGTACGCAACGGCTCGCCGTCGGCCGACATGGGGACAGTCGATGCCGACAGCACCCCGTCGATATCGAACACGAGCGCTTTGATGCGCGTCAGGTCATAGTCTATCATTGGCTCCCGAATATATTATAAAACCGTTACCCAGCCGTGTTTATCCTCCAGGTCTCCGTACTGGATGCCTCTCAGGGTCTCGTACAGCTTCTTGCAGACCGGTCCCGGCTCCTTGCCGTCCAGGATGCGGTAGACGATGTTCTCGTCGAGGTCGTCGATGTGTGAAATCGGGGCGATCACAGCTGCCGTGCCGCACATGCCGGCCTCATCCAGGCAGTTCAGTTCCTCGACCGGCATCGGGCGCTGTTCCACCTTCATCCCCATATCCTCTGCCAGCTGCATGAGGCTCTTGTTGGTGATGGAGGGCAGAATGCTTTCGGACTGCGGCGTGACATAGGTATTGCCTTCAATGCCGAAGAAATTGGCCGGCCCGCATTCGTCGATATATTTCTTGGAACGTGCATCCAGATACACCACGGCGCTGTAACCCATTTCGTGGGCTTTCATTCCGGCCGAAAGGCTGGCGGCATAGTTGCCTCCCACCTTCCAGCGTCCGGTGCCGTAGGGGGCGGCACGATCATAGTGACGGAGGATACAGCACGGCGTGGCGTGGAATCCGTCCTTGAAATAGGCGCCCACCGGCATGACGAAAACGATGAACTCATAGCGGTCGGCCGGATGAACGCCCACCTGGGCGCCCGTACCGAACAGCACCGGGCGGATATACAGCGAGGCACCCGATTCATAGGGCGGCACATAATCCGCGTTCAGTTCCACCGCCTTGCAGACAGCCTCTTCAAACAGGCCGTCGGGAAGCGGGGCCATCATGATCCCTTCGCACGTGCTCTGCATGCGCCGGGCATTGTCCGAAATGCGGAATATGCGGATCCTGCCGTCTTTGCCGCGAAAGGCCTTCAGCCCCTCGAAACCGGCCTGCCCGTAATGGAGAACTGTGGCCGCCATGTGCATGCTGACCTCCTCGGAGTCGGAAACCCTCAGTTCACCCCATTTTCCGTTCTCGAACGTGCAGCGAACATTATAATCTGTCTTTCTATAACCAAAAGAAAGATTTGACCAATCTACTTGCTTATCCATACCTATCTGATTTTAATTTCTACGACAAAAATACTTCCGGCAAATATACGACAAAACGCCGGAATAAACGAACAAAAAATCAATAATGAAAAACATGACGCCGAAAAGATGACATTTTGTAAGTTTCAGGCCAACGGGAACACCGGAAAGGGCGAACTCTCCATGAATGGCGGGCACCGGAAAATCCGCACGGGCAAACAGATTGCCGATAGCGGCTCCCGGCCTGCATTCGGTCCCGCCCCTTGCGTCTGTGATGCCAACCGGCAAGGCGCGGGCGACAAGCAGCCCGTCGGAAATCCTGAAATCGCACGGGCAAGCGGCAACAATATGCGAAGAGGCGGTCAAGGCGAAGTTTTTACAAGTTCTCACCGAGTTTGCGAGACATTCCCCATTTTTTGCACAACCAAATATTGAAACAGAGATTCCATGCCCGTGGAGCTGGGAATATCTACAATCTGTCGATTCAAAAAAATAGTGAAATTTATCTACGACACTGTATTTCCACACAATATATAACCAAAAGGTCAATCATTCTAACAAAAATTCCAAAATTGTTATAAGAAATGCTGCAAATCTGTTTTTAGCAATAATCCTATGAAAAGCAACAAACGTTATGAAAATAGTTGCTAATTACTACTGTTTTTTAAGTACCCAAGAGTAGGCATTACCTACCAAAGCCCTTTCAGAAAAAGAATATACCCAAAATTCATTATCTCTATAACTATTATCAGCAGCCTCAAAAATTAAAAGAATCATGGATGCAAATAATATCTCATACCGATATTTATAAACATATGTGTATTCTTCAGAAAGATGCGATTCATTAGCATACACTTTTTCAAACTCAACTCTAGTACAGGTACCATCCATATCAAAATGATATGACTCCGATACGTATCTCCAACCATAATCAATCCTCCACTCCCACGTCCCCACCAGCATCTCCTTAGTAAGCACATTACCGGCAACCTTCGCATACTCTGCCACAGGGACACTCAATATCTGGCTCTTCCCAACCAATACGCCGTCCACTGAAACTGAGATAAAGAACGGCAACTTGTTCCAGTCGGCCTCCTTAAACGTATCGGCATGACCCACCGATAAAGATAGAATACCAAAATCGTTCGTCGTTGCCGTCTGCGTCTCCGTATGAACCGTCGCTCCGTCACTGTTGGTAATCGAAACTGCGGCCGTCACTGTCACATTCGCCCGTGGCTCTCCCGTAGCGGTGTTGAGAAGCGCCACCTGATAACCCATCTGGGCCTTCAGAGCAACCGCCATCACGCACATCACAATTGTAAAATAGATTCTCTTCATAGTTTATTGTTTATTGAATGTTATTACCGTTCCATGGCCGTCACGCAGGCACATTCTGGACTGAGTAAGGCTCTCGATATTATACACGGCGGTCCCTCCATGCGCATAGCGGAGCATGAGATTTCCACCACGAGGACAATTAATTTCATAGGCAAATCCCTCTTCGCTACCAGATTCGCTGCGAACACCGGTATAATCCTCGCGGAAAATGAAAGTGACATCCTCTTCCGACCGCCAGGTGCCATAGAGATTTCCCTGGTCCCCGTCCGGGATATATTGGCCGGCACCGATTCCCCATCCGGCCTCCGGCACAAACACGGTGTCGCGAACATGAACCGGCAGATAGGCCCCGGCTAGATAGGTGGTCTGTTCCGTACGTACACCTCCGGTAAAGGGTATGCCGGAAATGACAGACACAGGGCCATTGCTCGCAAACATGGCGAAAGGCTGTATAAAAACATCGTTGCAGACAGCCACCGGCGCCGCCTTGATCGTATAGCCGGCATAGTGAAAAATGGGATGCGAGCGGAAACCGCTCAAATCGGTGGCGGAAGCGGCAGTCATCGCTCCGCAAACACCCAGGATGTTCTCGATACCGGCATCGACGGTAGTGACAAACGTACTATCTACCGTTTTCCCGCTACCGTCCACAAGGGCAAAACCCATTTCAAGCGGGCGCTCCAAAGGTACGGTGATTTTTGTCGATGCGGAGACCTCCCGATCGCCAGGCAATGAACAGACAGCCTTCGTCCCGCTGCAGTCAGGGAAAAGAGAAAGCACTTTTTTGCCAAAAGAGAAATCAGGATGATCGAAAAGCTTCTTGTATTCCTCTTCTCCGCTAAAGTAATTTTTGATAAACACGCCGTTTTCCATCTTGGTACGCAGGCCATAGCTCAATTCACCCTTGGCATAAGTTTCCGGATCGTATTTGCCAAGAGAACGCAGGACATTGATGCCAACTTCTCCGGAAAAATCGGATCCGAGCTTCAGTTTCTCCCTGACACCGGCGACGCCGATAATATTAAAGTCCAGTAACAGGACAAAACCCGAAAAAAGGGAACCGTTGAGGGTCACATCGATCTGCGCCTGTTCTTTTGCTTCCTGTAGAAGCACCCGGGACATGGAAAACTCATTGACGCCGTCACGTCTGGTCCACGAGGTACGGTATTTCGCTTTCAATTCGGTCGTGTAATGAAACTTCAGTTCAGCCTCCAGTTCTGCGAACGCTCTTACTGCGGCCTCGATATTGATTATTTTCGCCAATGTGACAAGCGGAATCCTGATTTTGTCCTTCGATTCCCATTCAAGAAGGTCGCTATCGTCGGATTTCAACTGGAAACCGAATCCTATGGACGGCTCTACGTCGATGTCCGCATGAAAATAAGAATGGCCGAATATATTGACGACCAACGTACCTGTGATATCGACATTGCCGCCCAGCTCCAACTTTCCAGTTTTGCCCAACTCCATTTCAAAAGACAGCGGAATTTTGCCATCGAGGCCTATCTCCTTCATCGGAACGGCCTGCGACCCCGTCTGCAGCCGTATGGGTCCGGCATAAAACAGACGCCTGTATATTTCATGCAGTTCCACCTCTTCTACGTCGACTTCAATGGCTTCGGCACTCTTCCGTACCGTCCGGACAACGGCACTCAGCCCATAAGGAAAGATTTCCGTGCGCGCAGGATAGTAAAGTTTCTCGCCTTTGCAAGGCACAAAGTCCTGCGGAGTATGAAGTTTATAATAAATAACATTATTCTCATATTTAATAATGTATCCGCTATCCGCATCGGTCAGTTCACGGACATTTTCAGCGATCTCGATCACGTTGCGCTCCCCGAATGCCACAGAATCAATCTCGGAGATAGGAACCGCAATGACCGAATCTTTCAGAAAAAAACGCTGTACCTCATGGGTGGTCGTTATGCTGTCGAGATTATCGGCATATAACAGATTTACCTCTCCCGTATTCCGGAAAATCAGAACCTGCCGGTGAGTGTCATCCGTTCCGGCAAAACAGAATGCAGCGGCACAGATACACAGCACCCACGACAAAATATATCGAAGCCTCATCATCGCTGAATTTTAAATGTTTCAGTATCTATTTTGAGAATATAATAGCCGGACGGAAGGCCGCCGAGATCGATGATGACAGAACCATCGGCCGCAAAACGCCTCTCGACCGGACAAGCGACACCACCTATATTATAAAGTTGTATAAGCGGATTGTCCGACTTCGGTCGGACAATCACTTTTCCGGCAACAGATCTGAGACTTCGGCTATCCTCCGCCTGAATGCGAATCACATCCGAAGGATCCACATCTTCAATCGTGTATTTGCTGATATCGGAAATTTCCAGATGTTGCGCAGAGACGCAGAAAGCACCGTTTTCGATCGTAATCTTAGGATGCTCTTCGATGAAAAAGAACATCTTGCCTCCTGACCGGAGATGTACCACAACACAATCCTCTCCCCTTGCCGCAGTAAGGAAGAACAATAAAAAAGAGAAAATAAAAATTCTTTTCATATTTATTTCCAATCACATATAAATGTATTCCTGTTTATGAGACGGGCTGTTTCATTCCGGATACGGGATACCGGCGCGCCCCGACAAACATCCACACAAAAGATCTGACAATGAAAAAGCCCAAGAATCCATCATTCAGAATGAAATCATTGACAAAAAGCTGATGAAAATGTATTCAAAGGAAATTACAAACCTATGATCTTTCCAGACCCGAGGCAAACCGGCAATGTACGGTCCCGCCCCTTTTCTATTTCAGACCATAGCAGTGAGTAAAATTCATATATTCCACAAAGCTGTCGTTTCAAAGATTCATTTTTCTTGTCTTTTTATACCGCAAAGATATCGCTTTTTTATGTGAAAAACAATAATTTTTATAAAAAGTATAATCAATTCGCTCATTATTCCCTATTTACAGAACGGAAACGACATTCCATACCCTGTTTTCTCCTTTTCCGAATGCGGAAAAACATTTCACTCTTCGCTCCAACGGATCACGAGTTCCGCCCGATAGCGGCCATCCTGTGTCCGGGCGGCGCTGAATGTAAAACGGTCGGGGTACAGCAACTGAAGGCGGCGCCTCAGCACTTTTTGCCCCAGTCCACCCCGGCGGTTACGTTTTTCGGACATCCGATGCGGGTGCACGGCCTCTTCTTCTGCAGGCGGAAGATTATTTTCCGTAACAAAACGCAATTGGTCCCGTGTCGTTTCCAGCCGCAGGACAATCGCGTTCAATTCCTGCATGGAACCGCAATGCTTAAAAGTATTTTCAACCAGCGGCATAAGCAAAAGCGGGGCGATTTTCTGACTTTCATCACGAATCTCGGTCTCCAGAACCAAGGCTCCGGGCCTGCTCATCCGAAGCATCTGCAAATCGACAAGCTGGCGGAGCTGCTCCACCTCCTCCCCGACGGTTACATAAGATTGGCGAGCACTATAAGTCAGATAGCGCATCAGTTCAGAAAGTTTGACAACGGCATCCGACGCCTTCTCCTGGTCCATCCAGATCAAGGCGTCGATGTTGTTCAGTGTATTATAGAGGAAATGGGGATTCAGCTGGCTTTTCAACAAGAGATTTTCATTCTGGGCGTTGCGAAGACGTATCTCCTGCAGGCTTTCCCCCCGGAGAATGCTTGACACGGCGATGACCGTCAGTGTAGTACACAGGATATAAAATACAGAACTCCAGGACAAGACCAGATGAGCGATATGCCCGGGAAGTAAATCCACCATCAAATAGAAAACCGCTGCCAGCGACAAACCGGCCACCACAACGAAGAAACACCGGAGATAAAGCCATAGCAATTCCCGCCAGCTATAAGTCCGCATGAGGCCGTCGTCACGCCAGGCCCGGTATCGGAGCCATATATTGACCACACCGATGATGGTGATGAAAAGGGTAATCAGAATCATAGGGACCACCAGCACCAGCCATAGATGATCGTCGGAAGCCAGAACAAAATCGAACAACATGCCGGTAATGCCTCCCCCTACACAAATATAGAGCAAAGGACGAAAAAAACAGGCTCCCCACATGCGGATGGTCTCCAGTTGTACCATATATGTTGCTATTATCAATATTCCGAAGCTAACGTTTCTCTCCCGTCTCCCACCAAGCAGGCCCGGACATCATTCCGGCCGCCCCCGGAGTAAAAACAGAAGATACGAAGCCAAAACCTACGTCAAGAGGTTTTCACTCCGTATCTTATAACCATCTTTTATAATCCTGAATTTACTTCAAAAGATCTGAAAATTCCTCCATCGTCACTTCTTTGTTTTCCAAAGTCACGACTTCACGAATCTTGGCGATGATCTTGCGGGAAACAGCCATGTCACGATAGTGAGCCTTCTGCTTTTCGTCTTTCATAACCGATTCGATATAGGAAGCCAGATATTCTTCCGGCAGATTAGACATGCCGTACTGCATCATCTGATTGCGAATAGCGGCAAATGCCTCCATACGGATGTCTTCATCGGAAATCTGAATACCATTGGCAGAAACAATCTTCTCTTCGATAAGCTGCCACTTGAGATCCTCAAGAATCTTAGGCATATCTTCATCCAGTTTGGCGGCGTCACGCTTCTCGTCTTTCGCCAACATCCAGCGCTTGAGAGCTTCTGTCGGATAGGTCAGTTCACCTACAGAGGCTTTGAGGGTTTCGCGGGCATCGACAGCGAACTTATATTCGCTGTTTTCCTTCAAATGGGCAGAAATGATCTCACTCACCTTGGCTTTGAAAGCCTCCTCGGTAGTACATTCGTCACCGAATACTTTCTTGAAGAACTCTTCATTCATTTCGGCCTCGTTGTGACGGGTGATTTCAGTGATGGTGAAACGGAAATTGGCCTTCACATCCTTGGCCTGCTCCTTGTCGATCTGCAACATGGAGGCCAATTCGTTCTCGCTGTTATCAGAAGCGACAGCGGGGTTGAAATCCACAGAAGCGAACTTCTTGGCACCGATGAATTTGGCCTTTTCATCCTCGTTTTTAAAATAGCGGGGATAAACGGTGGTGTTTTCGGCAACGATGCCGCCTTCCACGATGTTACCTTCGGCATCCAGCTCGGCCATGTTACCCTTAACAACATCCTCAGCAGCGACCTCTTCAACCTGGACATACTCACCGAACTGACGGCGGTAGCCATCGATCTGGCCCTGAAGCATCTTGTCATCGACTTTGATAGTATAGTACGGGATTTTTACGCTGTCATCCAACTTCAAATCAAATTCGGGAGCGAGTGCGATATCGAAGCTAACCGTAAAGTTTTCCTCTGCCATGAAGTCAACCGGGGTCTGCTCGTTGTTCAACATCGGCTCACCCAAAACATTGACCTTGTTCTCGCTAATATATTTGTAAAGTTCTGAATTGATCAGCTTATTTACTTCATCATAAGTAATCTGTGTTCCGACCATCTTCTTTACCAGGCTAAGCGGCACCATACCTTTGCGGAAACCGGGCATCTGTGCACGCTGACGGTAAGACTTCAACGCTTTTTCCACAGCTTCGGCATAATCTGCTTTGCTGATTTCAAGGCTCAAAACAATATTTACGTCATCTACGACTTTCTTTGTAATATTCATTACAGTTTACTATTTTATGTTTATGATTTATATTTTTGCAGGCGCAAAGATACTTATTTCTTCTTGAATCACAAAATTTAAGAAGATAAAATACCATCTTTTAAAAAGTACCTTTTCATTCGATGACACGTATCTTCATACGCACATCGATTTTGGGACGATCGCGGGAATCGGTCTCCAGTTCCGCGATCCTGTCAATAATCTCCAGACCGGAAATCACCTCCCCGTAGATCGTATAATCATTATACAGATGCATGGAACCGCCGATAGTGCTGTAAGCTTTCCGCTCGGCATCGGTAAAATAGCGTGTGCCGGGAGTAACGCGACATACGGAATCCATATCATGATTGAACTGACGCACCCGCCGGTTGTAGGCCTCGGCATCCGGTTTCAGGGCGGCGAGTTCCTTGGCAAGATCCGGCGTGTACATCTTTTTCTTTACGGCCTTCCGGACACTTTCGTTATGCTGTTTCTCAAAGCCGGTCATATATTCGAGCGAGAGGGTACGTCCCTGTACGATAAAGAACATACTCATATCCGAATTACGGGCAGGATTGACAGATACATCGCGTCGCGGAGAGGCCAAAGCACCTTTCTTCGGAATATGATTGGCACGGATTTCATGTGGCATCTCCATACTGATATCCCCCCAGCCAATGCTGGCACCCGGAGGTGCAGTCCGGGAATCGGGTGCGCCGCCCTGAATCATGAAACTCGGTATCACGCGCCCGAAAAGCGTCCCGTCGTAATAGCCCTGACGGACCAATTCGATAAAACGGTCGCGATGACGCGGCGTATCGTCATAAAGCATGATGGTCATGTTGCCCAGATTGGTTTCTATAACCACTTTCTTGCTTTGGGCATTTCCCGCAACAGCAGAAAAAAGACCGAGGATGAATATCAGCAAAAGATTTTTTCTCATATCTCCGTCAAGAACATTTCATTACTCGCCACGGGAATAGTTGGGAGCCTCCTTGGTGATGGTCACATCGTGAGGATGGCTTTCGAGGATACCGGCATTGGTAATACGGGTAAAACGGGATATTTCATGCAGGGTCGGAATATCTTTGGCACCGCAATAGCCCATACCGGCACGCAATCCGCCGATCATCTGATAGATAACTTCGTAAAGATTGCCCTTGAACGGAACACGGGATACGATTCCTTCCGGCACCAGCTTGCGGACATCGACCTCTCCGTCCTGGAAATAACGGTCTTTGGAACCTTTTTCCATAGCATCCAGTGAGCCCATGCCGCGATAGGACTTAAACTTACGGCCATTGAAGATAATCGTATCGCCGGGAGACTCTTCGACACCGGCCAGCAGACCGCCCAACATGACGCAATAGCCACCGGCTGCAATGGCCTTCACAATGTCTCCGGAGTAACGGATACCGCCATCGGCAATAAGCGGAATGCCGCGACCTTTAAGCGCCTTGGCAACATCATAGACGGCCGACAACTGCGGCACACCGATACCTGCGACGATGCGGGTCGTACAGATGGAGCCGGGACCGATACCCACTTTGACTGCGTCGGCTCCCGCGTCGGCGAGATAAGTAGCTGCTTGGCCGGTAGCGATATTTCCGACCACGACATCGATATCCGTATAGTTGCTCTTGATTTTCTCGAGTACGCCGACCACTCCTTTTGAGTGGCCGTGGGCCGTGTCAACGACGACAGCATCAACACCGGCCTCGACAAGGGCTGCCACACGGTCGAGAACATCACCCGTCACACCAACGCCAGCCGCCACGCGGAGGCGACCCTTACTATCTTTGCAGGCATTGGGTTTGTCCTTGGCTTTGGTAATATCTTTATAGGTGATAAGGCCTACCAGACGGCCGGCATCATCAACAACAGGGAGTTTCTCGATCTTGTGTTCCTGCAAAATGTCTGCAGCGGCAGCGAGATCGGTTCCCACATGAGCCGTAATCAGGTTCTGGCTTGTCATCACCTCGTCGATACAACGGTTCAGATCCTTCTGGAACCGAAGATCCCGGTTAGTAACGATACCGACCAGCTTACGATCGGCATTCACAACCGGCACACCGCCGATATGATATTCGCTCATAATATTAAGGACATCCCTCACCGTAGCATTAGGCGATGTCGTAACGGGAGCATAAATCATACCGTTTTCGGCACGTTTCACCTGATTCACCTGACGGGCCTGCGCCTCGATAGACATATTCTTGTGAATGACACCGATACCGCCTTCACGGGCAATAGCGATAGCCATCTTTGCCTCGGTCACGGTATCCATGGCGGCCGAAACAATGGGGATGTTCAATCGAATATTGCGGGAAAACTGCGTGGAAAGATCCACGAAACGTGGCAAAACCTCAGAATATGACGGCACCAATAGTACATCATCGAATGTCAAGCCGTCCATTACAACTTTATCTGCAATAAAAGACATAATAATATGTGATGTTTTTGAATTTTATTGCCTGCAAATATACAGACTTTTCCCGACTTACGGGCAAAGTCACCCTTCTTTTTTGTATTTCAACCCAAGAAAGCGGCAATAATGACATCATAATAAAAGGATTCACCGCCTTTATCGGTGAATCCTTTCCTATTTTATATTCTGAAAATCGGTTCCAATCAAATAAGGAACTGGCTGGAGATCGGCTCGTTGTTCATAACGCGACGAATGGTTTCGGCAAACATGTCGGCAATCGTCAGGATATGTATCTTCGAGCAATTGCCCCGATACGGAATACTGTCGGTAAACACGATTTCCTTCAGTGCCGAAGCGTCGATACGTTCATTGGCAGGACCGCTCATTACACAATGCGACGCAATGGCGCGGACACTGCGGGCTCCCTTTTCCATCATCAGATCGGCAGCCTTGGTAATTGTTCCGGCCGTGTCGACCATATCGTCTACCAGGACGACATCCTTGCCTTCTACATCACCGATCAAAATCATACTGTCAACCACATTGGCCTTGGCGCGATGCTTTGAACACATCACCATCGGCACACCGAAATACTTAGCATAGGAATGTACACGCTTGGAACCTCCGACATCAGGCGAAGCCATCACCAAATTTTCAAGCCCGATTTCTCGCTCGATATAAGGGGCAAGTACGCTTGAGGCATAAAGATGGTCGACCGGGACATCGAAGAAACCTTGGATCTGGTCGGCATGCAAGTCCATCGTAATGACGCGATCTATGCCGGCTTTGCTCAACATATCTGCCACCAACTTGGCACCGATAGCCACACGAGGCTTGTCCTTGCGATCCTGACGGGCCCAACCGAAATAAGGAATCACAGCAATGATCTGGGCTGCGGAAGCACGCTTGGCGGCATCGACCATCAGCAAAAGTTCCATCAAATTGTCGGCGTTGGGGAAAGTACTTTGTACAAGGAAGACATGTTTGCCACGGATGGTTTCTTCAAAAGAAACACCGAATTCGCCATCTGCAAACGTCTGAATAATCATGTTGCCAAGAGGACAATCAAGACTGGCACAAATTTTTTCAGCGAGATAACGGGTAGCTCTACCTGAAAATACTAAATAATTATTATTCATATTTTATTATGAAATGTGATTTTTCGGGCGCAAATATATGGAATTTAAAGCTTCATTAGTCTTTCCTGCACGAACTTTTTACAACTTATTTGGCAGATAGCCGTAAAACGACAGCTCCATATCCCGGAACCGTAGTTCTAAACGGCTGTGTGGTGTCCAGATACTCGAAACTCCACCGGCCCGTCAGCAAATCGGTGACATGGCGTTTCCTGCCGTTTTCGATCCGGACATATTCCCAGGCCTCAGACGGAATATTGATGCCCACCGCCTTATCCTCCTTATCGAAATTGGCAACAATCAGAAGCACATCATGCGAACTTTTGCGGAAAAAAGCAAACTGCCTGGCCGTATCGAAATCCGGATTATTGAAGTTGGCATACGTCAGGTCGTAAAATTTTCCTCGGATAACAGCCTCCGAAGTAGTGGCGATTTCCAGAACTTTGGCGTAATAGTTCCGCAACCGCTGCATGGCCACCGGCAGTGAAAAGCGGCGCCAGCGAGCATCGTTGCCCTGCCAGGCTTTCATACAGGCAAGCCCCCAATAGTCGAAAATCGTAGTTCTTCCGTCACAGCCGCTGAAACCTTCGGCATCCATGCCACGCTCACCCAGTTCCTGGCCGAAATACAGCATGAACGGATTGGTCCGCATCAAAGCGGAAACGACCAAAGCGGGCTTGGCCTTCTCCGGATCGCCGGCGAAAAAGTCGCTGGCAATGCGCTGTTCGTCATGATTTTCCAGGAAATTCAACATATGTTCATGAATATCCTCTACTGCCTGCCACTGCCGGGTAATGTCGGAAGCGGGAACCTTGCATTCAATGACCGCACGCAAAGTGTCATACAGCCCGACCTTATCATAAAGATAGTCAAAACCGCCATAGTGAATATAAGAGCGATAGATAGCCGGCTCATAAATTTCGGCTATGAAAATGACATTCGGATACTTCCGTTTGACGGAAGCAATGGCCCAATGCCAGAAATCGACGGGCACCATGTGAGCCATATCGCAGCGGAACCCGTCTACTCCACGAGCGGCCCAGAACAAAAGAATGTCAAGCATCTTTTGCCAGGTGGAGGGAATCGGGTCGAAATGCTGCTGCCCTCCGGCCGCATAGTCCACACCATAATTAAGCTTGACAGTCTCATACCAGTCGTTGACTCCGGGATATGGATGAAAACAATCGTTGCCCGTAGCCTTGGCCGGAAATTCACGATACTGCTCGTCTCCGGCCCCCAAATCTATCTGAGGAGCAAAACCCTGTCCGGGAATATAATAAAAATTGTTGTTGGGATTGAAAGCATGCCCAATGTTATCATCAGCACCCAGATCACGCACTCCCTCCGGAGCCGAAACGGAACGATAACCGCGGGCGACATGATTAGGAACAAAATCGATAATCATTTTCAGCCCGACCTTATGTGTGCGTCTGACAAGTGCGTCGAATTCCTCCATGCGTCGGGCAGGATCATCGGCATAATCCGCTCCCACGCTATAATAATCCGATATGGCATACGGTGACCCGGCACGTCCTTTGACGATATAGCGATTCTGACGAGGGATACCGTAATGCGACCAATCGGTCTGGGAGGCCTGTTGCAACAGACCGGTATACCAGATATAATTACACCCTAAGGAACTGATTGAACGCAACGCCCGCTCACTGAAAGCACTCATTTTACCACAGCCGTTCTCTTCTATGGTTCCGGAAGGGCGACAATTTAAATTTGTATTGCCAAACAGGCGAACCAATGCCTGATAAATAACTATTTTTTGTTTTTTATGCATACCTGATGCTTTTCTTAAACGATAAATAATGCAAAACATCCGAAAGAAAGAAGTAAATATGTGTTCTTCACGGCCTTCTGCACCGACAAAGATAGTGTTTTCCCGCTCATATCTACTTTTTTTATACTAAAATACGAAAAAAAAGAGAAATCCAGCTTGATTTTAGCCGCAAAACACTATATTTGCACCCGCAAAACGCCTTTATGACGTTGCGCGACGTGTTAAAACCACGCCCGAATGGTGGAATGGTAGACACGAAGGACTTAAAATCCTTTGGCCATTGCGGCTGTGCGGGTTCGAGTCCCGCTTCGGGTACTTTTAACAGCCAAGCTGAGGAACGGTTTTCCGTTCCTCAGCTTGGTTTATACCTCCTTCCTAAAATCTAAGACACTCCATATATAGATTCACCTCCCTTTACATATTTGAACCGAATCTCCTGAAACAACATATTCATCCTTTCTAAAAAACAGATCTATTATATCCGGAACACTTCAAAACTGCAAAAAATCGACTCCTGACTACAGACAATGAAAACCGTCCAATCCCCCCCATTGCCCTTCCCCATCCTGTTAACCCGGTTCCCTAAAAAGAGGCCGGACTACCTATGGTAATCCGGCCCATTCTATTTTCCAACAGACACCTGTTTACGAACGTTTACAGAATTCATCTTGAAACACGATTCCTACGCCCGTGTTTTTTCTTATTGCGGCGCAGATAATAGACGACGGCAACACCGGCCACAACCACCACAATAATAATAATCATACCGGTATTGAGATTGTCGCCCTTGACACGCGACCACATCTCCAGCATGGCCTCCGTCTTGTCTGCACAATCGTGCATGAGAGCGCAACGTTCAATCGTACTGCGATCCGGATACATGACCGGATTGATGTGTAAAGTGTCGGCACCGATGCTGTCGCCAAAGAAATAGGAAAGATCATAGGTCTGCGTAATCGTTGAATCGACCATGGCCTCCATTACCTCCGGAGTGGCAATAACACTGACATAGCCGATCTCTTCCAT
This sequence comes from uncultured Prevotellaceae bacterium, assembly GCA_964567855.1. Taxonomy (GTDB): domain Bacteria; phylum Bacteroidota; class Bacteroidia; order Bacteroidales; family UBA3663; genus Liminaster. Next base: position 44,447 of record CAZMOE010000014.1, read on the forward strand.
ATTGCGGATTGCGTTTTCCGGCTTACAAAGGAAATTGATAAAATAGCTGGCAGCCTTAGGATTGCGGGCATAAATAGGAATTACCCAACCGTCGAACCATACATTGCTGCCCTCTACGGGAATCACATAATCCAGCTCGACCCCATTGGCTTTGGCCTCCTCGATGGCCCACATGGCATCGCCGCTCCACGATACGTTCATCCAGGCCTTGCCCTTGGTCATCATTTCCTTGCCGAAGTCGACCTCCCAACCTGCGATATTGGGCTTCGCGGCGACCAGCACAGCCTCTACTGCAGCAATGTTTTCGTCGGTAATATCGCCTACCAACTCATCGCGGGTCACACGGCCGGCCACGATATCATCGTAACGAGCATAGCAGACGATAGTACTATAAATATCGCGGAAGGCATCCTTCATAAAGATCTTTTGGTTGAATTCGGGATCGACAATAACACCCCAGGTCGAAAGACGGTTACGATCCACATGGGCGGGATTGAACAGAATACCCGTCGTACCCCACATATAACCGACAGCATAATCCTGAACTTTAATACGGCCGCCACCCATCTGCTCGAATTTATCGATAACGAAAGGAGAAACATTTCCGATGTAGTTGGGGGTCGTGCCGAAATCCATATTGATGGGTTGCAAAAGATTCTGGCGCAACATGCGTTCGATGATGTATTCAGACGGGCAGACCACGTCATAATCCTCATGCCCCATCTCTATTTCGGTAAGCATGTTTTCGTTGATGTCGAACGTATCATAAATGATCCGGATCGGTTCACCGGTCTGCTCCTGATACCAGACTTCAAATTCGTGCAGAATATCTTCATCGATATAATCCGCCCAGTTATAAACTTTCAGAATACCGCTACGCGCCTCTTCGGACCACGCCGGCAACACACTCAAGCCCGCTATAATGCAAGCAAATACACAAGAAAAAAATTTCTTCATCTTCTTTTTACTTGATTTATATATGATACATTTAATTACTTTTTCGACACACGATGGCTTGCCCGCCAGTTAATCACCAGCAGAAGGACCAAGATGGTAATAAAGATTATAGTAGAAAGCGGGCGGAGCTCAGGCGTCAAACCGCCCTTGCGCGCGTCAGCATAGATATAAGTGGAAAGCGTATCCAGACCACCACTGCCCTTGGTGAAAAGCGTAACTGCAAAATCATCGACAGAAAGCGTTATCGCCAAAATAAATCCACTGATCATGCCAGGCCATAACTCCGGCAGGAGAACCTTCCGCAAGGCCTGAAAAGGAGTCGCTCCCAAATCGAGGGCCGCCTCATAGATATTGGGATTCATCTTCATCAGCCGGGGCATGACACTCAGCACAACATAGGGAGTACAGAAAGCCACATGGGCTGTAATCACTGTAAACATTCCGCGTGAAACACCCAGGAAAACAAATAACAGGAAGATGGAAATACCTGTGATAATATCGGGATTGATCATCGGAATGCGGTTCAGGAAATTCACCCATTTCCGTTCCCTATTGCGCATATTGAAAATACCAATGGCTGCAACGGAACCCAATATCGTCGAAATCGTCGCCGCTACCAAGGCAATGAGAACCGTGTTAAAGATAGCATCACTCAAAGAATGACCGGCGCGACCACTTAAAAGCGAGGTATAGAGTTGAGTGGAAAAGCCGGTCCAGTTGCCCAGCACCTTGGCCTCTGTAAACGAAAAAATAGCGATGATAAAAATCGGAGCATACAGCACTGCCAACAAAAGCCAAAGATACAATTGTGAGAAAAATCGTTTCATATCAGACCTCCTTCCTTATTCAATTCATCATCATCACCACCGAAGAAACTTGTCAGACCGATAATAACAAGCATAATCAAAGACAATGCAGCCCCGTAGTTGAGCATCACACCGCTGTTGATATTTTCCTGTATGGTAGTACCAAACAACTTGATATTATTCATCGTCAACAGCTCTGAAACAGCGAATGTGGAGATCGTGGGCATGAACACCATCACGATACCGCTATACACACCGGGCAACGAAAGCGGGAAAACCACTTTTGAGAACACAGACCAGCGGTTAGCCCCCAGATCCTGCGCCGCCTCGATAAGACTTTTGTCCATCTTCTGCATCGTGTTGTAGATAGGAAAGATCATAAACGGCAGGAAATTATATACCATACCGAACAGCAAGGCCCCCTCACCCAGCGGAAACTGTAGAAAATCAAAAAGCGCAACCGTAGCCAAGGTTCTCAACAAAATGTTGATCCACATGGGAAGGATGAAAAGCATGGCCATTACTTTGGGCGTAGCATATTCACTGCCGGCCATGAAATAGGCGGCAGGATAGCCCAAAAGAATACATAACAACGTAGTGATGATGGCGATTCCTATGGAATACAAGAAGGTATTGACAGCCTCGGTCTGGGTAAAAAACTTTTCAAAATTATGAAAAGAAAAATGACCGGACACATCCAGAAAAGAATAATACACAACCAACAGCAAGGGTAGCACGACAAAAAATCCCATAAAAATAATATAGGGGATCGCCCAGTTGCTACGCCGGCCGAAAATGAGAAAAATCCTGTTCATCGTCACCTCCCTCCTATTTTTTTACCTGAATGCGCATGTCTTCCGGACGAATATTGATACCGAGAAGATCATAATCTTCCCAGACATCGGTCGTATCGACATAGAGACGGGAACCATTGTCGGCATCCACAGTCAGATGATAGTGATTGCCTTTATAAAGGATGGAACGGATGATGCCGGAAGTAATACCGTCTTCCTGATTGTCGGTAAGATCGACGTGACGGAATTCGACCTCGACCACGACTTCAGTTCCTTTCGACAAACCGTGAGAAGGAGTTTCGAAGATCGCTCCCAACATATCGATATGCGTGTCATCGACCACCACCCCTTCAATGGTATTGAACAGGCAGGGCGATTTCATCACATGAATATCATTGGGGCGCACCAGCATCCCGACCGATTTACCGACTTCAAATGCATTGTAATCCTGCACCTGGATCTCATAACCGTCAGGGGTGTCGACAAACATCTCATAATGCACACCTTTGAAGGTACAGGACTTCACGGTACCGAAAAACATTCCGTCTTCAGGATTAGGCACCATATAGATATCTTCCGGACGGATCACGACGTCAACCTCCTCATCGGTGGCAAATCCCCGGTCGACACATTTGAAAGTCTTATCCATGAACTCGACCTCACAATCTTTGTGCATGATACCGTTCAGGATGTTGCTTTCTCCGATAAAATCGGCCACGAAGGGATTAATAGGCTCATTATATATATCGGTCGGAGTTCCGATCTGCTGAATGATACCTTCGTTCATCACCACGATAGTATCGCTCAAGGTAAGGGCCTCTTCCTGGTCATGAGTCACATAGATAAAGGTAATACCAAGACTTTTGTGCATTTCCTTCAACTCCATCTGCATATCCTTGCGCATTTTAAGGTCAAGCGCAGCTAACGGCTCATCGAGCAGCAGGACCTGAGGCTGATTGACAATGGCACGGGCAATGGCAACACGCTGCTGCTGTCCTCCGGAAAGAGAGTTGACATCGCGGTCCTCATAGTCTGTCATCCCGACCATTTTTAACGCCTTGCTCACCTGACGTTCGATCTCCTCTTCACGCTTTTTACGCAACTTAAGACCGAAAGCGACGTTGTCATAGACATTCAAATGAGGGAAAAGCGCATATCGCTGAAAAACCGTATTCATGGAACGCTTATACGGCGGCAATGTCGTTATGTTGTGACCTGCCATGCGTATCATCCCTATCGTCGGGGTCTCAAACCCCGCCAACATACGCAGCAACGTAGTTTTACCACACCCGGAAGGGCCGAGAATTGTGACAAATTCTCCCCGCTTCACGTTTAAACTCACATCGTTAAGCACCACCTTGTCCCCGAAGGACTTTGAAACGTGCTCGGCCTGGATGATGTAGTCCGGTACTTCCATTCTCTAATTTTCTGTGTAAATGATCTATGTAAAATATAAAGATAACAGCATATATGTTCGGATAAATTCCTTAATTTTTCTTTTTTTCGCCAGGTGCCGAAATTTTTTCCACTTTGCAGGCAACGCAAAAGAGAGAAAATGCAGAAGGGCACGCAGGCAGACGGCTCATCTGATCGTAAAACTTCGCGGCAACGGCAAATCAAACATGAGGTTCTTACGTGTCAGCGGATGGACAAATTGCAACTTGTAGTTATGAAGCATCAGACGGCCGCAGGGATTGGACACTGCTCCATATTTCCGGTCACCGGCCACGGGGCATCCCATCTCACTCAAATGAACTCGGATTTGATTTTTACGCCCTGTCAACAACTGAACATCGACTTTAGCATACGTTCCGTTATCGTCCACCACCTCATAGCGTGTCACTGCCAACTTGCCTTTCGTCGGATCCGGAGTAGAATAGACCTTCATAGCAGCATTTTCGGCCAAATAGGAAGTAATCTCTCCCTGCCGCTCTGCCGGAACGTTTTCTGTAATCGCCATATAGCGGCGGTCAACAATATAAGTCGACCACGCAGAACGCAGAAGTTCCTGAACCTCGCGGGTCTTGGCAAATATCAAAATTCCGGAGGTATACTGATCCAGCCGATGAACAACAAACACATGTGCCCGGGGATCGCTCTGACGCACATAGTCGTCAAGAATCCGTTGAGCCGTATTCTCTTTTCTGTTTTTAGTTGCAACACTTAACAAACCTGATTTTTTTTCGACCACCAAAAGGGCATCATCCTCGTAAAGAATGGAAATCATGCGGTGGGTCAATGTAGCAAAAGGACGAACCAAATTTACGGTCATTTCATCGGCCGGAATCAAAACAGTATCAAAAGCGGTGACACAGCGACCGTTGACCGCTACATGATTATACTTCATCAAAGATTTGATTTCCGAACGAGAACATGATGTCAGGACCTGCAAAAGAAATGGGAAAAGAGTTGTTTCCGTTTCAGGACGAAACGTGAGAATTTTGTCTGGCCTTCGGGATTTGAAAAAAAATGCGGTTGTCCTCAATGTTGTAATTATGTTTTACTTTTCGGCCGCAAAGATAATTATTTTCTCATTTATTTGGTCTGCATTAGAAAAAAAAGTATTTTTGCGGCATATAATAGCGCATATGCACACAAAATTAAGGATGAAAAAGAAAAAAATGCATAAAGAAGGGGCTTCAACAATCTTCATGTTGACCGCCCTGCTTTTAATTTCCGGCACTACATTGGCTGTTTATGCCCCCCTTTGGTGTCTCATTCTTGTCATGGCCCCGTTGCTTATCATTTATTGTGTCGTAATCAATTTTTTCCGTTATCCGGCACGTATTTTTCCAGGTGACGCCGTTCACGATGTCATTGCGCCGAGCGATGGCAAAGTGGTAACCATCGAAGAGGTCTACGAACCGGAATATTTTAAAGATCAGCGCATACAGATTTCCATTTTCATGAGCCTCTTCAATGTGCACGCCCAATGGTGCCCGCTGGCCGGAGATATTCTGAAGGTCATTCATGCGGACGGGCGTTTCAGAGCCGCCTACCTGCCGAAATCCAGTTGTGAAAATGAGCGCAGCACTATCATCATCAAAAGTGATGCCGGCCCTGTGATTCTTATGCGCCAGGTGGCAGGAGCCATGGCCCGCCGCATTGTCACCTATATTAAAGGAGGCGAACGTTCCGAGATCAACGGCGAGCTGGGATTCATCAAATTCGGCTCCCGCATAGATCTGTTTCTTCCCCTGAATGCGGAAATCTGTGTCAAAATGGGTCAAAGCGTGAAAGGCAACATCACGACGGTGGCTAAAATCTAAATTCTTTCCAATCGAGCAACTTCAATGAAAATCTTTACTCTTCCCAACGGCATCACCTGCCTGAATCTCTTATGCGGGTGTTTTGCCATATACAGCGCTTTCAAGGCCATCTTTCTAAACGAAGGCATCGGGGATGCGGCTTCGGCCATCGACATGGCATGCATCTTTATCATAGCCGGCGCGGTATTCGATTTCTTCGACGGCATGACGGCGCGTCTCCTTAAAATCTCTTCCCCCATCGGTAAAGAACTGGACTCCCTGGCAGATGTCGTTACCTTCGGTATCGCCCCGGCTGTCCTGTGTTATGCGCTTATGCATAAGAACGGATTTCCCGGTGTCCCGGGCACGGAAGCATCAGAATGGCTGGCCCTTTCTGCGTTCATTATGGCCGCATTCTCTGCCCTACGTCTTGCCAAGTTCAACCTCGATGAGCGGCAAACGACCTCCTTCATCGGAATGCCAACCCCAGCCAACGCGCTCTTCTGGATCGGCATGACCTATATTGCCCGGATTCCATTCATGCATTGGGCAGTGAACGGATGGGTGCTGATAGCGCTGATGGCAGGCTGCTCTTATCTGTTAATCAGCGAACTGCCGATGTTTTCACTTAAAATCAAATTCAACCGGCTTGGCTGGAAAGACAATGCCTTTCCGTATAGTCTCGTATTGGGCTGCATCCCGATTTTCATTATCTTCAAATTGGCGGGAGCGGCCATTGTGATTCTACTCTATATATTATTGAGTATATTGGCCTCCCAAAGAAAATGCGATTCCGCAAAATAAAGAATCTTTTTTATCCGGGGCTGTCTTAGAAAAGGCTTCGGATAAAAAATGGATGCCTGATCGATAGAAATACGGAGGTTCATTCATGAGGGCATCGGTTTCCTGATCATTTTCCTGATCCTTGCGGAAGATGCCGTTTTCAAAGGCCTCTTTATCGATATCACTACCTGACCATCCGGTTAATCTATAACTTCAATTACTCCCAATGTTATACTTCGGCTGCCTTTTCTTCCTTTTGATATTCATATTTCTCATTGCCCTTAATTTCATCAGCAATGTCCTGGGTTCCGTATGGGGTATCATATCCTATTGCTGGAATTCAATTTGCAATCTGTTCCTGCCCAAAAGCAAAAGAAAGGAAACAAGAAATCCATTCGACACCTATCGCGACGACACCTCATATGATCAGGACACCCGCCACAACAGCAGGAATAGTTCCGACACAAGATCCCAAGGCAAAATCTTCGATACCACAGACGGAGAATATATCGATTTCGAAGAAATTAAATAAAATCACACCATGAACATTACCGCAATCTCTACACCTCCCGGAGTCGGTGGAATCGCCGTGATCCGTGTCAGCGGCCCTCAGGCCATCGAAATCACCGGCAAAATTTTCAGACCGAAAAATCCCGCCCATACCCTTTCCTGTCGCCCGGCCTACAGTATGACTTTCGGCCAGATTATTCAGGAAAACGGAGAAATTTTGGACGAAGTAATAGTTTCCCTCTACAGAGCGCCACATTCGTTCACCGGCGAAGACGTTGCGGAGATCTCCTGCCATGGTTCCGTCTATATACAACAGACCCTGCTGCAATTACTGCTCCGGAACGGATGCAGAATGGCCGGTCCCGGAGAATTTACCCGCCGCGCTTTTGCCAACGGTCGCGTAGACCTCTCCCAGGCCGAAGCCGTGGCCGATCTGATAGCGGCCGATAGTGCAGCAGCTCACCGTCTTGCCATGAATCAGATGAAAGGAGCCTTTTCCCAACGGTTGAAAGAACTGAGAAAGCAACTGCTGTCCCTCTCCTCTCTGCTGGAGTTGGAACTGGACTTCAGTGAAGAAGACGTGGAATTTGCCAACCGCTCGCAGCTCATGAACTTGGCCGACGAAATCCAAGATGACGTCACCCACCTTGCAGAATCATTCCAAACGGGCAACGCGATCCGCAACGGCATTCCGGTAGCCATTATCGGCGAAACCAATGCCGGCAAATCGACCCTTCTTAACGCTCTCCTGGGCGACGATAAGGCCATCGTCTCCGACATACACGGTACAACGCGCGACGTAATCGAAGACACGTGCATCATGAACGGAATCCTGCTCCGGTTTATCGACACCGCGGGCATTAGAGATACCCGCGACCGTATAGAAACCATGGGCATCGAACGCACTTACCAGAAACTGGATCAGGCAAGCATCGTCCTGTGGATGATCGACGGTACCCGACTCGGCGACAGGCACCTGACAGAGTCTCTTATACTCGACGCCACAGATCTGTACCGACGCATCTCACCTTATCTGCATACCCGGCAAAAAATCTACGTCATTATTAATAAATCGGACCTTGTCGCCCCCGGGACTTTGCAAAAGAACCTCCCCCTGCTACAAGAAGTTCTGAACAATTTCTCAACAAAAACAAAAGAACTTCCCCAAAACGAAAGATTACACTATTTGACCATCTCCGCCAAAACAGGAGCCGGCATTTCCGACCTGAAAGAAAAATTGCACTCGGCCGCACAACAACCCGACATCCAATCCGGCGATGTCATCGTCACCAACATCCGCCATTATGAGGCCCTCACCCATGCCGCCGCTGCCATTTCCCGCGTAAAACAAGGCCTCATCACCCAGCTTCCCGGCGACCTCATAGCCCAAGACCTTCGTGAATGCAACTATTATTTAGGCAGCATCATTGGCGAAATAAGCAATGACGAACTGCTCGGCTCTATATTTTCCAAGTTTTGCATCGG
>CAZMOE010000015.1:0-50960 GCA_964567855.1 uncultured Prevotellaceae bacterium
GAATTGCCAGGAATCGAATTCCATCAGGTCAGTTCCGTTTCCGGTAAATACGAAATACAGGTCGTGAATGCCGTCGCGTTTTTTTATTTTGCAGCTTTTTTCTCTCCAGTCATCGGTTTTTCCGACTTTGAGGGTGCCGATCAGTTCTCCGTTGGGAGCGTCCAGCCGTATTTCTATGGTGCCGGAGGTGTGATTGCCTTTGACCTTGGCGTTCATTGCTTTCGCACCTCTTCCGAAATCGACCTCTCTTACTTTGATGTAATCACCGGGATCGACTGCGGTTATGTAGACGTTGCTGACGTCGGTCCATGTCACTTGGATGCCTTCTTCCCAGGCCATTGTTTCAGCCTGTTGGAGATGAAAGGGGTTGAGAGGCGCGACGCTTTTTAAGATGCCACGCTTGTCATGATGTATGTAGGGAATACGGCCTTCCGCATCGAATTCAAATGGAACGACACTTACGGTCCGACGACGGGAATGGGCTTCGGGCAGACCCTCGTCCATGTAGAAGAAATACCATTGTCCTTTGAATTCCGCTACGCCTGGGTGATTCCCCATGCCTCCATGTTCAAATGCCCGCATAACGCTGCCTCCATATTTCCATGGACCCAAGGGTGCATCCGCCCAAGCCCAATAAACATGTTCGGGACAATGGGCAGCATATAACAGATAGTATTTGTTTTGGCGTTTGAAGATCCACGGGGCTTCTTCATAATCGGAACCGAAGGCGGCTTGGTCCTTGATTTCGAATACTTTGATGGTATCGCTGTAGCTGATCATGTCCTGATTGAGCTTTACAGCGTAAAGGGCATTGTTTCCCCAATACATATAGGCTTGTCCGTCGTCATCGATGAAGACTGTGGGGTCGATATCTTCCCATCCGTGTCCGCTGTAGTTGGTGTCATCGGGGTGAATTAATAATTTCCCGTCGAGTGCATCGCGAAACGGTCCGTAAGGGGATTCACTTTCCAACACCGGAATGCCCCACGGAGAGATATAGAAATAATATTTTCCATTGCGGAACGCCATTTGTGCGGCATTGGCATTTTCGGGATGTTTAAGGGCGTCCACATTGAATATTGGCGCATGATGCGTCCAGTTGACCATGTCTGTCGTGGTGAAGCAGAGGTAATCTTTCATGACGAACCGGTCTGGTGTCGCCTCCATTTCATCATGGCCGGTGTATAGGTAAAGGGTATCTCCAATGACCAACGGCGCAGGGTCTGCGGTAAATACCGTCTGTGCGATCGGGTTTTGGCCCATGGCCATAGAGCAAATGGCTGACAAAAGGGTTGTTGCGATAAGTTTCGTGTGCATGATGTATTGTTGAGTTTGGGTATTTCAAAGAAACTGAAGAAGATGATCGGAACAGCATTGCCGATGTATTGTATTTTTAATGGCAATGCAATCCATTATGTCTCCGGATCTATTTTATCCGGTATCAGCCGCCTTTGTTGTTAAAATATGCCTGCACCTTTCATGGGGTGCAGGCTCTGTTCTTTATGTTTTAAAGTCGTATGGATTGGGCTTTGCCGTCATACTCTATTGTTTCTGTTGCCGTCGGTGCCGTCGGTGCGGCGTTTATTTTTACAATCCGGAATTTCCTGTTTCCGATCATACCGGGGAATGAACCGGAGCGCTCGCCGATGGTGAGGGTCTGTTTTTTGTTATCCCAGGCAAAACGGATGGTGGAATATAATCCTTTTTCGTAGTTGTAATTGTCGAATTCATCTTCATAGAGGGTAAATTCTCCGTCGGCACCGGGATAGATGCGGATTTCCAGCTCCTTCCAAGACTTTTCGGTGGCATATTGCACGTCCGGACCGATAGGCAGGATACTGCCGGCCCGCACATAAAGCGGTATCGTGGTGATGTCGGTCTTACGGGTTATCGTAGTGCCGCCGTTGTGTTTTTCGTTAGTCCAGAAATCATACCAGGTCGTCCGTGAAGGAAGGTATATCTGCGTAGAGCGGGCTTCGAGAAAGTCGATTGCTCCGGATGCCATCTGTGTATCGCTGTTTTCATTTTTGTTCCAGCCGGAATTTTCGTCGATCTTCATTACTTTTTCCGGTGTGTATTGTGCCTTTACGACCGGGGCTACAAGCAGATTGTTGCCGAACATAAACTGGTCGTTGATTTCCCATCCTTTTTTGTCGTGAGGAAAATCCATCATGAGGGCACGCATGAAACTGGAACGGTCCCGGGTTACTTTCCATGACGTGGAATAAATGTAGGGCAGGAGAGTGTAGCGCAATTTGATTGCACCAAGAATGGCGTCGTAGATGACCTCTCCCGGCTGTCCGAATTCGTAAATCTCGCGGCGGATATCGGTGCCATGGGAACGCATCATGGGGCAGAACACACCGAATTGCATCCATCTTACGTACAACTCCTGAAACAGCGGATTTTTAACAGCTGTATTGTCATTGTGATGTGTATTGTATCCGCCGCAGAAGAATCCTCCGATGTCCGAATTGAAATTCGGATTTCCGGTCAGGGTAAAGTTCAAGCCGGCAGGAATCTGGTTGCGGAGCGTCTGCCATGTGGAAGAAACGTCGCCCGTCCATACGTTACAGCCGTAACGTTGCTGTCCGGTAAATCCGGATCGGGTGAGGATGAAGACTCGTTTTGTAGAATCGACGGTACGCTGGTGATCATATACACCGCCTACAGTGAGCAGTGGATAGGCATTGCGCACTTTGCGGAACGATCCCATGTGCGTCGGGGTATTCAGGTCTTCCGGTTTGAAGTCAAGATGGTCCGGTTCGGTGGAATCCATCCACCAGCCATCAAGTTTCATTGCATGAAGGCGGGACAGATGTTTCCAGTAGATATCGCGGGCTTCGGGGCTGTAGGCATCATAGACACGTACGCCGGAAGGATAGTCCATGCGCGGCGGCCATTGTTCCGCGATACCCGATTGCGGCCATGTGGAGAAGTTGAAAAGCAGACCTTTTTCGTCTAACTCGCGATAGGGTTTCGTCTGCGGACCGAATGAAGACCATATCGAAATGATGATGTGGGCATTCTGTGCATGGATCTGGTCGATCATGCGTTGCGGATGGTTGAAGTCTGCGTTCATGAATTCCATAGCATTCCACAGATAGTTATTGCCCCAGTATTGCCAGTCCTGGATGATACCATCGAGCGGCACCCCGAGTTTGCGGTGGCGGTTTACCACTTCGACGATTTCGGCCTGTGTCTTATAGCGTTCGCGACTTTGCCAGAATCCGTAAGTCCACAAAGGGAACATCGGCACATCGCCGGTGAGGAAGCGGATTTCGGCCACTACGCCGTCGGCATTGCCTCCGTACATGAAATAATAATCGACGCATTCGCCGACATCCGACCGGAAAGAAAGCGTATTGTCTTTGTCTGTGACGGTGGTAGGGGAATAGTTGTCCCAGATAATTCCGTAGCCCTTCACGGACTGGATGACAGAGATACCATCTTCTACATTGCCGGGCATCAATGTGCGCGAAATACCGCGTTGCGAGAGTTGTCCGTTTTCCAGGTTTCCGAGTCCGTAAATCGGCTCATTTTTTTCGAGCCCGAATGCTTGCGTAACTTCGTAGGATGGTGTGCCGGCGTCGTCTGTTTCCTTGAATACGGCTGCCCCTTGTTCTTTGAGAAGCGGTGCACCGGTGTGTGTGAAATAGCCGATGGTTCCGGTTCCTGCATCTATTTTCATTGTCAGCTTTTCGGTTTTCAATATGATATTGTTCCCGCTTTGTCTGGCTGAAAATCCGCTTTTGCCGGGAACGGCGATAACAGAACAACTTGTTTTGTCGACGTTGTGACCGGCGGAGAATTTCTGTACTCTTACAGATGTCGGGGAATAGAAATCGATTTTAATCTCGTGGGCACCTGCCGACAGGGTGATACCGGTGTCGTTTTGCGAATAGATGGCGGATTCCGCTTCGGCCTTGTTACCGGCTGATAGCAGAAGCATCGCCGTAAGGAGACTGAATAAACGATGTTTGATCATAGACATATTTAATTTAAATGTTTGATTATTGATATCCGAACTGTTTCTTGGGTGGCGAAAGCATGTCCGGTATCCGGAATACGGACATGATCGAATGTTTTATGATTCTATGGCAAAGATATGATTTATCTGTATTTCGATTTGAAAAAAATGTAACATATCGTTCAAGAAACCGAACATCTTTGAAAAAATGGCTGAAATGTAACGGATGATAGGGTAATATGTTATATTTTTACTATATTAAGGTTTCAAATCTATTATGACGTGTTTCCGGATTGCTTCGGAATGTCGTTTTTAGTATCTAATTTTGCAGCGTCGATCATCTCTCCTTATCAGGACGGCAATTCCATACTTTCCGGATGGCAGGACAAGGAGGAGATAAGATGAATCGGGATTGTAAAAACATATCATTCTATCGACAGGCAGATACAGAGATATTATGAAATTATAATTTAATAAATGAGTTATGAAAAAACAATTGTTTCTTTTGCCATTGAGCGTGTATATATCAGCCGGGGCGGTTATGGCGCAGTCTCACAAACTGGTCGGTCCGGACGGGCGGCTGGCCGTAGAGATTTCTATGGAGCAAGGTGCGCCGATGTATAGTGTGACCTATGATCAGGTTCCTTTTTTACTGCCTTCTCCGCTTGGCCTGACGGTCGATGCCGAGGATTGGGTGACCGGCCTGGAGCTGACAGAGGCTAAACCGGTAGAAGAGATCGTGGATTTCTATCGTCTTCCCAATATCAAGAAGAGTGAGGTGGAATATAAAGCCCGCCGGCAGGAATTTACTTTCTCGAAAGAGGGCCGGAAAAAGTTTTCGGTCATCTTCGAGGTCGCAGACAATGATCTTGCGTTCAAGTACAGGCTTTATCCGCAGGAAAAGAAACTAAGTTGCGTGATCAATAGCGAGGCAACGGGCTTTACCGTACCTGACGGATCGACGACATTCCTTTGTCCGCAAAGTGCGCCGATGGGCGGTTTCGCCCGTACGGCTCCGAGCTATGAGACTTCCTATACTGTCGATGATGAAACCGGTAAAAACGGTTGGGGAAACGGCTATACTTTCCCGTGTCTGTTCAAAAACAGCGATAAGGGTTGGATCCTGATTTCAGAAACCGGCGTGACCGGCAAATATTGTGCCTCACGGTTGTTGGGAGGCAACGGTAACCGATATACCATAGGATTCCCGCAGCCCGGAGAGATGAACGGGCTGGGTTCTGTTTCTCCTGGCGTTACCTTGCCATCCGAAACCCCGTGGAGGATCGTCACTGTGGGTACTACATTGGCACCGATTGTCGAAACGACGATGCCGTTCAACGTGGTTCGTCCTCTTTATAAGGCTTCAAAGGATTATCGATACACCCGCGGTTCCTGGAGCTGGATTATCGGCATGGACCCGAGTTGTAATTTCGATGAACAGCGTCGTTATATAGATTTTTCTGCGGAAATGGGTTATGGCTCCGTGCTGGTAGATGCTTTATGGGATACGCAGATCGGGTATGACCGGATTGCCGAGCTTGCGGCCTATGGCCGGACGAAGGGCGTAGGTCTTTATCTGTGGTATAATTCCAACGGCTGTTGGAACGATGCGCCTCAGGGGCCGAAAGGGAAAATGGATAACTCGCGTGAACGTCGTAAGGAAATGCAGTGGATGCAGAAGAACGGGATTCTTGGTATCAAGGTAGACTTCTTCGGCGGCGATAAGCAGGCGATGATGCAGTTGTACGAAGATATTCTCAGCGATGCCAACGATTTCGGTATCTTGGTGATCTTCCATGGCTGTACGTTGCCGCGCGGATGGGAGCGTATGTTCCCGAATTATGCGGCCAGCGAAGCTGTCTTGGCCAGCGAGAACCTTCATTTCTCACAGAACAGCTGCGATATGGAGGCTTTTAATGCCTGCCTGCATCCGTTTATCCGCAATACAGTGGGAAGCATGGATTTCGGTGGCAGCGCTCTCAATAAATATTACAATGCACGTAACCAGCCGGGCGGCAGCCATCGTGTGACTTCCGATGTCTATGCCTTGGCCACGGCAGTGTTGTTCCAAAGTCCTGTACAGCATTTTGCCCTCGCTCCCAATAACCTTACCGATGCTCCGTCCTGGGCTATCGATTTTATGAAAAATGTTCCCTCCACTTGGGATGACGTGAAATTTATCGACGGTTATCCGGGCAAATACGTGGTGCTGGCCCGCCGTCATGGCGACAAGTGGTATGTCGCAGGTGTCAATGCCATGGCAGAACCCGTGAAGCTGAAACTCCAGTTGCCTATGCTTTCCAATGGTACGGAAATGGTCCAGTACAGTGATGATAAGGATCTGCAGGGACAGGTGAAGCAGGTGAAATATGCGGCCAAGAAGGGAGTGCAGGTATCGATTCCCGGCAATGGAGGTTTCGTTTGTGTCGCCGATGCCGCCGCAGCTTCTAAGTGATTATTGCAGGTTTCGTTTTCAGGATAATAAGGGTTTTATAAAATAGTAATTTTATCAATAATCGTGATGAAAATACAGAATCTCTTTCTGACGGCTATATTGTTCGGGGGAATCTCTTCTGTGGTGCAGGCTGAAAGTCGCCTGTTGGCCCGCTGGTCTTTTGATTGCGTGCTTGCTGATGACAAAGGAAAGCCTTTTATCGAAGATGTTTCCGGAAACGGCAATGTGCTCCAGTTTTCCGTCAAAGAGAATGAGACCGTGCTCGGGCAGGCGGCCGACGGCCGGTCGCTGGAAATTGCACGCAAAGAATTTACGGTGCCGTTCAGTGCTCCGCTGCCTTATGCCGATCTTTCCAAAAGCTGGAGGATCGAGATGAAAGTGCGTTGCGATTTGTCCGGTACCGAGCAGGTTTTCTTATGCAAGGAAGGAGCGAGAGGTGCCTTGTGGGGCGATTTGTCGATAGGTTATGATAATTCCCTTTTTCAGTATTTTCTGGAAGTGACCGATACCGGCGGCAGTCCTGTGAGGGTATTGGCCGGAGAGCGGGTGGAACCCGGAAAATGGTATAGGCTGAAAGCGGAAGGCCGGTATGATGCTGCCGGTGATAAATCCGTGATTACCTTTTCTGCCGAATCTCTTTCAAACGGATCGAAGGGAGAAGCTGTTTCCGCTGAATTTAAAGGAGCCTTGTTGCCGAAACGTGCCGGCCGCTGGATAATAGGCCGCGGGTATCCCGGCGGGTTCCCCAACAGTCTTGCAGTGCTTCAGGGCGCGGTGGCCGATATTTCTATTTTTGGAGAAGGCAATGCCCGCCGTCCGGGTGAAAATCCATTGTTCGGCGACAAATTTACAGCTGATCCGGCGGTGACCATTATCGACGGGACCGCTTATGCTTATGTAGGAGAGGATAAGGCCGCTCCCGGCGGATGGTTTACCATGCCCCACTGGCTGTGCTATTCATCGAAAGACATGAAGCATTGGACGTCCCATGGACCTGTACTTGCCGCTGCCGATTTCCCTGAGGCCAATCCCAATGGCGCTTGGGCAGCTCAGGTCGTTGAACACGGAGGAAAGTTTTATTTCTATGTCACTTTGGATGACCGTCGTACCGGCCGGCACATGATCGACGTGGCGGTGGGGGATTCTCCGCTGGGACCGTTTAGGCCGGCTCGTCCGGCCGGCTCTCCTCTTATTACGGACGAAATGACTGCCGATTCCCATCGGTGGAATGCCGATATCGATCCGACTGTGATGATCGATGATGACGGCACGCCGTGGATGGCATGGGGCAATGGCGACTGTTATATGGTGAAGCTCAGTAAAAATATGATCGATCTCGATGGCCCGGTAACCAAGGTCCCGCTCAGAAATTATTCCGAAGGTCCCTGGTTATTTAAGCGCAACGGTATATATTACAACATTTATGCCGCCGATGCTCCCGGCGTACAGCCTGAACAGATCTGCTATTCTACGGCCACCTCTATCCATGGTCCGTGGCATTATCGGGGTTTCATTACCGGTTCCGCCAAGCATGGATTTACCATTCATCCGTCTGTAGTAGAGTTGGGCGAGCAGTGGTATTTCTTTTATCACGACGGAGCTTATGAGCTTCAGGGACAGCCTGGGGGCGATTGCCGCCGGCAGGTATGTGTAGAGCGTCTTTATTTTAATCCAGACGGTACAATCCGCCCGATCACGCTTACCGCAGAGGGGGTGAGCCGTGATTAGGACATTATTTTCTGACAAGGATTATCTTGGAATCTGCTCTGTTTCGTTTTTCGGATGAACGGGGACGGTTCTTAATAATATGTGAATAATGAAAAGAATAATATTGCTTTTTTACTTTGTATGTCTGCTCGCTTCGGGAATGGCCGGGGAGCATTCTTTCCGATTGCCGTTTGCCAGCGGTGAACTGCAGATCGAATTTCTTACAGATGATGCCGCCCGCTTGCGATATGTAGAGGAATCATCTTCCGATACGTTGCCGGATTGGGTCTATAAGCCGTTGCCGTCGGTACGGAAGTTCAAGGTCAAGAAAAGCGGAGGCGCCGGGCATACGGTTCTGGCGACCGGCCGCATGAAAGTTATCGTGGATCGGGAACGGGGACTTCTTGAAGTTACCGAAGGAAAGGGAAAAACAGTTTTCACGGCCGACCAGCTGGCGTTTGCGCGGACTTCGGAGAATGCCGGCACTGCCAAACTTGTCTGGCGAAATTCTCCCGATGAACATCTTTACGGCCTGGGGCAATTTCAGGACGGTTTTGCCGATGTGAAGGGACTGACAAGGAGACTTACGCAGGTCAATACGCAGATAGCCATTCCTTTCGTGCTGTCGAATAAAGGATATGGTCTGCTTTGGAACAATTACGGACTGACGGATTTCAATCCGGGCGATGATTTTGTTGCCCTCATGAAAAACGGACAGCATGGCGACATTACGGAAGTTGAGATCACCACTACCGAAGGCGGTGCCCGCGAAGTGAGGGAAAGCAATCTCTTTACCGGCACGATCGAGGTGCCGGAGTCCGGTCGCTATGCTCTTTTGCTGGATGTCGGGCAGAAGATGGCCCGTCGTCACAATCTGGTGGTGGATGGCGCAACGGTTATCGACATGCGTAATCTCTGGCTTCCGCCGACGGCCTCTGCCATTGTAGAACTGAAAGCCGGCCGGCATACGCTGACTGCCGAGCTGGAGAGGGATGACCGTCCGACGGTTGCTTACCGGAAGGTGGATGCTTTTTCCACTTTTCGCTCACCGCTGGCCACGGCTGTCGACTTTACCGTATTCGTGGGCACTCCCGACGAGGTAATATCGTCTTATCGGTCGGCTACGGGCGGATCGCCGATGATGCCTTTGTGGGCATTGGGCTATATTCATTGCCGCGAGAGATTTCATTCTCAGGCGGAGCTTCTGAATGTGGCCGGAGAATTTCGCCGACGGGAGATTCCGGTGGATGTCATGGTTCAGGACTGGCAATATTGGGGGCGGCACGGGTGGAATGCCATGCGTTTCGACGAAAATGCCTATCCGGACCCCAAGGCCATGACCGATTCGCTGCATGCGATGGACATGAGGCTGATGCTTTCGGTGTGGTCGAAGATAGACCCGGCCTCGGAGGTCGGCAAAATGGCGCAGGCAAAGGGTTATTTCATACCGGGGACGCAATGGATAGATTTTTTTAATCCGGAAGCGGCCTCGTTCTATTGGCTGAATTTCACTGAACGGCTGTTGGGACCGTACGGTATCGATGCCTGGTGGCAGGATGCCACCGAGCCAGAGAATGACGATCTGCTGGGCCGCAAGGTAATGGGCGGCAAGTATGCCGGTGAGCTTTTCCGCAATGTCTATCCCTTGTTGGTCAACAGGACCGTATATGAGGGCTGTCGGCGCGACGATCCTGATCGCCGTACCATGATTCTGACCCGCAGCGGTTTCCCCGGCATTCAGCGTTATGGCGCCGCATTGTGGAGCGGCGACGTCGGCAACGACTGGGAAACCCTTCGCCGGCAGATTGTTGCCGGCCACGGGTTGATGGCGGCCGGTCTCCCGTGGTGGACTTATGATGCCGGCGGCTTCTTCCGTCCTGGCAATCAGTATTCCGATGCCGCCTACCAGGAGTGTATGCTGCGATGGATTCAGATCGGTGCTTATCTGCCGCTGATGCGTGTTCACGGATATATGAGCGATACTGAACCGTGGCGGTATGGCGATGAAATGGAACGCCGGATCCGTCAGGCCATTCTCGGGCGTTATACCCTCATTCCCTATATTTATTCTATGGCACATAAAGTGGCTTCTCAGGGCTATACGATCATGCGTCCGCTGGTATTCGATTATCCCTCTGACGCAGATGCCCTTGCAAGGAAATATGACTTTATGTTCGGCGATCATCTGCTGGTTGTTCCGGTGACAGAACCGGGTGTTCGGAAAATGGAGGTTTACTTGCCTTCGGTGTCAGGCGGATGGTATGCCTATGAAGAGGGTACCCATTATGATGGTGGCGGCAAAGAGGTCGTTCCGGTCGATATGGAGCATATTCCTGTCTTTGTCAAGGCCGGCAGCATTCTTCCGGTGACAGCTTCCGCCGGTAGCTCTACAGCGGCCTTGCCCTCCGATACCTTGTTGGAACTTCGCGTCTTTAAGGGTGCCGACGGTACGTTTACACTTTATGAAGACGAGGGAACCAATTATAATTATGAGGCAGGTCGTTATACCACAATCGAAATGAAATGGGAAGACAAGCGGAAGCGGCTCACTATCGGCCGGCGTGCCGGTTCGTTCGACGGTATGGCCTGCAACAGAACGTTTGTTGTCAGGCTTTCCGACGGGCAGAGCCGTACTGTCGCTTATGACGGCCGCAGCGTGACGGTTGCGTTCTGAAATATAATCGGTTCTTGCAGAAATTTACTCTATCTGAATAATTCCGGCTGTGCGATGGGAAAACGGTTGTTCTGTTTTCATGTTGCGCAGCCGGTTATTTTTAAGCTCTTTCAGGGGGCTTTTCTCTCTTGCCGGACAGCGGTAAGCATCGCATCGGGTGTGGGGAATACATTTTGTCTGGAGGCAAAGGATTAGGATATGGCAGGTGGTTGTAACCGTTGTCAGGGTAGGACCATAAAGTCGGTTTGTGGTCGTTGTATGAAGTTCAGAACGGGTAGTTCCGGTGTTATTGTTGTCGGAAATATACTGGTGACCATTGTCAAGGCGGATTGTGCTGTTTCCCGCATAACGGGAAATGGCCTGCATGTTGTGTGGGCCGGCTGCGTATTGGCGGGAAGCAATACGTATGTTGTTTAGGATGGAAGCACACCGGCAAATAATGATTCATCCGGAAAGGAAAGCGGCTCTTTCCGGATGAAGGACTTAGCGGGAGTGGTCAGGAGAATTACCATCCGTCCGGTTTCCCGTCGGATCGTTCTGTTTGGTCGGTCGATGAATCGGGAGAGATGGTTATCAGAAATATCTGAATGTCCAGGTCTCGTTGTTTTGCTCCAATGTCAGATGTTTGCTGTCCAGCCGGAGGATGCGGAAACCTATTTTGTTATCGGTATTCACCTGCATGCCGAAATATTTTTCCATAAGGGTCGGGAGGAGAAGCTCTGCGTCGGCTTCGCCCGTTACGAAGTCGCGGGAAACGAACGAACAGAGCAGGCTGTCGCCCCGATGGACGAAGTTGCCCCAGATCGAGAAATAGGAATGGGCATCGGCATCGACGACCTGCATCTGCACCACTGAGTTCTGGAAACTCATGAACGATTGCCGGTATGCGGTTTCCGTGTCGCCGGTGGTATGTCGCAGCAATTGCCATTTGCCATAGAGGTCGCCGATATCCCCGTCGTTGACGCACGACGGAATTATGGAAAGAAGCAGCAGAGAGAAGAGAAAGGATAATATTTTTTTCATGATGATTCGTTATTTCAAGAGGGTCGGATTATCGGGTGAGGAGGTTGAAATGTCTTTTGATACGGAGGTTGAACGCCGTATTGTCGCCATAGAGATTGCCCCGGTCGGTAGCCGCTGCCGCTGTAAAGGTCCAGTCTCTCCACTGATAGTGAAGTTCCAGCATGGCGTCGAAAGAGTGGTGAATGCAGTTGGAGGGGATATAAGGCGTTCCCCAGCTGTCGCGGTAAGAGGCCAGAAGTCGGTAGCTCCAATGGGCCGGCAGGTCGCCATGCAGGCCGAGATGCCATGCCCGCACGCGGGTGTCGGTAAAGCGGAGATAGGAATCCTTGTTGTAGGCGGGCGACTTCAGCATAGGCGATCCCAAGGCCTGCCCGAAATGATGGTAGCCGGCGTAGAAGTAGTTGTTGTAGTAATCATCGGCGCCGCGGGCCTCGCCCTGCTGATTCTGAAGCCAGCTTTGGTCGATGTGGTCGGCCGGTGCCCAGTGTATGGGACCGCTTTGGTCGCGGGTCCGGAGATGTTCAAACACGATGCCCTTGATAAACCGTACGTTGCCGGTTTTCCATTCGATGCCCCATAGTCCGTCCCAGCCGTTGCGTTTGGCCATGCCGGAACCGTCTTCAAAAGGATTTTCCACATAGACGGAAAGCTCATTGTCGGCGTTGACCTTATAGGAGAACATGAGGTTGATCTCGCCTAAATGGTTCCCGTAGACGAATTGCTGGTCGCCGGCGGCCGCTTCGCCGTCTCCCGACGACGGCCATAGCACTTTGAAGAAATCCTTGACCTTGACTTTATTTTCAATGATGCCGTTGATAGTGTTGTCGATGTAGTTCTCGGTTTTCCCGCCGAACTGCACTGCATGTTCGATGCCTGCCGTCACCACCCAACGCTTCTCGGGATTGCTTCTGAAGTAAACTTTTTTCTGGTGATACCATGTGCCTGTGGTCAGGAACGACTGTGCGGAGCCGGAGAGCTTTTTTCCCGGGTTGTATTCGTCATACCGGTCTGTGAGATAATCGTCATCCATGAAGTAACCGTAGCTGGCGTCAATGTAGGTTTGCAGCCAGTTATGTGTGCCGCGAACGGTAATGAATCCGTTGGTTCCCAGTTTGAGCTGAGGAATGGGGCGGGCGTTGCCGGAGTTGATCAGACTGCCGGAACTCAGAGCGAAGTTGCGCAACACGGGTTCCTCTTCCCGGCTGCCTGCATACATGGTCAGCCATTTCCATGAGGCGGATATGTAAAGCTGCTGCAGGAAAAATTGATTGTAGTCATCTTTCTGAATCTGCAGATCGATGCCTTCTTCTAATTGCCAATTATGCTTTAGCTGATGCTGTCCGTCTAAAGAGGCGCGCAGATAACCGGTGTTTTTTTCGTTGGAAAGGATTCCGTGGCGGTTGCTTGTGAGATGATAAGGGGTAAAATCTCCGCTGCCGAAGGCTCCTTCGGAGGAGATGTCCGCCCCGATTCTGTTTTGGGCGAATAACCCCACTGTGCCTGATAGTAAAATAGAGAGTAAAAAGGGTTTCATGATCATATTTATTGGGTCTTTTTGTTGAAGAACATTTGTTTTAGTCTGTCTTGGACCTTATCTAAGAATGTCCGGCGTTCCAGTTCGATCAAAGGACATTCTACGTAGTTCAGCCGATGGGTTTTGATATACACGTCAAGCATAAATTCCCCAAGTGCTCCGATTACTCGGTTCCGTTTCAGTTGCTGTGCCGCCTGGTCGAGTATCCCGAACAGCCATGTACAATAATCGTTGAACAAGGGTTCCCGCATGATGAAGATATTAAGCATGTGGGCCGAGCGGCTTTTGTAGACTTCGTCTAATGCCGGCAGATATTCGGGGCAGAGGGTGGCGATGGTTTGTCTCAGGACTGCCAGATCGTTGGCATGAACAGCTTTCATGTTGGCCTGCGAGTTTACATAATGCGAATAGGTTGTCATGAAGTAGAACTTACGGGGCGGCGATACGATAAGATCGTGTTCTTTCAGCAGTTGATCCATTTCTTCACCGGTCAGCAGATTGTCGAAATCATCCTGGTTGTTCTTGCGTCCCAACAGACGGCGGTAATGAGCCAGTCCTTTTATTTCGGCCGATACGTTTTTCCAGCCCCAATAGAGTACGGATAACTCATTGTATTGCCAGTTCCGGTCGGAAATGTTGTCGCCGGTGTTGTCCTTTGTGTATTTATCGCTGAAAATCAGACTGTTATTACCCAACCCCTTAAAATGAAGAGATATTCTTTGGTGTTTGGCATCCGATATTCTTTGTGGGATGCTATGAATACTTTTATTTCTTTCATAATGTGCATGAATTTATGGTTATATATTAAGTTTATGCTTTATCTTTACTAAAAAGCCCTTGATATAAAATCGCAGGAACATCAAAAACGGCCAGTTTAGCGTCTTGTTCTTTTTGTACATCCGATAACGTTCCCATTCTCCTTGCAAATTATCGGTACTGAAGCCTCCGACGCTATAAATGACAATAGGATCATTGATTTGTTTGAACTTGAATTTTGCAATCCAGGCCCTTTGTATGAAATCAACATCGCTTAAGATATGAAAATTCAGGTCAAAACCTTGCAGGTGCTCGAATACTTTGTGGCGGACGATGAACGATTGATGGCTGCTGGGCATGGTGTAGCTTATTGCGGAAATTTTTTGCACACCGCGTATCTTCTTTTTTCCATTTGGGAACAACAGATAGTTATCTCCATATACGATGTCTGTATGTTCGTCGGTAGCATTGAGAAGGAGCTCCAAGCCGTTTTTTAATAACTGGTCATCGGCACCGAGATACAGAATCCATTCGCCGGCAGCCAGCTTCCATCCTTTATTGAATGCGTCGAAAATTCCTTTGTCCGGTTCCGATATGTAGCGAAACCGCGAATCTCTTGAAGCGTATTGTTTTAGGATGTTGACCGTTTCATCCTGAGAGCCGCCGTCCATTATCAGGCATTCCCATTGCTGTATCGTTTGTGCGGCAACACTGTCCAAGGCTCTTGCAAGAAATTTTTGGGCATTGAAAGTAGCGATGATGATGCTAACAATCGGCTGTGTAGATATTTTCGAGTTGTTCATAATATTGTTCGCTGTTAAATTTTTTCTGGGCCTCTTCCGCAATTCGATTATGGTTAAAAGTGGCGCTTGTCATCATCTCCACGATTCGACGTTGTAGTTCAGGCTGGGATTTGGGCTCAAACAACAATCCGTTTACACCTTCCTGTATCAACTCTGGGATTCCTCCTATATTGGCACCCAGTACCGGTGTGCCGAGACAGAGCGCCTCGATGTTGACTAATCCGAACACTTCGTACCATTCTGATGGAACGACTAAAAACTTGGCCTTCCGTACGATTTCTTTGATTTTCTCCCATGGTTGATGTCCCAAAAAATCAATGTGAGGATATGCTTTTGTTTTGGTTTGCAGTGTTTCGAGCAAAGGACCTCCTCCGATGATTTTTAGAGGGTATGGAAGTTGTACAGCAGCTTCTATAAGCGTTGGTAATCCTTTTTCTGCCGAAAGTCTGCCGACGTAACAATAATAGTTTTCCCGTTCGTCGTAACGGGTTTGGCACCGTTCTATGTCTATGAAATTGTTAAGTGTAATGAGTTTTTCGGGAGCGATACCCCATTCCTGCATCCGGTCATTCATGAATTGGCTCGGACAGATAAAATGGTCGGTATAGGAATCCAGTTTTTTGCGATTCCATTTTTGTATCTCGAAAAATCCCAGCAGACTGCCTACGTAAGACCCTTTCATACATCGGTTTCGAAGAACATGACGGGTGTCTTGCATACAACGGGTACAATTTTCCTGCCCGTTACGTAAACAATCGTAACGGGGACAGAATAATTTGTAATCATGCAATGTCCATACGGTTCGGATGCCTTTGCTATGTGCGATTTCTGCAATGACAGGGGATAATTGAGAGTGTATGTTGTTGAGATGTATTACATCCGGTTGAAAGTCGTTGATGAGGCGCAAAAATTTCGTGCGTACTTCATGTGTTCCCATGGGACGTAGGAATGCTTCAAACATCTTGGCCCCTGGTTTGAAGTTTACTTCGGAAGGAAAGTATTTTTGCCAGGGAGAGGGGAGATTCTGGGGATAATCCATGGAGAAGACAGCTACTTCATGTCCATGTTTTTCCAGCAGATGCTGTAGGCTGATGGTGTAGATGCAATCTCCGCCTCGATGATAGTAGAATTTATTGGCAAGTAATATTTTCATGTTATATGGTTTCTTTTAAGAATTGTGTCGATTTTGTACGGAATTATAAATGTGCTGGAGTCTTTGTGCGATAGATACCTCGTCGTGCCTCCGGTGGGATATTTCAATTTCGTTTTGGGAGAGTTGCTCCAGCATTGCCTGGTTATTGTGTACATTCATGAGGTAAAATGCCAGAGTGTGATATTCATTATAGGGATAGAAGATGCCCGATTTTCCCTCTTCGACCAATTGAGGTATCCCGCCGACGAATGTTGTAATTACGGGACAGCCGATGAGTTGGGCTTCGCATAAGGAATTGGGGGAGTTGTCGATGATGGCGGCATGTACATATACTTCCGCCCGGATTAATTCCTGTACGATAGTCTCTGCATCGATGAATCCGAGCAGTTCGATATTGACATCCTGATGTGAAATACCTGTAATGCTTTCAAAGAGGCGGAACGTATTGATATCACCGGCTACACGCCAGCGGAAATCAAAGCCTTGTGATTTGAGGAAACGAGCGGTTTGTAGGATAATACCGTTTCCTTTCAGTGCACTGGCACTGCTGATGCTAACGATCTGCATTGTTTTAGAGGGTTGGAATTGCCATCGCTTGGGGCTGTCTTTGATTACCTTTCGAATGGCTTCCGGGCAATGAAAATATTGCGCCTGCGGACTGTAATACCGTACAATATTGGCATCCCATTCCGTTCTGCCCATGAAGTAATGGTTCAGGCGCATAATTTCCCGCTCCATTTCATCATAGATGCGCAGTTTACTGTAACGGAATTTGAAATGTAGTATTTGTAGCGGGTTGTAGTGATGCAGTTTGTAATAATCCCGTACTCTCAAGGCCTGCATTTCCGATGCATTGTATATATTCAGGAATCCCTGCATGTGGATGATGACGGGAATCTCCGGAACTTCTTGTTGTAGGTAGGCGTAGGCATATTCCGACCCGAAGCAATGAATGAGGTCGGGGTGGAAATCCCGAACGACCTGCTTCAAGGTCGGTTTTAGCAATGTCCATTTATGGCGTGGTGATAATTTAAGCCGCAGTTGGTCCATGAATGAACGTTCCGTTTGTATCGGATAGTAAGTCACCCCGTCACGTTCGATTTTAAACGGGGCGGAACCGTATTCAAAGGTGATTCCCAATTCTATATCAGGACAATGTTGTGTGATGATCTCCTGTAAGGCGCCGATCCAGCTGCCGGAGGTTCTTTCTTCAAATTTTGCGGGGTTGACGGAGAGCCAGAGAACTTTCATGATGAAACGTTTTTGAAGATGGAAAATAATTAACAGGGTCTCATGGATAATATTCAGAATGGAAGTTTCTTCTTCAACATTGTTGTGAACAGGGTCCGTTCTTTGTCATTGAGTCCTATATAATAAATAAGGGGAATGTAGCAGATGAGAAAGCACGATGTCGCCGTTATCATAGAGATCCAGTTTTCTGTATGGCCCTGATAGTAGTACAATGGCAGCAGGATAGAAAGACTGGAGACCAGAACGAGACTGCCGATCACTTCTCGGAAATAGGCTTTCAGTGGCAGGTCGATAAGTGTGCGCATATAGATGATACGGACGAGCGAGCATACTCCGTTCAGGGACACCCACACGATAAGTGCCGTAACAAGCGGGTAACCCTGGGCGAGCAGATGCCATGAAATCGGAATATTGAGGATTTTGATTCCTGCCATGAGGAGCTGATGGGTCATTAGCCGGCCGGTGGCATGAACGGCTTGCCATAAAGGGGTAGAGAATGAATCGAAGAGCATATACCCGATTACGAGGCGGATAAAGATACTCGTGGAAGGCGGTACCGTTCCCAACCAGATCTGTAAAATGAAGTCGATATACATGAGAAGGGGAAAGGCCGCGGCAAAAAGCAGGAAATAGGAGAGTTTTGAGGTCGAGAAAATCAGTTTTATGAAGTAATCACGATCTCCTTCGGCATAAGATTTGATGATTTGAGGGTTAAAGGACTGCGTGAAACTGGAGAGGAAATTATTGAGATGGGCGTTGACCTGATTGGCAATGCCCATGGCAGCATTGGCAACGACACCGCCGAAAAGATTAAATAGAATGTTGTTGACCTGATTGACTGCGATATCAATTGCGTTGACCACGACGCTCCAGCCGGAATAGGAGAGCAGTTGGCCGAGCATGGATTTATTCCAGAAGAAGCGGTAATGGGTTTCCGGGAAATGTTTGAGACAATAAAGAACGTACCACAATCCGACAATCAGGGCGACCAGGGCAACGAGTGCGGCGTAGAGGATCAACTTGTCGCAGTCGACGATGAGCAGACAGTAGACAATGCCTAATTTCAGGATGACCTCGATGATACTCGTCAGTGCATAGAAATCCATCCGTTCGTGGGCGATGACACTGGAATTGTAAGGGGTTTTGAGAATTTCTATGACAAAGCAGAGGATGGAAAACTGAAAAACCCAGTTGGCGGCAGGAAGTCTGTCGGGCGCAATGTTCAGTTTTGTGTTTAAGAACCAGATGCCTCCGGCCTCTAAAAGAATAAAAAGAATGCCGGCCAGAATCGCATTCATGTTCAGGCTCATTGCAAATGTGCGGCTCAGTTGTGCCATGTCCTGTTTGCCAAGTTCGTAGGCAAGGTAGCGGTAGGTGGCATTGGTAAGGGCGTTTTTAAAAAACATGAGAAAGACAACGATACTCCCGACGATATTGTAAATGCCGAAGTCCTCAATACCTAATGTATTGAGGATGACGCGTGATGTATAGAGCCCGATACCCACGACCAATAACATCCGGAAAAACATGAATAAAGTATTCCTGGCGATGCGTTTACTTTTTTCTTTTTCGTTGCTCATGTCGGTTATAGTGTTGGAGCATTATATTTTGTCGCGGCGGAGACGTTTGATTTCATCAATGCTGAGTCTGTGTTTCAGGTCAACGAAATAGTGATAGTGCCGTGTGATACGTTTCTCGACAGGAGGCAATTGCATATAGTCTCCATACATCTGTCGCAGGATGTTGTCATATCCGACTGGAATGTTGATCTCAAAATCCTCAAAAGGAACAGCTACTGTGTCTGCGAACCATGCTTTAGGGAAGATTTCACACTTCAAAGGATACGTACAGTTGATTTCAACAAGATTTTCGCCCCTTACCTTTTTTGTTTCCTCTATGATTTCCTCATATTTTTGCAGGTAATGAGCTTTGCGGAAGCGTCGCCAGCAAAGATCGAGGCACAGGTTCTTAAGTTCCCGGATATCACCCTGTGACAAAAGCAGACTAACCTCTTGCCAATCGTGTTTTCGCATGCTGCAGTCATAGAGATAGGAGGAATGTTTGGCGATTTCGTGAAGGCGGGCGGTGGCTTCATAATCATCGCCGGCCTCATCTAAGGTAAATATATCGACAAATACGCCGAAGACGCATTCTTTTTTCTTTTCTTCCCAGATGGTAGAGCCTGTATGAGCGAATTTAGCGAAAGGCAAATGGTAGCCCGGATTCCGGAAGTCCAGCAATTCGTATCCGGGCAGGGGGAGATGATCCCGAAGGGACATCAGTTTTTCATAATCTGCTCGGGGCATAGCCACGTCGATATCGTCGTCCCACGGAATTATGCCGTGATGACGGACTGCCCCTATCAAAGTGCCGGAATAGGCAAAATAGGTAAGATGATATTGATTGCAGATTCGGATAAAATCCTTCATCGTCTGCAATAACAAGGCCTTATATTCTGTCAGATCGTATTTCATTGGCTGTTTATGAATGTTTCGTAGGGAATGATAACGTTGCCTGCAGGGGTGATCCACATATACATGAATTGGTTGAAAACCTTATAGGCATAGTAGATCGTCAGTATCGTGAAGAAAGGTATTCTCAGCCACCATCGGAGCTTACACATGATGTTGGGGAGCACGATGATGACCAACATGGTGAAATACATCAGCAGACGTGCCCACATAAGGTTGTCATTGAAGATATTGTTGAGGATGACACCGGTACAGAATATCTTGGTATAAAGAGATTTCCGTTCTTCATCATTACAGAACAGAATGATAAGGCATGCCAAGATGGTGAAAGGGATCAGCATCCAGTTGAACATCGATGTGACGGTTACTTCTCCGAAACTGACGGTGCCGTAGGAGGCATATTTGTCGATGAAATGGAATCCCGGACCGATGAGACTGAATAATTGGAAAAAAATATCGGCTACGGAGAAGTAATTCTGTACCCCCATAAAATAGGAGCCGCAGATAAGCAGAAGCCAGGTGATTTTGCTGAAATTGAACCCGCGCCAGCAGAGGAATAGGACGGGTAAGGAAATCAATACAGTGGCATGTATGGAGGCTGCGATGATATATAAAATGCCGGCAATGAACAGATCGTTCGTCTGGGTATGTCCGGGTTCTAAGTTTTTTTCGGCTTTTGCATTGTCGCCGGTTTCCTGACTTTCTGCAGAATCCGCAGTGGGATTGTCAGTGCGTCGGTTTTCTGTGATGAACCGGTT
Organism: uncultured Prevotellaceae bacterium; assembly: GCA_964567855.1. Taxonomy (GTDB): domain Bacteria; phylum Bacteroidota; class Bacteroidia; order Bacteroidales; family UBA3663; genus Liminaster. Next base: position 20,556 of record CAZMOE010000015.1, read on the forward strand.
GAAGTAATGCAGGGCGATAAAATAAAAACTTAACGCCATACACTGGCGAATGATATTCATATACTGATGAAAGAAAGATTCGGCAGTTCCGATGATGACGAAAATAAAAAGGCCGATCATGGGATATTTGCAGTCTTTCCGGATCAGAAAAAATAGTCCGTACAAATATATAGCGGTGACGACAAGATTAAAAGGTGCGTAAGTACTGAAAAATATATGCAGGATATTAACCACGATATCGAAACCGAAATCGGTTTCACCGCCGCCGAATCCCATTTCGGGATGGAGAAAGAAATCCATGTAGTGGGGAGTATCCGTACCGACCGTATAATTTCTTATACCGATGAATAGAAATACGGCGATGGCGCAAATATAAAATATATATTTTTGCGCCCGTCGGAAAATGGAGGCGGCGATTGCCCCCACCGTAACGAATGTGTAGATAAAAAGATAAGGGATAATTATATCCATTATGCTTGTCTGTTATTCTTCTGTAACGGTTGTTTGTATTTTCTTACCCTTTGCCTCTCTGATTAGCGAAAGGGCCTCCCGATACCATCTGCTTCCCCATAGTATCCAGCCGGCGGAAATCAGGAAACCGAGCATAAACCAAAGGATGACAACCATTTTCTTCGAACCGCTTGGCTCGATTGGGAAAGTAGGAGGGGTCAGCATGGCATAAGACGGTTTTCGTTCAATGAGCGATTGCTCGGAAAGATAGCGTTGGGAAGAAACCTGTTGTAATGCCTGATATGCCAGTCTCATTTCGGATTCCAGTCTGTTTTTTTCGACATTGATGATTTCATTGTTGGCGCTTCGGTTGCGGCTTACATAATCGGCATATCGCCGTTGGTGGGTTTCATATTCCTGGCGACGCTGTTGTTCCAGGGCCTGAAGATCGGTCAGCTCGGCGCGGGCTTTGGTTGTTTTATAATCGTAGATGGATTGTTGCAGTTGAGTGATGATAGCATCCGTCATCATCAGTGTTGCCATCGGATCCTGGAAAGAGGCTTTGATGGTAATGACTCCGGTTTTGGCGTTTTGTGATACGGAGATGCTTTTGGAGATCGCTGTCAGCATTTCTCCGGTTTTTCTGTCGATGAAAAGCAGGCGGCTGTCGCTGTCGTCATCGGAAGTGCCGCTGCCGTTCGGTATGTCTCTTTTTTTGCGGAAGGTATCGGCAATTTTGGCAGGAAAGCCTATGACTTTGATATACCAAGGAGTGTATTCCGTTTTTAAATAATCGCGGAAAGTAACAAGTGCCGTATCCTGAAGTGTACGTACTTTGACGTTACTTAAATTCAGCAGGAAAGGAGTGGAGGCCGAAATATCCGGAAACATCGACGGGTCGATGGCATCCTGTGATTCCATGCCGTTCATGCTGACACCCATCATCGAAGCGATGGAGGCCAGACCGGTGGTGCTGGTCTGCTCGGGAACGATACTGCTGTCTACCTGATATTTGGCCGGCATGGTCAGAGCAATGATTATGCCGAATACGGTGGTGCTTCCGCACCACCAGAGAAGGCATTTACGATGTTTCCAAAGCTCTTTGACAGCTTGTTTTATATCGAATTTTTGCTGAAAATCTTTCATGAGTACTTATTTAATGATATTGGCGATTGTTGCAACCATGGTGGCAAGAGATGCGGAGGCTGTAGCGACAGACATGGTCTGTTGTACATTCCAGGACTTGGCTCCCTTGAGCGGTACGATGATTTCACAACCCGGTTCGACCACCGAGCGTTTATTTAGTTTAGCACGCTTTACCTGTCCGTTCATACAAACGATATAGGCCTTTCTTTTCTTGGCGTCGTTGCCGAATCCACCGGCCTGGTCGATATAGTATTTGACCTTTTTCCCATCTATATAGGAGACGACGTTGGGGTACATGACCGCACCGGAGATTTTTACGGTATTGGTAAACTCAGGAATCTCGATGATGTCTCCGTCACGAAGCACGAGGTCAGCGTCCGAACCGGGCGCGTCCAATGCTTTTTGCAGGTCGATACCGACGGTATAAGTAGCACTGATATCCAATAGTTTTGTAGAGATGGAGTCTTTGGAGGTTTCTGCCATTTTCTTGGCGCTTTCCTGTCTCATCCGCTCTTCTTCGTTCATTTTGCGGATCAGTCGGGCTCCTTTGACATAGGCATGCGAGGTCGGGCCGCCGGCTTTTTCAATGATGTCCGATATACGCTCTGTTTTGTGTGTCAGAGCATAATCTCCGGGGAAGAGGATTTCTCCTTGGATGGAGATGTTCTGTTGTTTCTGATAGGATGGAGATTGACGGACGTAGATTTCATCATAAGGTTTGAGGATGAACCCGTTTTCCCCGTCGATGACGAATCCGTCTTTCAAAGAGAAGCGATAGGTTTCGCTAATGATATTGGATTCTTTTTCACTTTTGGCATCTTTGATTCGTCGGGCTACGTCGACGCGGGAGGTGGAGGCCGATTCCAGCAGGCCGCCGGCCTGAATGATCAGGTCTTCGAGAGTCATATTTTCCGCATAGACATATTCTCCCGGTCTGGCGATTTCTCCGTGGATGGTCAGTGTTCCCATATCCTTCAGATCATGGATGCTGGGGATGTAGAGAATATCATTCTTCTGCAGTGCTACATCTGCACTGCTTCCTTTTATAATTCCTGCGATGTCGACCGAAAGAACGGATCGGGTGAGGTCATCGTTTTCGCGTTGTAACACGGCCCGGTTTAAGAACGCATCGCCCATGACACCGTCGGCAGCCTCAATCAATTGTTTAACGGTTTGGATTTTGCCTAACTGGTACAGTCCGGGGCGGTAAACGGAACCCTTGATTTCCAGTTTGTTAGCATAGCGGTCCAAAACCGATTCCACTTCGATGGCGTCCCCGTCCTGGGTCCGGAAAGAAGAAAAATTCTGGGTGTCGACTGTGCATACTTCATTTTCATTGCCATTCTGGCGAATGATTCTGATATTTTTCGTATAGGCATTGTTGCTAAGTCCGCCGCTGTATTGGAAAAGATTTTCCAAGGTCTCCCCGTTCTTCATTTCATAGAACATAGGGCGCTTTACGTTGCCGGTCACTTCGACCAATTGGTCATAAACGGGGACGATAATGACGTCGCCTTCCATCAACTGCAGATCGTCGGCCAGCTGTCCTTTCATGATGAACTCGTAGAGGTCGAGGGTGGCGTAGGATTTTCCGTTTCTTACCAATTCGATTTTCCGGAGGCTACCGATATCTCCGACGCCGCCGGCTCTGTAGATAGCATGAAAGACGGTAGCGAATGAAGACAGCGTATAGGTGCCCGGCTGGAGAACTTCACCCATGACATTTACCTGAATGGTGCGGCTTTGTCCAAGGCTGAGCTGCATGTGGTTGTCTGAGGTCTCATCGTCCAGGCCGGAATATATCTTGGCCAGCTCTTTCTGCAGATATTGTCGGGCTTCGGCAATGGTTTTACCTGTCAGATAGACAACTCCCAGAGATTCGATACTGATAGTGCCGTCAGGGGAGATTTCTTCCCGGATGGAGGTTTCATTGTCGCCCCAGATGTCGATAATGATTTCGTCGCCGGCTCCCAATCGGTAATTTTTAGGGGTTGCGATATTGGTGCTGGGTTCAAACGTAAGATTTGCGGAGTTGAAAATATTACGGCCGAAGATTTCTTTTTCCGGCTCCATATTTTCGTTCATGCCGAAAGGATATTCCGGATAGAACATATTCAATTCTTCATCGATGAGCGCTCCCTGTCTGTTGAGCATTTCTTTTTCCGGGATGATTCTGTTGCCGGCGGTAGAGTATTCATAAAGATTTCTCTGTCCGTTCGTATATCCTCTTCCCTGGGATTGGGAATAAGGATTGCCAGTGTAGCCTCCATATGTGTTTCCGTAGGGAGAGGCATATGGGTTGGACGTCTGTCCTTTCTTTTTCAGCTCGAAATTGCGGCGGATGTATACTGATTCATCCGTACCGTTGTTCAGTCTCCGTTTGCGGCTCTTGCTGTCTCGCGTGATGTCTTCTGCAGTACCTTCGCTCTGTTGTTTTTCGTAAAGTGATTTTACTCGCATGGCCTGTTCCTGCGTTACACCGCGGCGGGCTAATTCCATAGCAATTTCTTTTTGTTCTTTGCCTGACTGCAGTCCTGTTATCACGTATTGCAGAACCTGTTCATCTGTCATAGATGATTGTGCCCATACAATAGGGGCCAACAGAAAGAACCCAAGAAATAGAACTGAAAGTTTTTTGTTCATAATGATATGAAGAATTGGTATTTTTAATTTACATTTTTATTCCGTACTTAAGATAGACTGTGCGGAAAGCGTTTAATTATCAGAAAAATATAGCCTCTCATGCGCAGTCGGCTTTATTTTTATTATAAAAACGGAAAATACCGCTTTATATTGTGTTCCCGGAGATTTTAACACACTCTTCGGTGACCTCTATTTTGTATGTGCTGCCTTCCACGATGGGATAGTTGTCTTCCACATGGCCGATCGGAGCGTTGAAAATGACGGGGATGCGATACGGTTGCAGATAGGATCGGATAGATGCCGAAAGTGGAAGGGGCATCGTCGGATCCGGATCGCATTGCGTAAATTGTCCGACGACCAATCCTTTGATTTGGTCGAATACCCCGGCCAGTTTCAGGGTCTGCATCATCCGGTCGATCTTGTAGAGTGACTCTCCGATGTCTTCTATGAAGAGTATCGCATCGCGGTAGTCGAAGTCGAAGGGGGTTCCGTGTAGGCCGGAGATGACTGCCAAGTTGCCGCCGACCATTTTGCCGGTGGCACAGCCACACAGGTTGTGGGGATGGGTTGCCGCAACGAGGGAAGGGGCAGAAATACCGTATGAGGGGGCCGGATGTTTTTCAAGAAGTTGCTTGACGGCTATGGTTGCCGGATGCGCCGGATACTCGGCCAGCTGCTTCATCATAGGGGCATGCAGCGAAAGTACGCCGGCCCTTTGCCATAACGCATGTAGCGCTGTCACGTCGCTGTATCCGATCAGCCACTTGCTGTTTGCCCGTATCTTTTCTACCGGAATGGTCTCCAATATCTGCATACATCCGTAGCCGCCGCGTGAACACCATATCACATCAATGTCCGGGTCTTCCAGTGCGGCCGTAAGGTCTTCCGCCCGCTGTTCGGGTGTTCCGGCATAACGGCCGTACCTGTCCAGTGCATGGGGGGCGATTTCCGCTTCGTGGCCCCAATCCTTTAGGGTCCGGGCAGCCCTGTACACAATATCCTGAGCAATGTATCCTGCCGGAGATATGATTCTTATTTTCATGAAAAAACGTTCTTTCCGATGGTTTATAAGCGCGTGGTCACCTGTTTGAGCATCTCGTCTTTCCAAGGCTTGAAATCGCCGGCCAGGATATGTTCCCGTGCCTCGCCTACAAGCCACAGGTAGAACGCCAGGTTATGGATGGATGCGATTTGCAGTGCCAGGTATTCCTGGGCATGGAAAAGGTGGCGCAGATAGGCTTTCGTGTATATACGGTCGACCTCACAGGGTCCGTCTTCCTGAATCGGACTGAAATCATTGGCCCATTTGGCGTTTTTCATGTTCAGGATGCCGTGGCGGGTAAACAACATGCCGTTTCTGCCGTTTCTGGTAGGCATAACACAATCGAACATGTCGACGCCGCGTTCAATGCCTTCGAGGATATTGGCAGGTGTGCCCACTCCCATGAGATAACGTGGCTTGTCCTGGGGAAGGATTTCGTTGACGACCTCTATCATTTCATACATTTTCTCTACCGGTTCGCCGACAGCCAGTCCGCCGATGGCGTTTCCGTCGCATCCTTTGGAGGCCACGTTTTCTGCGGCACGGCGGCGGAGATCAGGATAGACGCAGCCTTGAACGATAGGAAAAAGACTCTGATGATAACCATACAGACCTTCTGTCTCATTATAGCGGTCGATACACCGGTCCAGCCATCGCTCTGTCAGATCCAATGAGTTCCTGGCATACTTGTAGTCGGAATCTCCGGGAGGGCATTCGTCGAATGCCATCATGATGTCGGCCCCGATAATACGCTCGATGTCCATCACCCGCTCGGGGGTAAACAGATGCTTGGAGCCGTCGATGTGGGAGCGGAAGGTGGCTCCTTCTTCCGTCAGTTTGCGGTTGGCCGCCAATGAAAACACCTGGAATCCACCGCTGTCGGTCAGTATCGGACGGTCCCAGCCATTGAACTTATGTAATCCGCCGGCCTGCTGCAATATATCCAGACCCGGCCGCAGATACAGATGATAGGTGTTACCCAGAATGATTTGGGCCTTTACCTGTTCTTTCAATTCGGTGAAATGCAGACATTTTACGCTGCCAAGAGTACCGACGGGCATGAAAATCGGTGTTCGGATCTCGCCGTGGTCAGTATGTATGATGCCGGCACGTGCCCATGACCGGCTGTCAGTCTTTTCTAATGTATATTTCAATGGTTGATAGTTTTTCGATAGACAAATGGTATCAATATGTACGAGAGGGTTTATCGGCTGTTGCGTGCTGCCAGTTTCTCGATGAGGATAACCAATGCGAAACCTGCGACGGCAAGGCCTATGGCCGGCAGGATCTGCCCCTGAGGAGCGATATTGGCTTCGACAAGCGGTTTGATCTCTCCGTGGCTGTCGATATAAGTCTCCACGACCTCTTTCCATGGCCATATTTTATTTAAGGAGCCGAACATGAAGCCTCCGAGCAGGGCGACGGTGATGTCTTTCCATTTTTTCAATAGCCAGGAGAGCAAGTTGGAAAAGGAAACGATACCGATGAGGGCCCCGATTGCAAATGTACCCAAGGTCAATAGGTTCCGCCCGGTGTTGCCGCCTTCCATCAGACCTTTGATGGTGTTCATGATAAAGGTATATTTTCCCATCAGCAGGAGAATGAAACTGCCGCTGATACCGGGCAATATCATGGCGCAGATGGCAATGGCTCCGCAAAGGAAGATGAACCACAGACCGTCTGGCGTCTCGGATGGGGTAGCGATAGTGACATAATAAGCCGCGGCGGTACCGATGGCGAATGCTACCCATCGATCGGCGCTTTTTCTTTCGATACTCTGGCAGACTGTGATGGATGACGCCAACACCAGACCGAAAAAGAATGACCAGATCAGCACCGGCTCATGGGCCAGCAGATAGGTAATGAGCTTGACTAAGGCAACAATGCTGAACAGGATGCCTATCAGTAAGGATATAAGGAAATTTCCATTGACTGCAGCCCAGAAGGCCTTGAATTTACCGGTAAACAGAAGCTTCAGGGAAGAGGAACTGATGCTTTTGATGGAGTCTATCAATTCTTCATAAATGCCGGAGATGAATGCTATGGTTCCGCCGGAGACGCCGGGAACCACATCTGCCGATCCCATACATATTCCTTTGGCAATCAATACCAGGTAGTCTTTGATATTTCGCTTCATGATTATGAGTGAAAGTAGAGTGTTTATGAGTATTTGTCGAGGAAATCTTTCAGCAGGTCGCTTTCCCCTCTGCTCTCGAAGTAGGCAATGATGAGCTTTTTGCTTATCTCGTCTTTGGGTTTCAGGGTCAGAAGTTTTCTGTAAGCTTCGTCTGCCTCCTCTTCCCGGCCGAGATGCATGCACAACTCACCTTTTGCTAATAGGGCGGTTCTTGATTTTGGATTGATTTTAAGCATCTTTCCGATCACCTCCAGCGTTTCTTCGAACCTTCTCATCGAAACCAATATGGTAACTTTAAGGGAAAGGAGGGTTATTTTCCGGGGGGAGATCTTCAGCGCAGTGTTTACCCAGTCAAGTGCATGCGGTGTGTTCCCTTTCTCCAGATTCAGAAGGGCCAACTGCAAGCAGCTGTTGGTATCTTTGGGGCGGCGCTTCGAAAATTCCGTCCAGCATTCGATCGCCTTATCCGTGCTGCTGATATGCTGATAGCATTGTGCAAGCAACTCATAGGTGGAATCCAGTTGTATCTGTTGTTCCTCGATCGGCAGATCGTTTTGGAATGTTTGTTCTATATGTCCTTCCCGAACATCGCGGACAAAGGTGAGATCTTTGATAGCGTCTTTGTAATCCTGCAATTCCGTATGAACATAGCCCCGCATGAAATGCAGCAGAATATCGTTGTCATCGATTGCCAGACCGTAGGTACATGCTTCCACACAACGTTGTTTGTCTTCCAGCTCAAAGTATCCCCGTGCGATATTTTTCCATGCGTCGAGGTTGTAGGCGTCAAGATCTAGCGAAGCGTTGTCGGTATCTATGGCGGCCTGTATTTCCTGCATGGCCATCAATAGGATACTGATTTTATGCAGTGAGGCGGCATCGTCGGCGGACAATTCCTTCAGTTGCAGCAAGGCGGAATATAAAAAATCCTTTGGAATTTCATTCCATGCCTTATCGAAGGCTTCACAGGCATATTCGGTAGAGATATTCTTGTGCAGAACTCCGTTTACATACAGGTTGCAGGCTTTTTCATACTGTTTGCGGCGCAGGGCGAGAGTGAACAGCAGATCCAGCGTCTGTAAGGTGCCGTCGTTTTCATACGGCTTCAGAAGTTTTTCCGCTTGAATGAAATCGCCGGTATCGATAAGGAGCAGAATATGCAGTTTTTTCAATAAAATACTATCGGGATGATATTTCATTCCCAGGTTCAGTGCTTCTGCGGCTTCTTTGAAGTGAAATTCTTCCTCGAAGTCGAGCACTATATCTTCGATCTCATCTTCTTCAAAATACGAGAAGCAACCGGATTTCAGTTGCTCCACGTATTTTTTATATGCTTCGGTTTTGGGCATTGGGTATTATTTTGAATCGCGGAGTAAAGTTGTTCTGTTGAAGACCAGATGATCGGGTGTCGAGTCTTTGTCTATGCAGAAGTAGCCGATGCGCTGGAACTGGAACTTTGCGCCTTTTTCGGCAACGGTTTTGACGAATGGTTCGACATAGGCTACCGGTAAAATAACCTCCGATTCGGGATTCAGCAACTCGTGGAAGTCGCGTTCGTCGCTTGAAGGATCTTCTACAGTGAACAGATGATTATAGATGCGCACTTCTACCGGTTCGGCATGTTTTGCAGATACCCAATGGAGTGTGCCTTTCACCTTACGGTTGGCTCCCGGCATTCCGCTCAGGGTGTCGGGGTCGTAGGTGCAGAGTATTTCGGTGATCTTTCCTTCGGCATTCTTGTTCACACCGGTGCACATTACGATATATGCGCCTTTGAGGCGTACCTCTTTGCCGATAGTGAGGCGGAAGAATTTTTTCTCTGCCACTTCCTGGAAGTCTTCACGCTCGATATACAATTCACGGCTGAACGGCATTTCATGGGTGCCGCTTTCCGGATCTTCGGGGTTGTTTTCCATAGAGACGGTTTCGACCTTGTCTTCTGGGTAGTTGGTGATGATTATCTTGACAGGGTCTACCACACCCATGACGCGGAGGGCCTTCTTGTTGAGGTCTTCGCGCACGGCGTGTTCCAGCAGGTTGATACTGATCATACCGTCATATTTCGTATAGCCGATGCTGCTGATGAAATTCTTTATGGCCTCCGGAGTGTATCCGCGACGGCGGAGACCGCAGAGGGTGGGCATTCGCGGGTCGTCCCAACCGCGAACGAGACCTTCTTTGACCAATGCGAGCAATTTACGTTTGCTCATCATGGTGTAGGTCATGTTGAGGCGGTTGAATTCCATCTGACGCGGGCGGTAATCGGTGCCCTTGATGTCGGCCAGGATTTTAGCGAAATAGTCGTAGAGCGGGCGATGCACTTCGAACTCCAGCGTGCAGATGGAGTGGGTGATGCCTTCAAAAAAGTCTGACTGTCCGTGTGCGAAGTCGTACATCGGATAGGCCTGCCATTTCGTACCCGTACGGTGATGGGGATGTTTGATGATGCGGTAGATGATCGGATCGCGGAAGTGCATGTTCGGATTCGCCATGTCTATTTTGGCACGGAGGGTTTTGGTTCCCTCTTCAAATTCTCCTTTGTTCATGCGGCGGAAGAGGTCGAGCGATTCCTCCCAGGGACGGTTGCGGTAAGGGGACTCGGTTCCGGGTTGTGTCGGGGTACCCTTTTGGGCCGCGATTTCCTCTGACGAAAGTTCATCGACGTAGGCAAGACCACGTTTGATCATTTCCTCGGCAAGATCCCAGAGTTGCTGGAAGTAGTCGGAAGCATAATAGCAGCGGTCTTCCCAATCGAATCCCAGCCAATGGATATCTTCCTGGATGGCGTCGACATATTCGGTGTCTTCTTTGGACGGATTGGTATCATCGAGGCGAAGATTGCACATGCCGCCGTATTTCTGGGCCGCACCGAAGTCCATGCAGATGGCTTTGGCATGTCCGATGTGGAGGTAGCCGTTAGGTTCCGGCGGGAAACGGGTATGCACGCGGCGGGAAGGCGAATTGGCGACTTTACCGGCCGCAATATCATTTTCGATGGCCTCTTCTATGAAATTGAGGCCTTTTTTTTCTTCGATGGTTTCATCTGAAAGTGCCATAATAATACCTTTTTATTATTGATAAACGATAGTATAAATTATGCCGGCGAAGATACTATAAAAGTATGAAAAGAACAAAAAAGGGGATGTTTTTTTCCTCAAAGCATTTACTTTCTCTTATCTTTGCACCCGTGGTTACAATACCGGTTGAATTTATGGTACGTTATTTGAAGCATTATTTTTTCTCGCTGCTGGTGGTAATGATTATCTGCTACCTCTCTTTTTTCACTCCGCCGAAGACAGAATTGGACGATGTTCCCAATATCGACAAACTGGTGCATACGGTTATGTACGGTGGACTTTGCTGTGTGATCTGGCTGGAATATTTGCTGAGTCATAAAACTCTTTGCCGGAAAAGACTGGTTATCGGTAACCTTATTTTACCTATTTTCATGAGTGGCGTTATCGAGCTTTTACAGGCTTATTGCACCACGGGGCGAAGCGGGGACTGGTGGGACTTTGCTGCCAATAGCCTCGGTGTCCTGCTGGCCTGGTATGTAGGCTATTGGTGGCTTCCCCGGCTTATCTGGAGACACCGCACATGATCTGAGAGGCGGTTGCGGCGAGGAGGGAAGCCGTTCCCTGTTTGTGGGAGATGGTTGCAGGCTTGCCGCCGGGGGCTCCCGTTTTCTGTTAGGCGACAGATTTTTTTCGTACACGGGCGATGACATTGTCATTGCCCGTATCTTTTACGACTTGAATTCTATAGACATTGTTATTATACTTATATTTTACAAATATATCCGCTTTCAATAAAATTTTATTAAAAAAATTATTGTTTCGCATTGTTAAATCTACTTATTATTGTAAATTTGCATCTTTACCTATATATAAAATGTATCTTTATGAATATAGTACGTTTGGAGGGGTTGGATACCAAGCTTTATGACCTGCTTGCTCCCCTTGTGATGAATCCTGCCATTCTGAGGCAAAATAACAACTATCCCTTTAAGACGACCTATCGTCATGTTTGGTATATTGCCATGTCGGATGAAAACGTGGTAGGCTTTATGCCGGTCAAGAAAACCTCGGAGGGCAATTGCATCGATAACTACTATATCAGTGGAGATGATCCTTCGACTATCGGACAGTTACTGGATTATATTGTCATGGATGTCGATTCCCGTCTCATTTTAACTGCACTCGTCCACAAGCGTCACGTCGAAGTCTTTAAAAATCACCATTTCTATACCAATAAAGAATGGAAAAACTACGATAAGATGCAGTATGACGGAAAGATCTGAGCAAAGATGAGACAACTGGATGTATATGAGGCCACTCAAAGGAGACTGAAGGTTATTTTTGAGTATTTCGACTATGTATATGTTTCTTTTTCGGGCGGAAAGGATAGTGGCGTTCTCTTAAATCTTTGTCTGGAGTATGTCCGCAAACATTATCCCGGTCGGAAGTTGGGCGTTTTTCATTTGGATTATGAGGCCCAGTATAATCAGACGACAGAATATGTCAGGCAGACGCTTGAAGCCAATCGGGATGTTATGGAGATCTTCCATTGTTGTGTTTCTTTTAAGGTGGCCACCTGCACTTCCATGTATCAGTCTTATTGGCGCCCTTGGAATGAAGCCGAGAAGGATATCTGGGTCAGGGATTTGCCGGAAAATTGTTACACGGCCAAGGACTTCGATTTTTATAGCGACGATTTGTGGGATTATGACTTCCAGTTTCTTTTTGCTCCGTGGCTGCGGCGCAAAAAGGGATGTGAAAGGATTTGCTGTCTGGTGGGAATCCGGACGCAGGAGAGTTTTAACCGGTGGCGTGCGGTGCATAGCGACAAGAATTACAGACATCTGTTTTGTTATAAATGGACACATAAACTGGACGGGAATGTGTATAGTGCCTATCCTATTTATGACTGGAAAACTTCGGATGTGTGGATAGCCAATGGGAAATTCCGGTGGAATTATAATAAGCTGTACGATCTCTTTTATCGTGCCGGTGTCCCGATGGCACGGCAACGGGTGGCCAGTCCGTTCATATCTCAGGCTATTCCGTCGCTGATGATCTATCGGGCTATTGATCCAGATATGTGGGGGAGAATGATCGGACGTGTGAACGGAGTGAATTTTGCGGCTATATACGGAAATACGTCGGCTATGGGATGGAAATCGATTTCTTGTCCTCCCGGTTTTTCGTGGAAAGACTATACGTATTTTCTGCTGGATACCCTGCCGGAAGATATACGCCGTAACTATTTGGAGAAACTGAATGTGAGTATCAGGTTCTGGCGTACACGGGGCGGATGTCTTTCCGATGAGACCATTGAAAAGCTGCGCCAGGCGGGGGTGAACTTTACCGTAGGAGGGAAATCTTCTTACCGTACGACCAAAAGACCCGTCAGGATGGAGTATATCGATGACATAGACATAGCGGAGTTTAAAGAGATTCCTACCTATAAGCGCGTGTGTATCTGTATTCTTAAGAATGATCATGTTTGTAAGTATATGGGTTTTACTCAGACCAAACAGGAGAAGGAACGCTCTGAAAAAGTGATGGAAAAATATAAATCGTTGAAGTATGGAAAATTATATAAGTCCAGTCTATAATGTTATCGCAGTTCCGATAGAAAAAGTCGTTGCGAATGAGTATAACCCGAACGTAGTGCCGCCGACAGAAATGAAGCTTCTGGAGTTGTCGATATGGGAAGATGGTTATACAATGCCCTGTGTCTGCTATTACAGGGCGGATGAGGATCGTTATGAACTTGTAGATGGGTTTCACCGCTATATGGTGATGAAGACTTCGAGCCGGATCTATGAGCGGGAGCGAGGTTTGCTGCCGGTCTCGGTCATTGATAAGGATATATCTGAACGTATGGCCTCTACGATTCGCCACAATAGGGCCCGTGGGGTACATTCGGTGGAACTGATGACCGAAATTATATCTGAATTGGTGAAGGCAGGGATGTCTGACAGCTGGATTATGAAAAATATAGGTATGGACAGGGATGAGTTATTGCGTATGAAACAGATTTCAGGATTGGCGGAACTTTTTGCTTCCAAGAAATTCGGCTGGTCGGAAGATTGGACGGACGAATGATTGGGGAGATGATGAGATTTGGAATCTGTGTTGCCGGCTGTCTGTTCGGAAGTGGTGTTTCTTTAGGCGTGGCCGGCTGATTTTTCTCATGAACGAATTTTATCGTGCTTCTTGGTAGAGATGTCAAAGCCCCGGCATACATTTTCAATATGCCGGGGCTTTGGTATATTTTGTGAAGAATTTTATTCGGCTTCAGCTCCTGTGTCTGTCGTTTCCGGCATGATAGGGGCTTCATCTACGATCTTTTCCTGCAAAGAAGTGCCGGTTTCAGTGCTTGTATTGGAGGTTATTAGAGAGCAGACAATACAAAGCAGAGCGATAACGCCCATAAGTGTCCATGTTGCTTTCTCAAGGAAATTGGCTGTCTTGGGCGCGCCCATGATTTGATTGGAAGATTGGAAACCGGCAGCCAGTCCGCCGCCTTTGGATTTCTGAACAAGTACACAAATTACCAAAACTATGGCAAGGAGTACGATAATAACTGTTAAAGCGATCATTTTTTGTTATTTATTAATTGTTTTTATTTGATTGATAAGCGATCATTTTCTCTAAGAACCTGATTTGATCCGCAAAGTAAATGTTTTTTTTCGGATATTTCAAACTTAAATCTCTAATAATTGCCAGAGCCTGTTCATATTTATGCTGTTTGATATATATTTTTGCCAAATTCTCAGTCAAAAGAGGTCTTTCCTGAAAGTTTTTATCGGAATATCCGTCGGCTGCATCATCTTCCTGCGGCACAGCGGGGACAAACAGCGTCCCTTGCTTTTCGGCTTCGATGAAAGAATCGATCAGGGCCTCCTGTTCGTCTTCGGTTATGTTGTTATCGTTTGTGGCAATTTCCAGGGACGGGATTCCCTCTTCGTCTTCAGCCGGCACTTTTATATCTTTCAGTTTTGAGAGTGCCTCTGTTGCGTCATAAAGTGGAAGGGTTGTCGCCGGCAGGCATTTCTGTTCCAGATACCGGTCAATGAGAAAGAAGTCATTGTCCATTTGTGGCGTTTGCTGCTGTCTTTTTAGCTGAATTTGTTTGAACAGCGTGACCCATTCATATTCGCCTTGGTTAGTCAGGGTGAATAGCTGGAAGCGGTCGGGAACAAAGACCGCCGTTTCCTGAATGGCCGATGGCATTTGGGTGGAACGGACATTTCCCAATGCCATGATTCGAAGAATCCGGAATGCGGCACAGAACGGATATTGTTCTATAAGTTTCTGCAACACGGAAATACTTTCCGCCCCCATTTGCTGAGGAGCATCCAGATATCGGTCAATTAGAGAAATCATCGGATCAGACGTATTACCAGTTGGCTACTGAGGCGTTGAAGATGTTTTCAACCAACTCTTCGATCATTTGGTTGCAAAGGTCATCCTGGACGTCGTTTAATAATTGCGTGGCGTCGAAATCTCTGAATGCACTGAACTCTTTTTCAAAATTGTTGGTCGGAGTGGGTTTGCAGACGAACTTTACTTTCACCCGGATAGTCAGTCGCGTGATAGAGGCGTAGGCATTGGATTGGATGGCCTGGGCGGAAAGAGAATAGCCGGTGATAGCTCCGCTCAATTGCAGATCGCCGTCGGTTTTTACCTGCTGTAATTTGGTCTGGCTGGCGAATTTGGCCTGCAGTTCATCGTTGAAATTGGCAGCTAAAGGGGCGTATACAAGAGCGGCTTTGATCGGAAATGTTTCAAAGCTGATGGTCTTGGTCGTCTGATAGTCTATAGAGGCGCCGTTCAGTTTATAGCTGATGGTACATGATGTCCAGAGAAGCAAAGACAGCCATATACAGGCTGTGAGGATGAGATATTTAGATTTCTGATTCATTTTCAAGTTGATATTCATTAATTTTCCGGTAGAGGGTCCGTTCGGAAATACCCAATTCCTCCGCTACTTTCTTTTTGGAACCTTTGTGCCGTTTGAGTGAGGCTGCGATGGCCTCCCGTTCCATCTCTTCCAGTGTCTTGATTTCTTCCACTTCGGTGGTTTCGATATCGAATTTGGCTTCAGTAACGGTATCTATGGCCGGATGGTTTTCTGCAGAGGGAAGATTATAGGCCGCCGGCAGAACTTTTGGAATGATGGAGGGCTGATGCGGGAGGTTGCCGCCAACGCCGATGGTCTGTTTGAGTTCATCCAGTTCTTTCCGGATTTCAAAAATGACTTTATATAGCAGTTCTTTTTCTCCGGGTTTGAAATTTTCTTCCGTATTGTCGTTATGAATGCTGATCCGTTCGTCAAAAGAGGGCAGATAGTGGCATAGAGTCTCTGCCGTAATGACTCTTTCGCTTTCAACGATAGAAATTTCCTCTACAATGTGGCGCAGTTGGCGGATATTGCCCGGCCATTGATAGGCCTGGAGTTTGCGTTGTGCCTCGGCATTCAATGAAATCGGGGGCATGGAATATTGGGATGCGATATCACTTGCGAATTTGCGGAAAAGCAGATATATATCCTCCGGTCTTTCCCGTAGTGGCGGTATTTCGATTGTGATGGTGCTGAGTCTGTAATATAGATCCTCCCTGAATTTTCCTGTCCGGATGGCTTTTTGCATATCGATATTGGTAGCTGCAATCACCCGGACGTCGGTTTTCCTGATTTCGGAGGATCCTACGCGATAATATTCGCCTGTTTCCAGAATGCGGAGGAGGCGTGCCTGGGTGGAAAGGGGAAGTTCGCCCACTTCATCCAGAAAAATGGTACTTCCATCGGCTTCCTCAAAGTATCCTTTGCGATCGGTAAGTGCGCCGGTAAATGATCCTTTGACATGGCCGAACAATTCGGAATCGATAGTGCCTTCCGGTAAGCCTCCGCAGTTTACCGTCACGCATTTTTTGAATTTGCGTGGGCTGTTGCTGTGTATGATTTTGTGGAATACCTCTTTGCCGACACCGTTTTCCCCTACAATCAGCACGTTGACGTTGAACGGTGCCGCCTGTGCCGCTGCATGAATGGCGCGTAAAAGGGACGGATTCTTGCCAATGATTCCAAAACTTTGCTGGATGGACAATACATCGATGTTAACCATGTCTCATAGAATTGAGTGACGCAAAGATAGCGTAAATTGAAGGTATAAACAAAAAAATGCCGTTTAAAATCCATTGTCGGTCGTAGCGCCATTTCAGTTAAACAGGAAAATGATGTGAAAAGGTCTGCTGCGAATATTTTGTTGGCAACTGGTGAATGCAATATCTGCCGGAGTTTGTCACCGGTGGTCTTGAAAAACATTTGAAGTTGAAAAAGTGTTATCGGAATATAATTTCAGTCTTAAATTATTGCGAAAATGAAAAACAGGATTTTTGTGATGTTCCTTTTCTGTACCGCCTCAGTAGCAGGAAAGGCTCTGTCGTGGTCGGATAAAGTGCAGATCGATTCTTTAAAGAGCAGTCATCATATCACTTATTTCGGAAATGGAGAGAGAAGCGATACTGCGTCAGAACATGCCCTGATCGATGTTTTTTATTACGATCAGTTCCGGCATTTTCAGGATCCGCGCGCACCGTATTTCCTTTTTATGAGCAAAGATGCCCGGTTGGCGATGGGGATCGGCGGGGTTGTCAGGATGAGAGGCTGGGAAGATTGGGGCGGAGTGATAAGATCCAGTGGATTTATTCCTTATGATATTTCGGTGCCTAAGAATCCGGTACAGCGTTGCAAGTTGGGCTCAACGCCGGCAGGTACCGCTATCTTTTTTCGTGTTTTCGGCCGTAACGATTCGGGCAGAAACTTTCAGTTATATATCGAGGCCAATTTCAATGGTTATGAATCTCGTGGTTTTCATTTGAAAAAATCTTATGCAGTGTTTAACGATTGGACTATCGGTTATACCCATTCTACATTTGATGATCCCAAGGGTAATCCTCCTGTTGTGGATGCCCATGGACCTAATGCCGAGGTCAAGAAGACCACGGTCTTGGTCCGGTGGATGCATGAAATGAGAAAACATTGGGTGGTGGCCGCTTCGTTGGAGATGCCCGAAAGCGTTGCCGGTGCCAACGACACCACGACATTGGCCATAGATGACTGGTTTCCTAATGTCGCCGCTTTTTTACAATATGAGTGGGGACACAATGACCACATCCGTTTATCCGGACTTCTGCGTCTTTTGCCATATAGAGATTTATTGAGGCAGGAAAATGTTGACAAGGTGGGATGGGGTGTTCAATTGGGCTCGTCGTTTCATGTCTCTTCTTCTTGTCTGCTTTACTTGACCGCCAATACGGGATGCGGATACGGCAGTCTGGTCAATGATTTGCTTTTAGGCAGGTACGACTTGATCGATGATCCTGGAAAACCGGGCCGGATGTATGCCCCTTGGAGTTTTGGCTGGTTCGGCGCTGTACAATATTATTTCCGTCTGAATCTTTTTGCAACAGCTATGCTGAGCGAGAACCGTTACGCACCGCAACATTCTGTCATTCCGACAGAATATAAATACGGTCTTTATTCTGCTGTCAATATTTTCTGGGATATCACTCCACGCATTCAGACTGCTGCTGAATTAAATTTGGGAAAACGTCAGAACTTTGACGGAAATCATAACTGGGCACGTCGTGCCTGTCTTCTTTTCCAGTTCAGTTTCTAAAAAGTGAGCGCCAAGACCGGACATACAATTCGACCTTGGCGCTTTTTTGTGGAAATATTATTCAATTTTCAGTGAGGTTTCAGCACGGACGTTTTTTAGGAAGTTTGAAGACATCCTGTACCTCTTTCATGGCCTCTTCGGTCATACCGTCAGGCTCCGAACCCATATTGCGTGCGCACATATAGATATTAGCCGACTTGTTAAGAACGTCGATCTGGTCGAAGGCGTCCATAACATCCTGTCCGACTGCACAGACACCGTGTTTTTCCCAAAGTACGACGTCGAAACTCTTGATTTGCTCAAGGGTGGCGTCTGCCAGTGTTACGGAGCCAGGGAGCTCGTAAGGCACGATACCGATGCCCAGCGGTGCGAATGCCAATGTCTCCGGAATCATCGACCACAGAACACGGGTCATTTCTCCCGGTTTCAGGAAACGGCGGATGTGGCTCATGGCAACGAGTTCGATCGGGTGGGTGTGGACAGTGGCTTTATAGCAGGAACCTGTTTCAAGCAGGTAGTTGTGCATGGTAAGGTGTGAAGGAAGTTCAGAGGTCGGCATTACGGCTTCGTCGGCAATGATTTCATAGCTGGCGCAATCTTCACAGATACGGATGATGGAGCCGTTCTGCATAGGCCAGCGGGCCAGATCACGCATGCGTTTACCGGTACCTTTGCAGTAGAAGAAACAACCTTTAAGTTGCGGCAGGGTCGTTCCGATTTGTTTTACGGGAGCTATGGCAGGCATTTGGCGCATTTCCTCATCTGCATATTCCGTGATGTTGATGGTGATATTGCCGCCATTACGTTCTGCCCAGCCTTTTTGCCAGAGGTAACCGGCAACTTCCGCTACTTTATTGACTTCAGCGGCGAGGGCGGGACGGTTTTCAAGAATACTTTTCATTTATTTTGAAAGTTTGTTCGTTTATGGATAATTTATTTGAGGATTTCGGGCACGAATGTTGAAATAATGAGGACAACGATGCCCAGAAGGAGAACAACAATGGTTTTCTGCGAACAGCCTTTCCATTCTTTGAGTATGATACCCCATACGTTGGAGAAAGTAACGTTTAAGGCCATGAGTATACAGAATGCGAATGTTGTCAATGCCGGCGATTCGGTGAGGAAACCTTTGCCAAGGCTCAAACCGAAGAACTGGCTATACCAGAGGAGACCGGCCAAGGCACAGAAGAGGGCATTGTTACCCCACAGACTGCCCTGTTTGTAATCTCCCCAAGTCTTATTCTTACTGTTCTGGTAGAAACAATAAATTGCGTTGGTAACGAATCCTCCGAAGGTGACGAGCATGGTGGCCGGCAAAGTCTTGTACATTTCAGCTGTGGTTTCAAAATGCAGTCCGCCGCCAAATTCGAGACCGACATTGAAGCATGCGCTCATGAATCCGGCCAGCAATGCGATGGCAATACCTTTCGGGAAATTAAAATCTTTTACTGCCGCTTTCTTTTCTTCTTCCGAAAGAGTTGCTGCTTTCATATTGCCGGCAATGCCGATGATAGCGATTCCGAGCAGGGTTACCACTACGCCGATAATAACGGCCATAGTCAGTTTTTCAAGATGTCCGGCTTCCGGATAGAAGATGTTAAGCATGATGGGGCCGAGCACCGTACCCAATCCGGCGCAGGTGCCTAAAGCGATGGACTGTCCCAAAGCAACTCCGAGGTAGCGCATGGAAAGTCCGAATGTCAGACCGCCGATGCCCCAGAGCACTCCGAACAGAATTGTCATCCAGATATTGAATGAATCACCTTGGGTGAAGAGTTCGCAAAGGCAATGCCCTTCCGGAACTGCGAGCAATGCTCCCAGGAATGGGAATATAAGCCATGCGAAGACGCCCTGCACAATCCAATATGACTCCCAACTCCATTGTTTGATTTTATTGATGGGGACATAACAGCTTGACTGGCAGAATGCGCCGATGGCAATGATAAGAAGACCTATAATAATGTTCATTATAATAAATAGTTTTTAAACCGAATGGGCTGCGCATTCCCTTTCGGTGGGATCGTGCGCAGCCCGTATATCTGATAGATTATCGTTTGCTGGTAACTTCGGCCTCGTATTTCTCGACTGCGGCGAGATACTCTTCTCCGACAGGCACGTTGTTGCGGAGACAGAACTCGTCGTAAACGGCATTCCAAGGCAGGTTCTTGCATTCTTCAAGCAGGGCGAGACGTTGGAATTTCTTGTCCTCGAGTTCATACTGACGCAAGGTTGCGATAGGTTCGAGCAGAGCGCGGAGCATGCACTTCTGTGCTGCACGGCTACCGATGACATAGGCACCGATACGGTTGAGGGTGCCATCGAAGTAGTCGAGACCATAGTGTACGCGATCGAGGGCGCCGGCACGTACGATTTCGCTGAACAGATCCTGTGTCGGGTCGTCCATGATGGTAACATGGTCAGAGTCCCAACGAACCGGGCGGGATACGTGGAGCATCAGTTCGGGTACGAACAGCAACATGGCAGACACTTTGTCGGCAACGCTTTCCGTCGGGTGGAAATGGCCTGTGTCGAGAGTGATCATCATGTTATTCTTGGCAGCGTATGCTGTATAGAAGTCGTTGGAGCCGACCGTATAGCTTTCAAGACCGATACCGAACACTTTAGATTCAACGCAGTCCTTCATGTTGTCATATTTCTGAGCGAAGATCTGATCGAGAGAATCTTTAAGGAGTTCACGGTACAGTTTACGGTTGACGGTGAGGTCTTTGCTTCCGTCATGCACCCATGTGTTCATGATACACGGATCGCCCTGTGCCTTACCGATGGCCTCAGAGATGGCACGGCAACGCTTGGAGTGTTCGATCCAGAAATCGCGGATGCCTTTGTCCGGGTTAGCAAGACTCAAGTCGCCGCTCTTCGGGTGAGAGAATGAGGTGGAGTTGAAATCGAGAAGCGTGTTGTTCTCTTTACCCCAGTCGATCCAGCTCTGGAAGTGTGCAACCTCGCACTGGTTACGGTCTACATATTTTCCGCCGAAGTCGCCGTAGATTTCATGCAGGTTGAGACGGTGTGTGCCGGGAATCAATGATTTCGCATAGAGAATGTCGGCACGCAATTCATCGATGTTGCGGGCTTTGCCAGGGTAGTTGCCGTTTACCTGGATACCGCCGGTCAATGTGCCACCCTGGTTTTCGAAACCGGCTACGTCGTCAGCCTGCCAGCAGTGCATGCTAAGATGAAAATTCTGCATTTGCTCCAACACTTTTTCAGTGTCGACGCCGATTGCTGCGTAGCGCTCTTTGGCCACTTCATAAGCTTTGCTAATCAATTCTGATTTCATAATTCAGTGTGTTTTGTTTTTAAAAGGTTAGTAAATATGATAGTTATTTATATTGTTGTTGCTTGTCGGGTATTTTTGGAGAATTGTAGAAAACAGTTATTTGTAACATTTTTTACAGAATTCTTCATAGGCCTTGTCCCAGGCCTCTGTATCCTGAGGTTCGAAGCGGTCCAGCGGGGTCGCTTTGGCGATGAGGGCACGCATTTCCGTGATGTCCTTTACCAGACCGATCGCTTTAAACTGCATCATGATATTGCCGATAGCAGTGGCTTCGGTCGGGCCGGCAAGTACGGGGACACCGATGGCGTTGGCTGTGAACTGATCAAGAAGCGCATTCTTGGCACCGCCGCCGATGATGTGGAGTACGTCGAGCGGGAAAGGTGCAACCTCCTTTAACCAGGTAAACACCGTGCGGTAACGCAATGCCAGGGACTCCATGATGGAACGCGCGACCTGTGCGTCGTTTTCCGGTTCGGGGATACCGTGCTGCTTGCAATATTCACTGATGGCAACAAGCATGCTGGGGGGATTGGCGAAGACGGGATCGTCGGTATTGAAGTAGCTGTGGAAAGCCGGAGCGGATAATTCCATTTCCACAAGCTCCGGATAGCTATAATCTTTGCCGGCAGCCTTCCATTCTTTGCGGCACTGCTCTAAAATCCACATGCCGGTGATATTCTTAAGGAATCTGGTCGTTCCCTCAATGCCGCCTTCGTTAGTAAAGTTGAGTTCGGCGCTTCTTTCGGTGATGATAGGATCTTTCACTTCGATGCCCATGAGCGACCAGGTGCCGGAACTTAGATATACAAAGTTTTCGTTGGCCGCGGGAACGGCGGCAACAGCAGACCCGGTGTCATGGCCGGCAATGGCGATGACGGGAATATCGTAACCGAAGGTTTCGGTAAGAATTTCCGGACGGAGGTTACCGATCACTTCACCAGGCATGACAATAGGCGGGAAAGCGTCGATATCTGCACCGGCGGCCTCGATCAGTTCTTTGTCGATGGTCTTAGTGACGGGATCGAGGAACTGGGAGGTAGAAAGGATGGTGTATTCGCATACGGCTTTGCCGGTAAGCAGATAAGAGATGAGGTCGGGAATGAATAGATAGTTTTTGGCCTGCTTCATCGGTTCAAAACCTTCCTTGTGGCAGGCATAAAGCTGGAACAGCGTGTTGAAATTCAGGAACTGGATGCCGGTTTTTTTATAAATATCCTCTTTGGAGATGATATGGCTGAATTCTTCAATGGCTGTGTTTGTGTACGGATCGCGATAGGCGCGGGGTTCACAAATCATTTTTCCGTCGGAGCCAATGAAAGCGACATCTACCCCCCACGTGTCTACACCGATAGACTGGATACGGATTTCATCTTTGCGGCGGGCAAGATCGTTAAGACCTGCTGTGATCTCTCCGAAAAGCGTGGAGATACTCCAATAAAACTTACCGTCTTTTTCTTGAATGGCGTTGGGGAACCGACGGACTTCTTCGGTTTCCAAAACGCCGTCGTTAAGTCTTGAAAGAATCATGCGACCGCTTGTCGCGCCAAGATCAATGGCTAAAACATAGTCTTTCATAGTATAATTCGTGTTTTTATAAAAATGTATTCATTTAACTTTCGCAAATATATCCCTTTTATTTGGTTTCAAAGTAAATTACCGCGAAAAAATGTAGAAAAAAAGGTAAAAAGGGAAGAAATACCTTATTTTTGTGCCGGATAATGTACTCAGAGTGGTTATGAAGATCGGAGAATTTGAGATTGAAGTCGTAAGGAAAAACATAAAACATCTCATCCTGCATGTGAGACGGGACGGTTCGATATCGTTATCTGTTCCGTTGAGGGCCTCGGAAGCTGAAATCGGGAGATTTGTTGCCGGACGGGAAGAGTGGATCCGGAAAAGCCTCCTCAGAATGGCATCGCTTGCTCCAGTGATGGAAATGCCCCGATGGACGCCGCAGGAGGCCCTGGCGCAATTCCGCCAGTTGAAATTACAGCTGAAACTTTTGCTGGACCGGTGGAGTAAGACAATGGGGGTGGAGTATCACGGTTTCAGGATCAAGGCTATGAAAAGCAAATGGGGGTCATGCAATGTCCGAACCCATGTGCTGACGTTCAATCTGTATCTGGTACAATGGCCGGAAGAGTGTATCGAGTATGTGGTTGTTCATGAACTGGCCCATCTGTTGGTCCCCAACCATAGTGCCGACTTTTATGCTGTGCTGGATCATTATTATCCCTGCTGGAAAGAGTGCCGCCGGAAAATGCAGGGACGCTGATATCAGAAATTGAGGTAAAAATCTCGGGTCAGGGATTTATATTCCGGACTATATTCATTCGGGGCGTTATATATGGATATTGTATCTTTTCTGAAGATATATTCCGGCGTTTTTTTTCGATAGACTGCCATTTGCCGTTTGGCAGGTTTGCCGGGGACGGTTCTGATTTCGCAGAGGTCGGAACAAAAAAGCCGGTTGACGGCTGCTGCGGTCTGGACGGAACTTTGGGCCGCGGAGGGATAGATGAGGGCAAAGGCTCCTTCGTCGGTCATCAGTTGTGATGCGCACCGCATGAGATCGGAGAATGGCAGGGTGTCCGTATGCCGGGCTGTGGCTCTCGCTTTGTGGGAGGGTTTCAGAGTTTCTTCAAAAAAGGGCGGATTGCTGATGATGAAGTCGTATCCGTCGGATTGGCAGGAGCTGTTTATATGGGTTGATGTAAAATCCTGAATGGTGATGCAATGCAGGGCGATTCTATTGCTCCAGGGCGATCGTCCGATGTTTTCCCGGGCCTGTGCCGCTGCTGCGGCCTCTATTTCTACGGCATCGATATGAGCGGCAGAGTTCCGTTGGGCCGCCATCAGAGCCAGCAGACCGGATCCGGAGCCGATATCCAGAATGTTATGTGCCTGCAGGAGGGGTGCCCATGCTCCGATCAGAACGCCATCTGTCCCGACTTTCATGGCGCATCTGTCCTGGCTGATTTCAAATTGTTTGAAATTGAATTTATCGTTGCTCATTATTATGTGGCCGGCTAAAAGATTGCTGTAGTTGTTATTTTTACGGGGCGAAGATAAAGGATTCTGATCGAAAATACAATATTTTTTGTTATGAAACCGGTGCAAGACATGATAGGAAAATCCTGGCAGGGGCGGAGTCGCTCACTGGAAATCTGTTCTGCCGGCTGTCTGATTTTTAGGGAATCACAGAATTCGTCTTTATCTCAGTCTGCTCACCGAACTTTCATAATCGGAGGTCCAGGGTACTGCCGCATAAGGTATTCCCTTAAAACTTTTGGTAGTTTGGTCAGGTTTTCCTATATTTGTGCCGCTTTTTTCAAATTTGATAAATTAAAGATGAGTAAAATCTCAGGAATAGAATCATTAGACGACCGTCGGAAAGAACGGACAACTATCATGCCGATATTTACCGATGGTCCGATAGATCTTTATTTTGATCAGGAAAAGATCGTGGATGGAGTTTTGCCGATAGTCGCTACCCGTGATATGGTGTTGTATCCGGGTATGACGATGCCGCTGTCCGTAGGGCGTGCGAAATCGATGAAGGTTGTTGCTGATGCAGAGAAAAACAAGACATATATAGGTATATTGTTGCAGCGGGATCCGGAGATAGAAGACCCGCAGGGAAAGGATCTTTATGAAATCGGTACCGTTGCCGAGGTAGTAAAGATTCTGGACATGCCTGACGGTTCGCGTAATGTGATTCTGCAGGGCCGCCGTCTTTTCAAATTGGATGAGCTGGTGAGCGATAATCCCTGTTTGAGCGGACGTGTCTCTTTTCTGGAGGAGATACGTCCTGATGAAAAGGACAGACGGATGCAGGCGCTGGTTTCCAATCTTAAGGATGCCTTGCATCGCATGGCACAATATATGGAGGACCTCCCGCGGGAAATTATCTTTGCGTTCAATAATATTCACGAGGGAATTTATCTGGTCAACTTCTTATGTTCCATTTTCCCGATGACTCTGCGCAACCGGCAGCAGCTTTTGGAAGAAAACAATATCTTCAAGCGGGCTTTGCAGCTGAGTGCTATTATTAATTCGGATCTCCAGTTTATGGAGATGAAGGCCGAATTGCAGAAACGGACGCAAAGTGAAATTTCGGAACAGCAGCGACAGATGTTTCTGCATGCCCAGATTCATACGATTCAGGATGAATTGGGTGAAACGTCTGCCGATGATTTAAATGCCCTGAAACAGGCCGCTGCCAAGAAATTATGGCCGGCTACGGTGCGTGAGGTATTTGATAAGGAGCTTGTAAAACTGCAGCGTACCAGTGACCAGAGTCCCGATTATCCGGTCCAGTATAATTATTTGCGCATCATGGTCGATTTGCCGTGGGGAGAATGTTCCACAGACAACCTGAATCTTAATAATGCGCGCCGCGTGCTGGATCGCGACCACTTCGGATTGGAAAAGGTGAAAGAACGTATTCTGGAGCATCTGGCCGTATTGAAGCTGAGGGGAGATATGAAGTCTCCGATCATTTGTCTGTTTGGCCCTCCGGGTGTCGGCAAGACCTCTTTGGGTAAAAGTATTGCAAAGGCGCTGAAGCGTGAATATGTTCGCGTGTCGCTCGGCGGTTTGCATGACGAGGCCGAAATTCGCGGTCACCGCCGTACCTATATCGGTGCGTTGCCGGGACGCATCATCAATGGTATCCTGAAATCGGGGACGGATAATCCGGTTTTTGTTTTGGATGAGATAGACAAAATCGGCAATGATTTCAAAGGCGATCCGGCTTCCGCTTTGTTGGAGGTCCTTGATCCGGAACAGAATGTCACGTTCCACGATAATTATCTGGATGTGGACTACGATTTGTCCAATGTCCTTTTCATCGCTACGGCCAACAGTCTCAGTACGATAGCCGCTCCGTTACTGGATCGTATGGAAATCATCGATCTGAGCGGTTACATCCTGGAAGAGAAAGTGGAGATCGGCATGCGCCATCTCTTGCCTAAGCAAATGCGGGAGCATGGGCTGGACGGGGTGAAGTTCTCCATCCCGCGCAAGACGATGGAGGCAGTTATTGATCGTTATACACGTGAATCCGGGGTGCGTCTTTTGGATAAGAGGCTGGCGAAAATCATGCGGAAAGTGGCTTGGAAGGTCGCTAATGAGGAAGAATATCCTGTCCGGTTGAAACCGGAGGATTTACAGGAATATCTCGGTTCTCCCGATTATAATCCGGATAAGTATGAGGGCAATGATTATGCCGGTGTGGTGACGGGTCTGGCATGGACGTCGGTAGGCGGTGAGATTCTGTATGTGGAGTCGATTCTTTCCAAAGGTAAAGGAGAGAAATTGGTGCTTACCGGAAATCTGGGCGATGTCATGAAGGAATCGGCGATGCTGGCCATGCAATATATAAAGAGTAATGCCGCCGACTTGCAGATTCCTGAGACGGTTTTTGATAACTATACGGTGCATATCCATTGTCCGGAAGGGGCGATTCCGAAAGATGGTCCTTCTGCCGGTATCACGATGGTGACGTCGTTGGCTTCCGCGTTCACACAGCGGAAAGTCCGTCAGCGGTTGGCCATGACCGGTGAGATAACCTTGCGTGGGCGGGTGTTGCCGGTGGGTGGAATCAAGGAGAAAATTCTTGCCGCCAAACGGGCAGGAATTACAGACATAGTGCTGTGTGTAGACAATAAGAAAGATATTGAAGATATCAAACCTGTATATCTTGAAGGTTTGACATTTCATTATGTGCGCGACATTCATGAAGTCCTCGACTTCGCTTTATTGCCTGAAAAGGTCAAGAATGCAAAGATTTTTGTATGATACATGACTTAGGAATGATCATGATTACAGCAGGCGTTACAGGTCTGCTGTTTAAGTTTCTCAAACAACCGGTTGTTTTGGGTTACATTTTGGCCGGAATGATCAGCGGCCCTTATTTTTTTGGCAATGCGTGGGTCAATGATATTGAAAGTGTCGACACCTGGGGACAGGTCGGTGTTATATTTTTGCTTTTTGCCCTTGGCCTGGAATTTAGTTTTAAGAAACTGGTTCAGGTAGGTGCGACGGCGTTTGTCAGTGCCATCACCATTGTTGTGGGAATGATGCTCACCGGTTTTTTATTGGGCCGGATGTTGGGATGGAATGAAATCAATTCGCTTTTTCTGGGTGGAATGCTCTGTATGTCTTCCACCACCATTGTTTTTAAGGCGTTGGATGATCTGGGTCTGCGTCGGCAACAGTTTGCGAAGATCTGTTTCGGCATATTGGTTGTTGAAGATCTGTTTGCAGTCGTGCTTATGGTATTGCTGGCTTCTATCGCTGTGAAAAATAGTTTTGAGGGAGTGGCCATGCTGGAGCAGATCGGAAAATTAGGGGCTTACCTGCTCTTTTGGTTCGTAAGCGGCATTGCTCTGATTCCTACATTTTTGAAATATTGCAAGAAATATCTGAACGATGAGATGATGACCATCGTTTCGATGGCTCTCTGTCTCGGTATGGTGTTGCTGGCGGTCGGGGCCGGGTTCAGTGCGGCATTGGGAGCTTTTGTCATGGGTTCTATTTTGGCGGAAACGTTGGAGGCCGAACGTATAGAACATCTGGTCAAGCCGGTGAAAGATGTTTTCGGAGCCATATTTTTTGTTTCTGTGGGAATGATGATCGATCCGAAACTGCTTTTACAATATTGGATGCCGATTACATTGGTGACGTTGGCCGTTATTATGGGGCAGATCGTTTTTGCCTCATTGGGCAGTTTGCTTGCCGGCCAGCCTTTGAAAGTGGCCATGCAGAGTGCATTCGCTCTTACTCAGATCGGCGAGTTTGCGTTTATCATTGCCGGGTTCGGAGAATCGTTGCATGTGACCGAAAGGTTCCTTTATCCGGTGGTTGTTGCCGTTTCGGTAATTACGACTTTTCTGACGCCTTATATGATCCGTCTCTCTTTACCTGCTTACGGATGGATGGAATCGCATCTTTCGCCGGCCGCAAAAATGTGGTTGGAAAGGTATGCTCATGGACGTAATACTATCACAATGAAGGGTACGTGGCACCGGTTGTTACGCAAGGTATTGGTGTCTTTGGTGATTTATCTGGTGGTTACCGTATTTTTGATGGTGATTTATTTCCGGTATGTGTCCGGATATATAATAGGCGTTTTTAATTTGTGGTTGCCGGAATGGGTGAGCCATCTGTTTAGTCTTGCTATCATTTTACTTTGCATTACACCTTTCATTTATAAGATGGCGACCAAACATGTGCGTTGTCGGGAGGCAGTGGAACTGTGGAATGGCGGGCATTTTAAAAGGGGGTCTTTGGTCGGACTCTCCATTTTACGGATTTTGTTGTGTACGGGAGTCGTGGTTTTTGCTATTACTCGGATGTTTGCTCTAACATACGGCGTTGTTGTCGGACTTTCGGTATTCGTTGTCATCGGAATGTTGTATTCCAAACGGGTGCAGCAGAGTTCTTCGAGATTGGAAGCCGGATTTATTCGTAATCTTTCCGCTCGCGAGGCCGTTCAGGACCGTAATCGGCCGGTGCGGCGGGAGTTGGAACGGACATTGCTGTCTTATGATCTTCATATTGCGGATTTTGAATTATCCCCGCTTTCTTCATATTGTGGTTCTCGTCTGATGGATTTGGATTTGCGTCGTCTGGTAGGTGTGACGGTAGTCAGAATTGTCCGGGGTGGCCTGAATGTCAATATTCCTGGCGGGAAAGAACGGATATATCCGAATGACCGTTTGGTCGTGGCCGGGACAGATGAGCAGATAGAGACTTTTCAACGCTTGCTGGATAATGCGGAGCAGGATGAATTGTCCGGGGGTGATGAGGAAATGAAGCGTGTGCCGGTGACATTGGAGCAGTTTTGTGTCACGCCGGAAATGGAATTTTGCGGTCGTACTATTGTAGAATCGAAAATCAGGGAATTGGCCTCCTGTGCTGTGATTGGTATCGAAAGAGCTGGCGTCGAAATGATGAACCCGGATCCGTCTCTTAGGTTTGAGGCCGGAGATGTCGTGATTCTTGCGGGTGAGGCTCCTCTGATTGCGGCCTTTCTGGCGCGAGTGGAAAATAAAGACCGGATGGAGAAAGAGATATGAAGCTGCATGTAATATTTACAGGTCGGACCACAGGCAAATTGTTTCAGGATGCTATTGCTGACTATGTAAACCGTCTTGGACATTACGTCCCGTTCTCCATAGAGGAGCTGCCGGATTTAAAGAATGCACGCAACCTGACAGAAGAGCAGCAGAAAGAACGGGAGGCGGATCTCTTGTTGCATGCGTTGCAGCCGGGCGATGTCCTGGTTTTGCTTGATGAACGCGGGCGGGAATTCACTTCGCGTGAGTTTTCGGAGTTTTTGGAACAGAAGATGCAGACCGTCGGCAAGCGTCTGGTGTTTTTAATAGGTGGACCTTACGGTTTTTCGCAGCGGGTATATTCTGCTGCCTTTGCAAAGATATCCTTGTCGAAAATGACGTTTTCCCATCAGATGGTGCGTCTTTTTCTTGTCGAGCAACTTTATCGTGCTTTCACCATTATGCGCGGCGAACCATATCATCATGATTGATGATTCATAGGGAATAAAATTTTAAGCAAAGAAGTTCCGCTAAGCTCATTCCTCCGCAGGCTTTTTCATACTTTATGTTGAGATAGGTACGAATAGGTATTGTATTTACATCTGTGAACTGATTCAGGAAAATAGTGCAAACCTTGTAAAGTATTTTAAGAAGACACTGCGGAATCTTTGTGGTACATAGGAAAAATAGTATCAGAGATAGCGTCGTGAAATTGGTCATACTCAAGCCTCGAAAATACCCATTTTTATGAACATATGTTCATCGGCCATTTAAGTCAACTTAAATGGCCGATGAAGTTAACTTACTTTGCCAACGAACATATGTTCGTGAAAAGGGGCTATTTCCCGGCTGACTATGTCTAAATTTACTTCACACAATTTGTTGCTATTTACTGAACCACTTCACGATGCAATTTATTCACATCTATAATAT
>CAZMOE010000016.1:0-50836 GCA_964567855.1 uncultured Prevotellaceae bacterium
TTGCCCCTTGTGGCAAAACCATAAGGGGCAAATTGACTATTGTTGCTTGTCGCAGTGATAAAGACGACTATACCAATCTTCTCTTAGATAGATCCGGCAGTGCTGGAATCTGTACCGTTCTTCATTTTTCCGTTCTCACGTTTTTATAAAGCACAACAAACTATGTGTCATTATTTTACAATAAATTTTCTACCGTTATTGTCAATGTACATACCTTTAGGAAGTCTTTCTTTTGCCTGATGGCTGAAAGAGAAATGCTTTACCAAACGCCCGTGGGCATCGTAGAGATAACCTGAAGTGTCGCGTTCTGCGTCTATACGGGTTATAGCATCTTCTCCACTCCTATCCGGAACATATACGGAAACCTGGGCCAGCGTGTGATTGCCCACAAGATTAAAGGCGTAAGAAGATTGGGAATCGTAGATATAATAAGGCGTGAAGTCACGTGTCTTCGTATAGGAATCGTTTACAGCATAACAAATAATACTTTCGTCTGCAATGTTTTTGGTATGGTATTTCGTGGTGTCGTTAAGTGTATTTTTTCCCATGCCGCAATCCATGAGCAGGGAAACACCGCCGTCACACAGGACAAAGTCTCCCAATGCCTGCGGATCGGTGGCGTTTGACGATGTCGCCACATAGTATTCGTAAGCGGAATTCCAGTAGGCCCAGCGGGTCGGCTCCGTCCCAACGCTCCATGATGTCCCCAGTATAGGAACCACTTCCGCAGCGGTTATGCCGGCGTAATCGATGCTTCGATCCTCCGTGTACTTTCCGGCCAGGGTAACGGATGCCGACGCATCGTCATAACCTTCGGCCGTAAGGATGGCAGTGAGAGTTCCGGATTCTTCAAATGTGTAGGGCAACGACACTTCGTTTCCGTTGAATGTACAGTAGAGCGACACTTCCGGATTGCCGATGACACTACTATTGTCGAATTGTGCGGTGACAACCGGTGAGAGATGGTTGCCGAGTGTCTCCTCCATTCCGGAGATGCTGAAAGATGGGTTGTTGAGACCGAGTGTAGTGCCGGCCTCGACAACTTTTGTCGTCTCATCGGATACGCTGCCGTCGTAAAGGGTGGAAATGGCCTTGACCGTAGTTGTGGATTCTATGGAAAAAGGGGCGTCATACAGGGGGCTTTCCGGTGTGGGCTGTGTTCCGTCAAGAGTGTAGAATGTGGCTTCGGCCTCGGTTTGTGCAGAGCCTACTCCAGGAATGATGGTAACGGTGCGTTGTCCGTATCGTGCTCCTGTCACGCATATCTGCGGTGCCGAAATACTTTCTTTGTCGGATGTGATGAGGGTTACTTTCTTTATTGTAGTGTAATGCACTCCTTTGATGTCCAGACGGACTTTCGTCCCCTCCTCACCTGTCATGACATACGTTGTTCCAGAAATCACTTTCTCACCGACGGCCACTGTCTTGCCGGTTGCTCCGGCAGTTTCCGGCTGAGCATTATCAGATGCAAAAAACGCCTCTTCGCCGGTTATATTCAGGGTCACTTTGTCCCCGGGATTAAGATTCAGCACACAGAAATAGCTGTCCTTATTGAAGTCGAACAGGCCGGTGCTGGCATCGCCTTCCCCCTTATTTCGGAGATCGAAGTTGCTGACGCCATGATTGAAGGCCAGACGCCCGTTGAACTTCACCACATAGTTGCCGCATCTCATTTCGTCGGCCACAGGTACGTTGACGCCATTTACTTGCACGTAATCATCGGTCATGCCGATCGTCGCACCATCCATGAGCGCCCAAGTATAGAAATCGTAACTCTCCTGCACTTCGTTGTTGGCGGCCCGGAATCTCTTTATAGCCGTACGCATTTTACTGATACAGTCATCGAGAACGGTTTCGCAATAGTTATTTTGTGCTTCGATGGCCTCGGCAAGGGTCTGCGACATCTCCTCGCGGCCATTGCTCTTCGACCCGTCGGCAAGAAGGCTGTTCGCTGTGTTGATTAACTCCTTTAGCTCTTCTTGCCGGTCGGTGATTTCTTTTGTTGTCAACCGGCACCGTTCTATTTCTTTGCCGTTTTCATGAAATGTAACTACCAATGAGGTCGTTCCGGCCGGAACGATTGTTTTCGGGGTCAGTATAACTGTCGTTTTACCATACGGAGCAATCGGCTCGCCCTTGCCTTCGGCAATCAGAGTACCTGCCTGCGTGGAAACTTTGACCGTAGTTTCCGCAGACGATGAAAGACCGAAATTTTCAACGATGACACTCGCGGCCTTATTGTCGGCCCCGACCGCCGGACGCATCGCTGAAAGGATAGCCGGAGTATAATTGACCGCCGGCATTCTGGCATAGCCGTAAATCATGGCTTCCTTGTTATCGCGGCCGAGCATCATCGGAGCAAACTCCGCCGGCGCTATACCGGTGTCCGCGCCCGGGAATGTCACTATCAGATCGCGGCCATCGGTTTCCGATGCTGTAGCTGCAGCCCCCTTGCCGTAGACTACCAGAGACGATACACCGAAACGGAGCGACTGCACATTGACATCAGTAGCCGGGCAAAAGTCTCCGGTTGCCTTGATCCGCACCTGTATCGACGCCGTTGACGCAGTTACAGCCTCTGTCCCCAAAACTTCCATCAGCATACCCGGGTTGAGAGGTAGCACAATATTTTTTGAAGAATGGTTATCATTCGCTTTATCCGCTGACTTTACTGTATCTATCACAGCAAAGTTCATGTATGCCGCCCGGCCCTCTGTATCCTGGAATATCTTCGGCCGTTCGAATTTGTACCATTCCTCCATGCTTCCGTCTTCATGGCGTGATATTGAAGTGTCGTAAGCCCTGCCCGGTTCCGTAGTCCAATGGATACCGTCGAGCGAACGGCTGTAGTAGGCAATCCGTGCGTTGTAGTCATTCACGATCATGTGATACTGCAAGGAATCACGCCACAGCACGGGATCTTCCTTGGCCCCGGCATTGCCCGTATATACAGTGGCGTCGGTAATCTGCCGGTATTCCTCTACACCATCTACGCTGACCCAAATGCTACCGCCGCGGTCGATGGCAAGAAACGAACCGTCGTGCCGCCGTGTAAATGACATGTTGGACAGACTCACAGAGGTGTCCGTACCACGCAGCAGAGGACGCTGACGCTGGTCGAAATTGAAATTTCCGAACTCCCAAGGTCCGTCAAGCGACTCGGAGATATAGCGGCCGTTGATGATGTAGGTGACATAACGACCGTCGCGAGCACGGTAGGTTTCGGAATTGTGACCTTTGCCGATAGTAGCGACATTGACATACGGTCCCCAGGGATTATCGCTCACGGCGTGATATACCATCGAGCCGGAGGACCATGTCGCATGGCCTTTGGCCGAACTTTCCGGCCATCCGCTCACGTGAATGTGATATTTCCCGTTGTCGTCGAGCACGATGTTGCCGCCCCAATAGGAATAGGTATCGTCCTCGATTCCATTGTCCACCAATCTAGGCTTTGAAACTGCAGCGCCCCAGGTTTCGCTCGACATTACATTACCCTGCATCGGTAGTAGACGATCCTTGAACTGTCCGCCCTCTGCAAGAGATTGTGCCCTGCCGGTTCCGCATACCAGAACGGCAGCCAGAGCATTAAGCAAAAAGAGTTTTTTCTTCATGATATTTAATTAATTATATGATTTTAATTCCGGGGGCAAAGATAGAGGCTTTTTTTGGGGCCTCCTGTTCACTAAAACGACTAAAAATTGTACTTTTCCGACTTTCTTGAAAATATTTGACAGAAGAATACTATCTTTGTCCCTGCAGCCGGCTTCCGGGCATGACCTGCAAGGAAATTTTCACTCCCGGCTGTCGGCCTGCCGGCTTCTTGTAATATATAAATGATTAAAACGGCATGACGATAGACGATTTCCATCCAATGATGCTGAACGTAGGCAAGGCGGTGCATAATGCCGACTGGAATTGGCACAATGTACGCAGTCCTTTCGCCCGTATTTATTATGTATGCAGCGGCAGCGCGTCTGTGGTATTGCCCGACGGGACATACAGACTACGTCCCGGGTATATGTATATCATCCCCCCTTTCACGATTCATTCCAATCTCTGCGATGCACCGTTCACACATTATTATATACATGTGTACGAGGACAGCGATGCCGGCGTGAACGGTATTTTCGACGAACTGGACTTTCCTGTAGAGATCCCGGCACTTGACGGCGATGTTTCCCTATTTGCAAAACTCATTGAAACGAATCCGACAATGAGATTACCGGAATCGGATCCCAGGTCATACGATAACAATACGACTCTACAGCACAATATCATGAACAACCGGCAGCAAACCATGGGTCAGAAACTGGAGTCGCGCGGTATCATCTATCAGATATTTTCGCGCTTTCTGGCGGGAAGTACCATGAAGGCGAATGCAAGGGACGAACGGATACGCGCGGCCTGCAAATACATATTCGCTAATCTGAACTCGCGCATAAGTATCGACGATCTTGCCGATAAAGCCTGTTTATCGCCCGATTATTTCACCCGCCTGTTCCGTCAAACCATGAATCACACTCCGGCGCAATATATCAATATAAAAAGAATCGAAAAAGCCCAGATCCGATTACTCACGGAGAATGTATCGGTAAAGAAACTCGCCTATTCTTTAGGTTATGAGGATCCGCCTTATTTCATCCGCGTATTCAAAAACCTCACAGGCATGACTCCTCATGAATACCGGAAAATGAATATCGAATATTAATGCCTGTTCATGAGAATCAGAGACTCGTGAACAGGCATTACAAAATGGGGTATCGTTTATCTCTATCAGGAAAACACTCCCAAGGGATTTTATCGTCCGCAAAACGGTTTATCGGAGCTGACGCAGGATATTCCGGATCTTTTCGAACGTTGTGATACGGGTGGGCACGAGCGGCAGACGCAACACGTTTTCGCAGAAACCCATGGCATGAAGCATGGCCTTGACGCCGGCTGGATTGCCGTCGACAAACAGCAGGTTGAAAAGTTCCGTGAAACGGTGGTGAATCTTCAACGCATCGTTGTATTCTCCATTCAGCGCCAGGCGGACCATTCGGCTGAACTCCTTGGGGAAGGCGTTGCCAATGACGGAGATAACTCCGACAGCGCCCAGCGTAATCAGCGGGAAAGTAATGCCATCGTCACCGGAGATGACCGAAAAACGCTTCGGTTTATTCTTGATGATCTCATCCATCTGGGCAATATTGCCGGAGGCCTCCTTGATGGCAATGATATTGTCGAAATCATTGGCCAGGCGTAAAGTAGTTTCCGGCAACATATTCACTCCGGTACGTCCGGGAACGTTATAAAGAATCACCGGGACAGGACTGGCCTCGGCGATAGCCTTGTAGTGCTGATATATGCCCTCTTGCGAAGGTTTGTTATAATAAGGTACAACGGAAAGAATAGCGTCGATGCCGCGGAAATCGCCGTTTTGCAACTCGCTGACGACAGCCGCCGTGTTATTGCCGCCGCATCCTAAAACGATAGGAACACGCCCGCCCGTTACGTCGACGATAAAGCGACGGAGTTCCATTTTCTCGTCGGCGGAAAGGGTGGGCGTTTCGGCTGTAGTGCCCAACGCCACAATGAAATCCGCTCCATTGGCAATCTGGTGGTTAACAAGACGTTCTAAGGCGGCATAATCAATCGATAAGTCCTGTTTATATGGAGTGATCAGGGCAACGCCCATACCTTGTATATTTCCCATATATGTGAATTTTGCTCCAAAGATAGTTTATAAATATAAAATAGAAAATAAACACCCCTCAGAATGTGTTTGAAAACATGTTTTTAATCTCTTGATTGCCTGTCAGCGTCGTTATTCACACTTTCAGCGCACCGATAATCTCATGCACATCGCTGCATCCATGCCGCTCCAGATATTCTCCGATACCCTCGATGACTTTGACCGTCACTGAGGGATCGATAAAGTTGGCGGTTCCGATTTCTATGGCCCGCGCACCGCACAACATGAATTCAATGGCATCGGTGGCATTCATGATTCCACCCAGCCCCACTATTGGAATCTTAACGGCATTGTAGGCCTGCCATACGCATCTCAAAGCAATCGGTTTGATGGCCGCTCCGCTTAATCCGCCGGTGACTGTGGATAGCAGCGGCCGTTGCTTTTCCGCATCGACGGCCATAGCCAGCACGGTATTGATCAATGAAACGGCGTCGGCACCAGCGGCTTCCACTGCACGGGCTATTTCCTGGATACTGGTTACATTCGGGGTAAGTTTGACGATCAAAGTCTTGCTATAGGCCCTGCGGACAGCGCTTACCACCGATTCCGCCAGATCGCACTGAGTGCCGAAACCCATGCCGCCGGCTTTTACATTGGGGCAAGAGATATTCAGTTCAACGGCAGGGATTTTTTCCAGTTCGTTCAGGCGTTCTGCGGCCTTGACATAGTCTTCGATACACGAACCGGAGAGATTTACGATGACATTGGTGGAATAGTCTTTGAGTTTCGGATAGATATGTTCGCAAAAATAGCCAACCCCTTTATTCTGTAGACCGACGGCATTGATCATACCCGACGGAGTTTCGGCCAGACGTGGATAAGCATTGCCTTCGCGGTGATGCAGCGTCGTGCCTTTGACAATGAAGCCGCCCAAGCGGTTCAAGTCGATGAAGTCGCTGAATTCAACTCCGTAGCCGAATGTTCCAGAGGCGGTGAGTACGGGATTCTTAAGCTTTAAATCCCCGATTTCTATATTTAGATTTGCCATAACATTACCATTTTAAGTCGTTGATATCAAATACCGGTCCATCAGAGCAGACGCAACGGTGCCCCTGTTTCGTGTCCTCCACACAACAAAGACATACCCCGAGGCCGCAGGCCATTTTGTTCTCTAATGAAACTTCACAGAAGTTCGGTTCGATCGTTTCTTTCGCATTTCTAACCAGGGAGACAACCGCCATCATCATGGGTTTGGGACCGCAGACCTTGATAGCGTCGAATACGGTCAGGTCATGCAGAATAGTATGGTTGGTCACGAATCCTTTTTCACAGCGAAAACCGTCTACAGCAGTGCCGTCCTCGGTCGAAATACAGACCTCGCCGTACTTCCTGAATTCTTCGGTCCGGATGGCCTCTTTGGCACTTCTCCAGCCCAGAAGGAAGGTTACCTTTTTGCCGGCACGGGCAAGTGCGGCACCGGTGTCCAGCAACGGAGCGACTCCGACCCCGCCACCGATGAGCAGGTAGTTCTCCCGCACCCGGATATCGTTATCGGGCATAGTAAAACCTTTGCCCAGCGGATAGATGAGGTTCAATGTCTCTCCGGTCCGCAACGTGGCCAGTCTGCGGGTACCATCTCCGACGATCTGAACCAGAAGCCAAAGTTCGTTAGCCGTCGTATCTGTATAATGCACCGAAATCGGACGGCGCAGAAAGACTCCCGGTTCCTTATCAATAAGAATTTCTACAAATTGTCCGGCCTGAATGGTTTCCATCGGTTGATGGTCTGCCGGAGTAAGTTTTAAAAGTATGTTGCGCTCATTCAGCCTGGCGAGCGAAACCACAGTAAAGTCCGTTTGCTTTTTCATCTGTCAATCTTTATGGTCCGGATAATAGTTGCTATACGTATTATCGTCGTAATATATTGTAATATGATGTACGTTTTTTTCCTTCTCCGGCGCAGCTGTCGCCGTCTCTTTTCTCTCACCCCGTGTCCGCATCATGGGTTCCTCTCCATAGATCAGCCAGTCGGGTGACAGTTGTTTGTAGGTGGACAAAATCTTCATGACAACCTCCAGACTGGGA
Organism: uncultured Prevotellaceae bacterium; assembly: GCA_964567855.1. GTDB lineage: Bacteria > Bacteroidota > Bacteroidia > Bacteroidales > UBA3663 > Liminaster. The sequence goes on from CAZMOE010000016.1 coordinate 7,763, forward strand.
TTGTTTCTCCCTGTCAGGATGTGACTTATAATAGACCGTTTCACCCCGATTTGGTCTGCAAATTGTGCTTGCGAAAAGCCGAGATGCTCTATTAACTCTGATATTCTGTCTTTCATAATTCTTTAAATTTCGGTGTACAAATGTAGTATTTATAAATGATAAATCAAAAAATAACCCCTTACTTAGTTTGATGTTTTTTTTCATCAAACCAAAACGTTAGATACCGATATGATTCAATGCGCTTCAAATGCTTCTGTAATTATCACATACGGATATAAATACTTATTTCATTGATAAATGTTGAATTATATACATTATAATAGCTATTTCCGTCACAAAAGGAAGCGCTTTTAACGTTAAATCCGATATTAAAATACGGATATATACATGTATATATATGATATTTAATGCAATATAATTTACCGATTACACTAAATACATAATAAAAGACGAAATGTTCAAATTCATTACCATTACTTACATACTTGGCGATCCTTCCGGCGTTGCAGCAAGGGACAAACAGATACAAATGTGTATAAACTGCACCGCCGCGCCCCCTTCCTACTCTATTGATGGTCGAATATTTTTTAAATTTACGATCACTTATATGCTCTTTAATGCTTCCTTTAATTTTATCTGCGTTTTTTATTTTGTAATTCATCGCTTAGGCATTATCTTTGTGCCCATGGAATATAAACTTGTATCTTCCTATAAACCGATGGGCGACCAACCGGAGGCCATCAGGCAATTGGTGGCAGGCGTTCAGGATCACGTTCCGGCCCAAACTCTTTTGGGCGTCACGGGATCGGGAAAGACGTTTACGATGGCCAATGTCATCGCCCAGACAAGGAAGCCAACGCTGATATTAAGCCATAACAAGACCCTGGCGGCTCAGCTATACGGGGAAATGAGAGACTTTTTTCCTCATAATGCCGTTGAATATTTTGTTTCTTATTATGACTATTATCAGCCGGAGGCCTACCTGCCGAGTACCGATACCTATATTGAAAAAGATCTGTCCATCAATGCCGAACTGGACCGCTTACGGCTTTCGACTACCAATGCCCTCCTTTCCGGCCGGCGGGATGTCGTGGTGATAAGCTCCGTTTCCTGTCTGTACGGTATCGGCAATCCGGAAGATTTCCATGCCAATATGATTCCCGTCCAGTGCGGACAGACAATTAATAGGAACGTCTTTCTCCGCGCGTTGGTAGACGCTCAATACAAAAGGAACGAGAAACTGCTGGAGCGAGGAAGTTTCCGTGTGAAAGGCGATACGATAGACATTTACCTTGCCTCTGCCGATCTTATCATCAGAATTTCCTTCTGGGGTGAAGAGGTGGAGTCTATCGAGGCATTGGATGTAATGACCGGTCATTTGCTGACACGTTATGACGAGTACATCATCTCTCCTGCCAATATATTTGTCACGACACAGGAACGCATCAACCGCGCCATCGATGAAATCACGCTGGATCTCGGCAAACAGGTTGAATATTTCCGCTCCATCGGGAAAGAGACGGAGGCCGAGAGACTGAAAGGCCGTGTCAATTTCGATATAGAGATGATTAAGGAGGTCGGACATTGTTCGGGCATCGAAAATTACAGCCGTTATTTTGACGGAAGGTCCGAAGGCTCCCGCCCGTTCTGTCTGCTGGACTATTTTCCTGATGATTTTCTTACTATTATCGACGAAAGTCATGTTACACTGCCGCAAATCCATGCCATGAGCGGCGGTGATTATAAGCGTAAGCTCAACCTCGTGGATTATGGCTTCAGATTGCCCGCGGCCATAGATAACCGGCCGCTGAAATTCGAGGAATTCGAGGAGTTGGCCAAATCCGTCATTTTTGTCAGTGCCACACCGGCCGATTATGAGTTGCAGCGCTGCGAGGGTATCGTAGCCGAACAGGTGATTCGTCCCACCGCTCTGCTGGATCCTGTGATTGAAGTGCATCCCAGCCTTCACCAGATAGATGATCTGATGGAACAGATACAGCAGACAATTGAAAGAGGCGAGCGAACCCTCGTTACGACCCTGACCAAGAGAATGGCGGAAGAATTGGACGAATTTCTGCGTGACAATGGTATCCGCTCCTCTTATATACACAGCGAGGTGGATACATTGGACCGTGTCAGGATTATGGATGAACTGAGAGAGGGCGCTTTCGATGTCCTCATCGGTGTGAATCTGCTTCGCGAGGGCCTTGATCTTCCCGAAGTATCGCTGGTGGCCATTCTCGATGCCGACAAAGAAGGTTTCCTGCGCAACGAAAGATCGTTGACCCAGACAGCCGGTCGCGCCGCACGAAATGTACACGGCCGTGTGATCATGTATGCCGATCGCATAACACAGAGTATGCAGAAAACCATTGACGAAACCAATCGGCGCCGGATGAAACAGATCCGCTATAACGAGGAACATAATATCGTCCCGCAGCAGATAAAGAAAGCACGCAAATCGTTACTGGACAATGAGCAGTTGCAGTCTCCCCGCCAGTCGGCACCCCAACCCTATTCTTTGGAAGAATATGCCACCTCGGCCGCAGCGGTTGCTTCGGCGAATGTGGACTATGAAAGCATACCGAAGATCTCCGAAGAGCTGGATCTTGTGAAGGCAAGAATGCTGGAAGCCGCCCAAAAACTCGATTTTGCGACTGCCGCCAGACTTCGCGACTATATGCTTTCGCTTTCGGAGAGGTTGGATAAATTGAAGAAACAGCAAAAATAAATATATATCATTAACTTTATGAAATCTGATATTGAAATCGCACGCGAGTGCAACCTCGAGCGTATCGAAAAGATTGCACAGAAAACAGGAATCAATCCTGAGGAAATTTTTAGCTATGGCCATCACATCGCCAAAGTTCCCCTGAAGTTTATTGACGAGGAAAAGATCAAACGGAGCAATCTGATTCTCGTTACCTCCATCAGCCCGACAAAGGCCGGCATCGGAAAGACTACCGTTTCCATCGGACTGACTTTGGGATTGAATAAAATCGGAAAGAATGCCGTTGTCGTTTTGCGCGAACCCTCTTTGGGCCCATGTTTCGGTATGAAAGGCGGGGCCGCGGGCGGCGGTTATGCCCAGGTATTGCCCATGGACAAAATTAATTTGCATTTCACGGGCGACTTCCACGCCGTAACCTGCGCCCATAACATGATTGCGGCTCTGTTGGATAATTATTTTTACCAGCGGCGCAAGACCGAGCCAGGTCTGAAGCAAGTGCTTTGGAAAAGAGTGATCGATGTCAATGACAGAGGTCTCCGCAAAATCGTGGCAGGGCTTGGAGGCGCCTCTAACGGGATTCCGAATGAGACGGGATTCGATATCACGCCCGCTTCCGAGATCATGGCCATTCTCTGTCTGGCCACAAGCCGTGAGGATTTGCGTCGCCGCATCGAGAAAATCCTTTTGGGCTATCGTCATGACGGCACACCGTTTACCGTAAAGGACATGGATGTGGCCGGATCTATTTGCGTCCTGCTGGAAGACGCCATACTTCCTAATCTTGTCCAGACCACGGAAAATACGCCGGCATTTGTCCACGGCGGACCCTTTGCCAACATTGCCCATGGCTGCAATACGATTCTGGCAACCAAAATGGGCATGAGCTTCGGCGATTATGTCATCACCGAAGCCGGTTTCGGGGCCGATCTGGGTGCCGAAAAGTTCTTTGATATCAAGTGCCGCAAATCCGGACTCGTGCCAAAACTGACGGTGGTCGTCGCCACCTGCAACGGATTGAAGATGCACGGCGGTGTTGCCATCGAACAAATCAAGGAACCCAATCTTGAGGGACTGAAAAACGGTTTCAAAAATCTGGACAAGCATATTGCCAACATGCAGAGCTTCGGCCAGACCGTGCTTGTGGCCTTTAACCGTTATGCTAATGATACGGAAGAAGAAATACAGGCTCTCATCGACCATTGCAAGGAGCTGGGTGTGAAATGTGTCGTCAACGACGGCTTTGCACACGGAGGCGAAGGTGCGGCTGACCTGGCCCGTGCCGTGGTGGCGGAAATCGAGAACCATCCGTCGGCTCCGGAACTTCATTTCCCCTATACCGACGAGGAAACGATCCAGACCAAGATCGAGGCCGTAGCTAAAAAGATTTATGGAGCCAAAACCGTCACTTTCAGCGATAAGGCCGTCAAGATGTTGCAGCTCATCGATAGCCTTGGATTGGGTCACTTCCCGGTATGCATCGCCAAAACGCAGTTCTCTTTCTCTGCCGATCCTAAAAATTACGGTTGCCCGAAAGACTTCGAGTTCGCTATCAATGACATTGTCATCAACAATGGTGCTGAATTCATTGTAGCTATCGCCGGAGAGATGATGCGCATGCCGGGATTACCCAAAGTTCCGGCGGCAGAAAGAATTGACATCGTCGATGGTGAAATTGTCGGATTGTCTTAACAGAAACGCTTCATGAAATATAAGTTTTTTCTTCTTTCGGGTATGGCACTTTCCATTCTGTCCGCTTGCCAGCAGCAATCTCCCCGCTATATGCCTGGCGAATATCCTCAGGCACGCGTCGACAGCACCGTCATAGATGATTATTTCGGTAATCCGGTTCCCGATCCCTACCGCTGGCTGGAAAATGACACATCGGCCGAAACAAAGGCATGGGTCGAAGCCCAGCGGCAGTTGACGGCCGACTATTTCCGCCACATCCCCTTCCGTGATCGCCTCAAACAGCGTCTCACCGAATTGCAGAATTATGAAAGGGTATCGGCGCCGTACAAAAACGGCGGCCGCTACTTCTTCAGTAAGAATGACGGTCTGCAGAATCAGAACGTCATTTATGTGCAAGATTCCTTAGGCGCTGAGCCGAGGGTCTTTCTGGATCCCAATGGTCTCTCTGACGACGGGATAGTGGCCTACGCCGGTATGAGTGTGTCAAAAGATGGGAAATATGCCGCTTATGTGATTCACCGCAATGGTTCCGACTGGTCGGAAATCTATGTAATGGATGTCGCAACCGGAAAATTACTGGACGATCATATCGAATGGGCGAAATTTACCGACGCAGCCTGGTGCGGCGACGGCTTCTATTATGCAGCCTACGATGCTCCGGATGCCCATGCCTATTCCGGCAAGAATGAAAATCACAAAATATATTATCATACGGTCGGTACGGTGCAGTCTGCGGACAAACTGATCTATGAAAATCCCGCACAGCCCTATTATTTCCATTCCGTGCAGTTATCGGAAGATGAACGCTATATGTTTCTGATGGAATCCGGACAAGGCGCCGGCCATACGCTGTGGATCAAGGATCTCCGGAATCCGAAAGAGCTCCGATTCAGACTCATAGCCGATAACATGGATTTCTTTTATTATCCGGTCGATATTATCGATGGCACATTGTATATATATACGAACTACAATGCCCCGAAAGGTCGTATCTGCTACGTACCGGTTCAAACCCCGGAGATGGATAATTGGAAGGATTTGATTCCGGAAAGCGAACAGGTGATTTCCGCTGTCAATCTGGCGGCCGGACACCTTATCGTTACCTACAGTCAGGATGCCAGCGACCACGCTTTCGTCTATACGATGCAGGGTGAGAAAAAACAGGAGATCCAGTTCCCTACCTTCGGTGCTGTTGGCTTTAGCTGCGATTATAAAGAGAGCGACATCTTTTATACATTTACCTCCTTCACATTCCCGGCCAGCGTCTATCGTTATGATATGGAACGCAACGCAAGTTCTCCCTATATCATCCCCAAAGTTGATTTCGCCCCGGAGGAATATGTGACTGAACAGCTCTTTGTACCCAGCAAAGACGGCACCCGGGTTCCTTTATTCCTGACTTATAAGAAAGATCTGAAACGTGACGGCAGCAATCCGACTCTTCTGTATGGCTACGGCGGTTTCAACATCAGCCTTACTCCTGGCTTCTCTCCTTCCCGCATCGCGTTTTTAGAAAAAGGCGGTATTTATGTACAAGCCAATCTGCGCGGTGGCAACGAATATGGCGAGGAATGGCATTTGGCAGGCACCAAAATGCAGAAACAGAATGTATTCGACGATTTCATCGCTGCTGCGGAATACCTGATTGCCAATCGATATACCTCGCCGGAACGCCTGGCTATCGAAGGCGGGTCCAATGGCGGTCTTTTGGTCGGAGCATGTACCAACCAGCGACCGGACCTCTTCCGCGTTGCCGTGCCCAGTGTCGGCGTGATGGATATGTTGCGTTACCACAAATTTACAATCGGTTGGAACTGGGCTTCCGACTATGGCACCAGCGAGGATTCGGAAGAGATGTTCCTTTATCTGAAAAACTACTCTCCGTTACATACCATCCGCAGCGGTGCCGGAGTCCGCTATCCCGCCGTTCTGGTTACTACAGCCGATCATGACGACCGGGTGGTTCCGGCGCATTCCTTCAAATATGCAGCTACCCTTCAGGCAGCTCAGACCGGCGACGAACCCAAGCTGATACGTATCGATAGCAAAGCCGGACACGGTGCCGGCAAACCAATATCCAAGCGGCTGGAGGAACAGGCCGACGTCTACAGCTTCATTTTATATAACATGAATTTATCTTATTAATAACATAAACGCTTCGATTATGAAATTAAAATCTTTGCTTTCATGGATGGCCTTATGGCTGCTGGGCGCAACAGCTTTTATGTCTTGCGACAGTGAAGGGAACAAATATGAAGGTCATGGAACCTATGCCTGCTTCACCTCTATGCCCGACAGCATGGATATTTTATCCAACTACGATATTATCAAGGAGATGGACAGTGTAAAATATCGCAATGATATTGTGATCAATTCCCTCTTTAGACTGAGTCACTATTGCGAGTCAAGAAAGTTCGTTGCCGGCATCACGGTTACCAATATGAAAGATCTTGACACGGCCGCCCCCACGAATTACAGTTCCATTGTCGGTCATGGCAGCCTTGCGCACTCAAACGGTGAGACATACAATCAGAGTTGTTTCATTGCCGATCTCAAAGAACGTTGCACGATCGTATTTGATTCCGCCCAATTGTTCTATCCGTTGAAACCGCAGTCCATGTATGTGACCAACGCCGCTTATTCTTACCTCTGTATGAAAAATGGAGCTGGAGAATATCCTAAATTTGGCACCGACGATTTTCTGAAACTTCGTATCCGCGGACTGAATCGCAGCGGATCGTCCTCTACCAGATATGTCGATGTCTATCTGGCCGATAACGGCAATATATTGGATGAATGGAAACAGGTAGATCTGACTCCTATCGGAGAAACATACGGTCTCACCTTTACATTGGAAACTGCCGATGGACGGATCAACTCTCAGATTTCGCTGCCGCCACTCTTCTGTTTTGATGCTTTGATAGCAGACTATTCTTATTCGATCAGCTATTAAGTCCATTCTATCTACATTATAGAATCTCCGACAGACAAGCCGCTTTCAACCGGCAGCAGGTATCTGTCGGGGATTTTTTCGTATATGCCAACCTGCATTGGAATTCTTTGCAGGACGCATACGACGGTCTTCAATAAAAAACAGATAATTTTTTCAATGATAAATCCTTATTCTCTTGCCAAACAAAATTTATTCCCCGGCAAAGAGAGAATAAAAGGAGGGACTTGTAGCTGTTAAACAATCGGAAAGAAACATTTTTAATGATAAAACCGCCGCTCTCTCATCATCCGGTTTAATCCAATGTCTTTCTCCTTGTGTTTTTTCCATTGAAACACATAAATACTTACTGCATGAAACTCCGTTTTCTACCCCCTCGCCGTGGGCACAAAAGGCTTTTTCATTTTTTGGCCTCCCCACTGCTGTTGTTGTGCGGGCTGTTGCTGCCAAATGGCTGCTCACCCTATACGTTGCTCAACAGCACAACCTACAACAACACCGACATCCGTCAGTTCACGACCTTTCAAATCGCCCGCCCCAAAGGAGGGAGATTGCCGCCTCACATGACAATGATCGACTACCAAAACATTGCCAATGCCATCCGTACGCAATTGGAAATGCGAGGTTTTAAGGAAGATCCGTCCTCTCCCATTCTGATTAACTTCGGTCTGACGGTCAAGACAACGATCGAAACCGAGCCGGCAATCCCTCCGGGATTCTATTCGCCCGGTTATTGGCATGGTTTCGGACCCTGGCGCAACTATTGGATTTCGCCGCGCCAAAGCTACCTCCAGAATTACTATCAGAATGCCGAAATTATTACCGGGATTGAGAAGAACGGCGTTTTGACCATAGATATGGTGGATACCAAGGATCTGCAATATGTCTGGTCGGCCTCGGTGGAAAGCGTATTGACTGCCGGAGACACGCAAATCCGCAATCAGTCGTCCATACAGCAGATCGTAGCGGTTGCGTTCAGCAAATTTCCTATCCCCATCGTCCGCAACTAAAAGATTTTTGTGCTATGGCTACGAGACAAAGACGTCCGAGCGATTTCGAGGATCTTGATTTGCATCGCGAACCGTACAAATACAACGAGCAACTGGTAGATACCTTCCATGCGCCATCGCCGTTACGGCATGCAGGAAGGCATCTGAGCGCGATTGCCTTGCTGAATTTCCTGTTGACGATGTGCATTGTCAGCTCGGGCTTTTACCTGCCCCAGAGAATGGCTCTTTTCGGGCTGGATGGCGATTGGGCGGATTGGGTTGTCGTTCTTTTTGCTGCGGGAACGCTTATCGGAGGACTGACGATTCCATATACATTGCCACTGATGCGAAGCCACTCGGTTCCGCTGAGCCTATTGCTGATGCTGATCGGTTATACGGTATTGTGCAACGCCCGCGGATGGCCGGTGTTTCTGTTGACCGGCCTGCTGGTGGGACTTGGCTACGGCATCCTGTTGCCTTTGCTCTTCGACAAGGCCGCCTATCTCTCGCGCGGGCATCATAGAACATGGCATCTGGTCATTATTTTGGCTGCGACCTATGTAGGCATTGCCGTTACTCCTCTTTTCGATCGCCTGATCGGCAATTACTACCATCTGCCCTCTCCGGCAATGGCCGGATATACGGTTTTCCCGTTTATGGCGTCCGCCATTGTCATTGCAATCGTCACTATTGTCTGTACACTCCGTCCGCACGAATTTATGTTCAAGACTGAAGGCAAATATTATCATAAAAACTCGGCCGGAGCGAACTAATCCCCCTGTATGGCGCTCAAAGGCCGCTTTTAAGAGCAGAAATTTGTGCAGACAAATGTTTTTCCGTACTTTTGTACCTCTAATAATGCCCCCGACGCATCTAAAAGCCGCGAGGGCATGACTTATTTTTCAGAAAATATGCAAAATTCTACATCGACACGGCAGAATCCGTTTCTTACGGCAGCATTCGGCACTCCGTATGAGGCCGTCCCGTTTAATGAGATAGATCTCTCCCATTATTTGCCCGCTGTCAAGGCCGCGATTCTTGAACAGGAACACGAGATTGCCCTTATCACGCAAACGGACGATGTTCCCACATTCGCCAATACCATCGAGGCCTTGGAACGTAGCGGTAACGCTTTGGAGCGTGTTTGCAATGTTTTCTTCAATCTGCTGGAATGTTGCAGCACACCGGAAATGATGCAGTTGTCGGAAGAGATCCAGCCGTTGTTGTCGGAACATCATAACAACATCATGCTCAACGAGCCGCTGTTTGCCCGTATCAGACAGGTCTGGATACAACGCGATACACTGGAACTTACTCCCGAACAAAGGATGCTGCTCAAGGAAACCTATGAAAGCTATGAGCGCAACGGAGCAACGCTTCCGGCGGAAAGGCGGGAACGATGGAGACAGATTAACAGCGAACTTGACAGTCTGACACTGCTGTTCGGACAGAATGCACTCAAAGCCACGCAGGCTTACCGGCTTCATATAACCGATGAGGCCGATCTTGCAGGGCTGCCGGAGTTTCTCATCAAGGCGTTGGCGGAAGAGGCCGAGCGGAATGGACTGACCGGTTGGTTAGTGACGCTTCAGGCTCCCAGTTATCGGCCATTCATGACCTATTCGGCCCGTCGCCCGTTGCGGGAGCAACTATACAGAGCGTTTGGAGGGCGTGCCGCAAACGGGGAATATTCGAATCTGGAGACGATAGGGAAAATCGTGTCGCTGCGACTTGAAAAAGCCCGGATGATGGAGAAAGAAAATTTTGCGGAATATCGGTTACAGAATACGATGGCCAAAACTGTCGACGGGGTCGACTCTTTATTGCATCGTCTGTTGCAGGCTTACATCGAACCGGCCCGCAAAGATGTTGAGGAGGTGCGCCAGTTCGCACAAGAACGCGAAGGAGCCGAGTTTGAACTGCAGCCGTGGGATTTTGCCTATTACTCAGAACTGCTGAAGAAAGAAAAATATGCCGTCAATGATGAATTGCTGAAACCCTATTTCCCCCTGGAACAGGTTAAGGCTGCTGTCTTCGGTCTGGCCCGCACCCTATACGGGATAACGTTCTCCCGTAACGAAAGTATTCCGAAATATCATGAAGAGGTGGAGGTCTATGAGGTCCGTGACGCCGACGGCAGCTATTTGGGGCTGTTTTACGCAGACTTTTTCCCTCGCGCCACAAAGCAGGCCGGTGCATGGATGACCGAGTTCAAAAACCAGTGGACAGAAGCTGGCGGACACGATAGCCGTCCCCATGTCTCGATCGTGACAAACTTTACACGTCCTACTCAAGACGCTCCCTCTTTGCTGACGTATGACGAAGTCGGTACTTTTCTGCATGAATTCGGTCACGCGCTGCACGGACTGCTTACACGCTGCACTTACGCTTCGCTGAGCGGCACGCATGTGGCTCATGATTTCGTCGAGCTGCCCTCGCAGTTCATGGAAAACTATCTGAATCAGCGTCCGTTTCTCGACTCTTTTGCCAGACATTATGAAACCGGCGAACCGATTCCTGAGGAATGGATTTCACGGATTCAGGATGCCCGCAATTTCCAGGCTGGTTATCTCTGTATCCGTCAGCTGACATTCGGCTTTCTCGATATGGCCTACCATACCGTTCGAGAACCTCTTTCCATGCCGGTCGCAGACTTTGAACAGGCCGCAATCGAACCGACCAGGCTTCTTCCGAAGGTGACAGGGACAATGATCAGCCCCTCTTTTTCCCATATTTTCGCTGGCGGATATGCCGCAGGGTATTACGGATATAAATGGGCGGAAGTTCTTGATGCGGATGCGTTCGATGTGTTCCTGCGACATGGAATTTTTGATGCGGAGACGGCCGCCGGATTCCGGAAACTGCTGGAAAGCGGCGGAACAGTGGAACCCGATGTGCTGTATCGGAATTTTAAGGGCGGAGAGCCCGATATTCAGGCGCTTATGCACCGTGACGGTATTCTTTAAACTCCTAAAAAAAGTAGTATGTTTCATGATATTCTGTTGATTGCCATCGGCCTGATCTTGTTAGTGAAAGGTGGAGACTATCTTATCAAAGGCTCTGTATCGATTGCTCAAAAGGCCCGCTTGGACCCGATGGTCATCGGTCTGACGATTATTGCATTCGGCACATCGGCGCCGGAACTTTTAGTGAGCCTGCAGGCCGCTTTCAAAGGAAGTTCCGGCATTGCCATCGGAAATATTGTCGGTTCCAACATTGCTAATATTGCGCTCATTTTAGGCCTGACAGCTGCCATCTCGGCCGTTCCCGTAAAAAAGATAACATTAAAGGTCGACACTCCGTTCCTGATTCTGAGTTCGGGACTGATGATGTGGGCTGCAATGGGCGGCACTATTGAACGGTGGCAAGGTATCATCGGCGTTTTGGCCCTTGTTCTGTTTACCGGATGGCAAATCAGACATTCAAGGAAACAAAAAAAGACTGCCGAACCGTTAGAAAAGCCGATGAATACCTGGCTGGCAATTTTGGTGATAGTTCTTTCCTGCACGGCACTGACATTCGGAGCGGATTGGCTGGTTAACGGGGCCTCCGGGATGGCCCGGACAATCGGAAAAGGTATGCATATTGCTCCCGATGTCATGGAACGCATCATCGGCCTGACTGTCGTGGCTGTCGGAACCAGTCTGCCGGAACTATTTGCCTCCGTATCGGCCGCTCGTAAAGGGGAGACAGACATGGCGATCGGCAATGTGATCGGTTCCAATATCTTTAATATCCTGTGTGTGGTCGGCGCCTCTGCGGCTATCCATCCCATCACTGACAGTAACCAGGGATTCCTGAGTGATTACATCTGGATGCTTGCCCTGACGGTCTTGTTATGGATTTTACTCCGTACCGGCCGGAAATTAAGCCGCCGTGAGGGTATTCTGCTCATTGCCCTGTACGCCGTTTTTATCGTCATGACCGTTATCAACCGATAAATGAATCCGATAATCTCCAAACAGGAAATCCGAAAAAGTATCCGGCAACAGATCAATGGGTTGAACAGGGATATCCGCACCGAGTGGGATGTCCGGACCACTCGGATGGTTCTGGAAAGTCCAATCTGGCAGAAAGCGGAAACCATATTGCTGTTTGCCTCATTGCCGGACGAGATAGATACCTCCAGACTGATTGAAGACGCTGTTTCAGCTGAAAAACGGATCATTCTCCCGGTAGTCAGAGATAGTGACCTGGAGTTGTTTGTCTATCATCCTGGGCAAATTGCACCCGGAGCATTCGGCATAATGGAACCGACGTCGAATGCCAGTCCCTTGTCCGATTTTTCAGCGATTGATCTGGCGATTGTTCCCGGTATCGCCTTCACCCGCAAAGGCGACCGCTTAGGTCGTGGCAAAGGATTTTATGACCGGCTTCTCCCCCTCCTGCCATGTCCGTGTTACGGTTTGGGATATACCTTGCAAATCCTGCATTCTCTCCCTACCGATCCGTGGGATGTTTCTTTAGATGGAATTTTTGCACTTTGAAGACCGGAAATATCCATAATGTATGACGTTTTAATCCCGGACGGAATTTTCCGATCCGGGATTTTCTTTAGGTGTAATTGGTGCGGGATAACGATCAATCATTTATAGACAATTGCAGATCCCTGAAATTCTACAGAATCTTATGCAACGGATCTTCCTCTATCATCCCCCATTATCGACACTTCTTTCATCAAGGAATGGGGCGATAAAATAGTTCCCGATTTGCCTGCTCGGTATATTTCATACCATTGACAAACCGGGAATCAATGCATTATGAGAATACGGAACTCTCGTACACCGTTAACCGCTAATAAGTATCGTCTGTCAGGCGGATCCAGCAGAGAGTTTCCCCGTTTCATCTTCTTGTGTGGTCGACAGAAGGGATCAGTCTTTCCCCTCTTCTATCGGGAGGAAAAGAACTTCGATACCGGCACGTTTTAATAGTTCCACTCCATCGGCAATTCTGTATTCTTCGCTGTAAACAACCCTGCGAATGCCCGCCTGAATGATTAATTTGGCACATTCAATACATGGGGAGGCCGTTACATAAAGCGTTGCGCCATCACTTGAATTGCTGGATTTTGCAACTTTAGTAATGGCATTGGCTTCTGCATGGAGCACGTAGGGTTTCGTCCTGTCGGAATCGCTTTCCTCACAGATGTTTTCAAATCCGCAAGGAGTTCCGTTATATCCATCGGAGATGATCATCTTTTCTTTAACGATCAGGGCACCTACCTGCCTGCGTCTGCAATAGGAATTTTCTGCCCAGACGCGGGCCATACGCAAATAGCGTTTATCCAAAGCTCCTTGTTTATCTTCTGTTGCCATATTCTTACATTTTTAATATCGGGAAACCGGCATCTGCTATATCTGTTATTCCGGAAATGATTTCTCTTCGTTCAAAATGCGGATACCTTCCAGATAAGTCGGATCGTCGGAGAAAAACTCCCGATAGAAATAGTTTTCATCCTTCACCTGACGCATGATATAGGAAATGATCAGCCGTTCCAGAGCTTTGCGGGATTTCTCTATCTGGCGTGGCTCCGGCTTCACTTTTTCTGAGGCATATTTAACGAAAGCATTCACCAGTGACTGTGAGGAAAGATATTGCTGCAAGCTTCTAAAATCCATATATGCAGATAATTTTTGACGATTTTTGTCTGCATACCGGAACGCAAAGGAATAGAGAAGTCCTGCATTGATGACCTGATTCCAATACGGCGTCACATGTGCCGTATCACTCGGAATGAAAATATCCGGCATGATTCCGCCTCCCCCGTAAACGATGCGCCCATGCGCTGTCTCGTATTTAAGAGAGTCTATCATCTGTATGCTGTCTTTGGAATAAAATTCGCCATGAGCATAACGGTTGATCAGATCCAGTGCATAATCTTTCCCTTCGCCCATCTTATATGCTTTCTGTATGCAACGCCCGGAGGGAATATAATAACGCGCCGTCGTCAACCGAAGCGCGGATCCATCGGCAAACTCGAACTGCCGTTGAACCAGCCCCTTGCCAAAAGACCGCCGCCCGATGATTATGCCACGGTCATTATCCTGAATGGCGCCGGCAAAGATTTCACTGGCCGATGCCGACCATTCGTCGATAAGTACCACTAACGGCATATTCTGAAAACTGCCGCGGCCATCGGCAAACATGTTGTCTCTTTTTTGTGTCTTGCCTTCCGTGTAAACTATCAAAGTGTTACGACCGAGGAATTCATTGACCATCCGGTAGCATATATCCATATATCCACCTGAATTCCCGCGCAAATCGATCATAAAACCTTTGGCACCTGCCCGTTTCAGCGTCACCAGGGCCGTAAAGAACTCATTATAGGTATTCCGCCCGAAATTATCGATTTTAATATATCCGATATTATCCTCTGTCAGATACGAGGCAACCACACTATTGACAGGAATATCCCCGCGCACAATGTCGTATTTCAACTCCGTATCGGATGTGGAGCGCCGGATGCCGACTCGGACAGTCGTCCCCTTTTCTCCACGCAGGGTTTTGAAAACTTTTTCATTATTGATACCTTTGCCGACAAAGGCCGAATCGTTGATGCTGACAATACGGTCACCCGGCATGATTCCTATTTTTTCAGAAGGACCGCCGGAAATAACGCTGATGACCATCACCGTATCATTTTGAATATTGAACTGAACACCGATACCGGAAAAAGATCCGGCCAACGGCTCGTTAGTCTCTTCCAGATCCTCCGCCGGAATATATACAGAATGAGGATCCAGCTCTTCGACGATTGTAGGAATCGCTTTTTCTATCAATTCCTCCAGATCCAACGTGTCGACATATTCGTTTTCCAGCATATCGAGAAAGTTATTCAGTTTCTCGGATGCTGAATGCCCAAGACCATTGTTAAAAAACAGCGAATTCCGAGAATCCGGCTCTGAAGACACACTTCGGATACGGATATTTTCCAAACGTACCCCTAAATATATAAAGAAAGCTATGGCAGTTGCGACAAGCAGAGGCAACCATGTTTTTTTATTGTTCATATATAGAAATTGCTCCGGTATTCGGATTAAAGATAGCTTTTACAGGATTTTTTTTATCACTAAAACGGGTTGCGGGAAGCTGCTCCACTCTTCCGAATTGTCCCAACTGGAGATCTTCAGACGCCATATTTTTTCCGTGGAACTGAAGTGTCAGTTTGGCCTTGCCCGGCAGCAGATAGGCGATGCCCTGCCGCTCCGTAGTCTTCTTTTTTGCCTTCGGATCGACGGGAACAGGCTCTATTCGATTGTCTTCCAGTATTGAAAGCGAGACGAAGAACGGTTCTCCACCCAAATCATCAACATCCGCGAACCCGTAATGGCTGGAAAAACGGAATAAAATTTCTTTTTCGATCGTAGCAGACGGAATGATCCGAAATTCACGGAATACCGTTTTGCTTTCTTTCTCTCCGTTGAATAACGCAAGATATGCCTTTTCCTGCGCCTCGAGATTATCAAGTACCAACTGGAACGAGGCTCCGTCTGCCGGCAGGTTGTCAACCTCTCCTGTCAGAAGATTCAGCCGGCTTTCCCTGATACGAAATATCTGTCGCGCTGCAATTTCGGCCTGTTTTGTTTTAGAACCGGCCTTCAATAACTCTTCATTCATCACCTGTACGGATGTCAGCGTTTTCTTCGGAGCTTCTTCGGCTACAAGATCCGGAGCATCGGTTGCTACCGGCCGGGGCTCTTCATTAATGCCCCACAAGCGTCCGTCTTCAGTCAGGTAAAATGTCGGAACGGCGCCGCGGTCAGTTATCTCGATGTGATAAGTTCTGGAAGTGTCAGGGCAGGCAACAGATTTTACACCGATTCCCTTAATTTCCCACGTTATATGATCATCCTGCGGCACGTCGGTCATACCCAGATATTTTTCGGCAAACGGCGCATAAATTCCAGCTTTTACTTTCGTGCAGATGGCCTCTACGGTAACAACGATTTCGTTTTTCGGCAAACTATAGGTGATGCCGGTTCCCGTATGTTCGTCAATTGCAACCTTTCGAACCTGCTGAGCTTCCAGGGAACTTATTCCCACGCCTAAAATTATAATTGCAAATATTTTTCTCATAATATCTCTTTTGATATCAGTTATCTGTGTTATTCTGTTTTAAACAAACTACGGCCTGTCGATGACTCCAGCAATCTTGGAAGTTCCTGTTCAAACTGCGGAGTGAACAAATTATGTCCCAATCCGGCCTGCAATTCACTTAATGACCAAAAACGCCCTTCGCTGACCTCTTCCATATCCGGAAAAATCGTCCCATCATAAGTGGCAGCGAATGCACAGACCATTTCCGATTCTATCGGCGAGCGCCAGACATAATGAAAGAGCGGTTCCGGACGAATCCCCGTCAAGCCAAGCTCCTCACGGGCCTCACGGAAAAGCGCCTCCCGGATTTTTTCTCCATAATCGACATGTCCGCCTACTGCAGTATCCCATTTTCCAGGTTGAATGTCCTTTTTCATCGATCTCTTTTGCAAATAAAGCTGTCCGCAGTTATTGAATAGGTGCAGATGGACAACCGGATGAAGATTCATTGACCCAGAATGACAGGAAACGCGCGATGCACGGCCTATGACCGTGCCTGTTCCGTCAATCAATGGTAAATCTTCCCCACTTTGACATTCAGGGAAGTCCTCCCTCGGGTAAATCAACTCAAACATATTCAATGACAATATTTTCATCCATGCTTCGGAAAGCTGTCGGCAAACGGCAAACGGTTCAAAATAGAGCGCCCTAATGTAACTTCATCGGCATACTCGATTTCATCGCCTACGGAAACGCCTCGTGCCAGCGTCGTGATCTTTACCTCGGCAAATGGAGCCAGTTTACGGAAGATATAGAAGTTCGTCGTGTCGCCCTCCATCGTGGTGCTAAGCGCGAGGATAATTTCCCGGATGCCGCCGGCTCTGACCCGCTCCACCAAAGAGTCAATCTGCAACTGCTGGGGGCCAATGCCATCCATAGGGGAAATCAGGCCACCCAGGACATGATATAAACCATGAAACTGACGGGTCGCCTCCACCACCATCACCTCTTTTATATTCTCGACAACGCATACCGTCGACGCGTCACGACCAGAATCGGCACAAATGGCACATAAATCCGTGTCGGAAATATTATGGCAAACACGGCAATAACAGACCTCCTGCCGCAACCGGATCACAGACTGCCCCAACTGAAGCGCCCGCTGCGGCTCCTGCCGCAAAAGATGTAAAACCAACCTCAGGGCGGTCTTGCGGCCCACCCCCGGAAGTTTTGAAAACTCATCTACTGCATTTTCCAGCAGTTGCGATGGATATTGCTGATTCATTTCTGTCTCCGACGATCTCCTTTTAATATTGATGCAAAGTAACGAAAAATCTTTGAGTTCCACAAACATTTATTACTGAAAATGCAGACAAAGGGAGATGTTGCGTGCTGATGGCGATGCGCATATAGATTATTGTATCTCCTGCCGATGTTACAAGATCCGGTTTCAATAAGCCGGACCGGACCTCCAAGCCCGGCGTTTCCGCCAAACGGGAAAAAGAAAAGCAGCCTTCGGATTAAAACCAAAGGCTGCCGATTTGATATACCGCTGTCGATATCAGCCAGGCTACCGCCGTGGTGTAAAATATCGCAAAAAACGCCCACTTGCGATGACCGGCCTCACGACCGATGGCCACTACCGTGGCAATACACGGGAAATACAACAACGTAAAAAGCATATAGCTCAGAGCTGCCAGGGGCGTAATATCCTGGGCCAGCTGCGACGACAAATTACTTGTTTGCTCTTCATCATCCACATCTATATCTTCACCGCTATAAAGAACCCCCAGGGTACTGACGACAATTTCCTTGGCACCCAGCCCGGCAATCAGGCCGACATCCATCTTCCAGTTAGCGCCCATCGGTTCAAAAACCGGCTCGACGAGCTGGCCGAGCCGGCCGATATAAGAATTTTTCTGCTGTTCCTGTGGAGAGTCATAAGCATCATGATTCGGAAAATAACTGAGCACCCAAATGATGATACTCGCCCACAGAATAATTTTCCCCATCTTGTGCAAATACTGTTTGCCCCGTTCCCGGGTATGGCGGATTACCGACTTCGCCAGCGGAAGCCGGTAATTGGGCAATTCCATCATGAACGGCCTGTCATCATGGCATGGCAGGAAATGGTTGAGTACTTTCGCTGAAACCACAGCCACTAAAATTCCCGTCACATAGAGCACAAACAATACAAGACCCGCATGCGCCGAAAACAGAGCCCCCGCCAACACTAAATAAATAGGCAGCCGGGCACTGCAGGACATGAACGGAATCACAAGCATGGTTACCAGACGGCTTTTACGGTTTTCAATCATGCGGGTAGCCATAACCGCCGGAACGTTACAACCGAATCCCATGATCATTGGGATAAATGATTTGCCGTGAAGACCAAAAGTCCGCATGAGGCGGTCCATGATATAAGCCGCCCGGGCCATATAGCCTGAGTCCTCCAAAAATGAAATGCAGAGATAGAGAATCACGATGTTGGGAAGGAATACTATGACGCCGCCGACGCCGCCAATGACACCATCGACGAGCAAATCTTTCCAGATACCATCAGCAAGGGTATCGGAGACCCAATCCGCAAGAAGGCCGACACCATTATCGATCCATGTCATCGGATAGTCGCCGATGACGTAGGTCAACTGGAACATCAGGAAAAGAATCGCGAAAAAGATAGGATATCCCCAGAACTTGTGAGTGACATATTTGTCAATGCGGACCGTAGCCTTCTCCTTTTCGGTCTGCGGACGGTAAATACCTTCCAGCGTCCTGTCGATGAAATTGAAGTGACAGGCTGCGCCGTGTTCCGCACATCCTACAATCGGATAGGTAAATTTCCGTTTCGGAGCCTCACAGACCGCAGCAAACAGATTTTCCAGACCGGAACCGGTCCGACTATCGGTCGGGAAGCAAGGCATTCCCAACCGTTTCGACAACTCATCGACTTTAAGCACGTTGTCTTCATTCTGAAGCTCATCATACATATTAAGGGCTCCCACCATGGGAATCCCCATCGGATAAAGTTGTGTAGTCAGATAGAGATTGCGCTGCAAATTAGTACTATCCAGCACATTGACAATAACATCCGGCCGGTTATTTTTCAGATATTGCTCCACATATTTCTCTTCCGGAGAAAAAGAGGCCAGAGAATAGGTGCCCGGCAGGTCTATCAGCCGGATATGATAGTCCCTGAAGTCGAACTGCCCCTCTTTACTATCGACGGTAACACCACAATAATTGCCTTCATGCTCATGTCCGCCGGAAATCTGATTGAAAAGTGATGTTTTGCCGCAATTCGGATTTCCGACAAGAGCCACAACCAACTCACGTTTGGCGCTTACCGCCTTGGCGGCAATCTCTTTATAATGAAGCGAACAACCTTCACAACCGAAGCAACAACCTCTCTCCTGCTCGATCTCGACCAGATCGGCCTCCGAACGGCGAATCGTGATGCTGGAGCCTTTTATCATATATTCGATAGGATCGGCCATTGGAGCCTGAGTCTCCGTCTTTATTTTTACACCATCAACAAACCCCATTTCTTCCAAACGGCGCACAAAAGCAGGGTTTCCTGTGACGTTTTTGACATACGCGCTATGACCGACTTTCAATTCAGATAGTTTCATAAAGCTGACTTTATATCGGCTGCAAATTTCAACATTGTCTGTAATCCTTGCAATCGCTACAAATAGGTATTCCACCTGCGTTTTATCCTCTCCGGCATGATTTTTTTAATCAATTATACCCATTTTATCTATTTTTGGGGATAAAAGAAAATCCTCCCTCCTGTAGCACATCCATCAGGAAAGACGAATGCGGCCGACAAGAGAGAGGATATAAGCTATTTATTGCTGCGGAACCGTGTATCCTGCAATATCGGCAATAATCAGCGGAATGGCGGCATTGTCATTATGCCCGCAGAAACGCTCTGCACCCACACCGCAGGCATAAACAGGCACCAATCCGGCAGAATGCCCGCCGACACACCATGTCACACCCGCTTTGTTATTGATAAGACGATTTGCAGCGCCGGCCAGAGGTTCGTTCTCGCTATACAGATTTTTTTCGTTGGCCATTTTACCCTTAAACGATTTCTCATAGATCCCTTTAAGCATTTTTTCGTCATCATCGCTGATTTCTACAGTATCCCAAAATCCATAGAAGTCGGTAAGAGCGGTTTTAATCTGTTGCCAGGTCACTTGATTGGAGGTCTGGGCCCTCAAATCATGGAGCCGGGCGGTAAAGGCATCCTGGCTTCCGCGCTGGTTGGCCAAAATTTTAAGATTAAGCTTCTTGCTGTATTTATCATTGGCCAATACCAGACCGCCGGTTTCGTGATCGGCCGTCAAGACGATAAGAGTTTCATCCGGATGACGCAGATAGAAGTCGTATGCAATACGTATACAACTATCCACTGCAGCAACCTCTCTGAATGCGGTGGCGCCGTCGTTGGCATGACACGCAAAATCGACTTTTGCCCCGATTTCGTTCATGATAAAGAAGCCTTTGGTGGAATCCTTCATCAAAAAGTCTATCTCCGCCCGAAGTACCTGAGGAATCGTCAGATCGCCAGGCTTCGCATCGATGAAATAAGGCAGTGAAAATGCATCGCGATCGGATGCCTCCTGAGGTTGAAACAAAATCATGCGTTCTGCCGCGGGCGCTTTGGCTAAATAATCGTCATAACCGCGGGCGATAGTATAACCGGAATCCTGGGCGATGGTATACAGATCTGCCGCAGTACTATCCTTTTTAGAAACAGGCTGACTGAAATCCGATCCGCCATAGAAATCAAAACCGGTGACCGGTAAATCTGTGCCGATTTCATAATACATACCGCGATCTTTGGCATGAGCGTAAAATGCGGCCGGTGTGGCATGATTGACACAGACACTGGAGGCTACGCCGACACGGGCACCGGAATTCTTGGCCCATACTGCAATGGAGGAAACCGGGGTTTCCAGATCTTCAAGCATCCCGATAGCGCGGTTTTTGGTCTTTTTACCAGTGGCCAATGCCGTTCCTGAAGCGGCAGAATCCGTAATACCGTGACTGCCGGAATAGGTGGACGACACACCTACGGTCGGGAAAGAGGTCATCAAGAACGACTTGCGGCCGATATATCCGGCCTTCTCGGCTTCGTACATTTCCGCACCGAGAACGGTATTGACACCCGTACCGTCCGAAATAAAATAAAAAACATATTTGGGTGTTTGCTTGGCGGCATTTCCCTTATTGCCGCAAGAGCAACCAGCTCCCAACATTGTCATCGCAGAGGCGAAGACACATGCATAAACTGACTTCTTCATTTTTATCTTATAAATTTAAGAGTAACCTACTTCCTATCAGACGGGCATATTACCGTGTTTTTTAGGAGGATTGCTCTGGTTCTTATTGCGGGTCATCTCAAGAGCGGCGATCAATGCCTTTCTGGTTTCTGCCGGCTGGATGATATCGTCGATATATCCCAATTCCGCTGCCGGCATCGGATTGGCGAACTTGGCCTCATACTCTTTGACCTTTTCTGCCTTTTCTTCGGGCGTACACTTACGGTAAAGGATATTGACAGCACCTTGTGCGCCCATGACTGCAATTTCTGCAGTCGGATATGCAAGATTGACATCAGCACCGATCTGCTTGCTGTTCATGACGATATAGGCGCCGCCGTATGCCTTGCGGGTGATAAGGGTAATTTTCGGCACCGTAGCCTCTGCAAAGGCATAAACGACCTTAGCGCCGTGACGGATGATACCGTTGTGCTCCTGTTTTACGCCCGGCAGAAAGCCCGGCACATCCTCAACAGCCACGAGTGGGATATTGAAACAGTCGCAGAAGCGAATGAAACGCGCAGCCTTGTCACTGGCATCTATGTCAAGGGCTCCTGCCAGATAGTTGGGCTGATTGGCCACGAATCCGACGGTGCGTCCTCCCATACGACCGAATCCGATGACTATGTTTTTAGCATAATGCGGCATGATTTCAAAGAAATACTGGTGGTCGCATACGGGTTCGATGATATTCTTGATATCGTAGGGAATGTTAGGATCGGTCGGTACGACGTTGTCCAATTCATGGCAGATGCGGGACACTTCGTCAGTAGCCGGATGTATCGGGGCATCCTCCATGTTATTACCTGGAAGGAAGCCGATCAGTTCCCGGATGGTCATCAGGGTTTCTTCGTCATTGTCGCACATGAAATGACTGACGCCGCTCACGGTATTATGCGTCATTGCGCCGCCCAAAGTCTCTTTGTCAACATCTTCGTTCGTGACAGAGCGAACCACATCGGGCCCGGTGATAAACATCTGGCTTTCTTCCTTTACCATCAGAATGAAGTCGGTTAAAGCTGGAGAATAGCACGAACCGCCGGCACAGGGGCCCATGATGGCTGAAATCTGCGGGATAACCCCTGAGGCCATGACATTACGATGGAAGATATGAGCGAAACCGGTAAGGCTTTCCACACCTTCCTGAATACGGGCTCCGCCGGAATCGTTGAGGCCGATGATCGGCGCACCATTCTTGAGGGCCATATCCTGGACCTTGGCAATCTTCTGTGCATTGGCAGCACTTAAAGAACCGCCGAGCACGCCAAAGTCAAATGCATAGACAAAAACGAGGCGGCCGTCGATCTTGCCATATCCGCATACGACCCCATCGCCCGGGATGCGTTTGTTTTCCATCCCGAAGTTGGTACAACGGTGCATCACGTATTTATCGATTTCAACGAAAGTACCTTTATCGAGAAGAATGTCAATCCTCTCTCTTACATTTAATTTCTTATTCATATCGTTTTCTTTCTATAATTGCTTTTTTATAAATCTTCCGGCAGCTTTGCCAGCGCTTTTGGCACCGTCTCCCATGAGATTAATATGGGTTCCGACATGTCCGCCTTCCCCTTTAAGGGAAACGGCACGGGCTTTTACCTCATTGTTTTTATCGACAAGGATCAATTCGCCGACCAGATCACCCTTACGTCCGGCTGTGGCGACTTTATAGATCAATGTATAGTCGACTTTGGAGAAGGTGCCGATCAACAAATTACGGCTATACAGCACATCATTTATTTCTTCGACAAATTTGCTGCAGATTTCCTTATATCCTTTCTCCCAGTTGGGTTCATATTCGGTATAATCATTGTAATCCATACCTTTGATGATCCCTTCCGTGAAGTCCATGCTAAAACCGACCTTGTACTGACCTTTCAATATCCCGAAAGAGCCTTCGACCACCTGTTGGGCATTCAGAATGCCAGCGGAAAGAGCAAGAATACCCAATGCTGCAAAAATCTTTTTCATTGTGCACGATTATTGATTATCCTTTTCGGAAAGTTTTAAGGTGATAAGGGGCTGTTCTACCATGACACTATCCCCTTCGCTTACCAGCACGGCAGAAACTTCACAGTCTTCGGTAACAGAAATATTGCTCTGCATTTTCATGGCCTCCATGGTGAGAACCGTGTCGCCGGCTTTCAAAATATCGCCCGGTTGCACATAAATTTTGACAATTTTGCAAGGCATCGGGGCTATGATCCTGTCAGCCTGTTTTTCTCCGCCGGACTTCTTGCGTAAGCGCATGTATTTGGCCTGCGAGTCCATCATGTCGATCTGGTAGGTGGAATAATTCATGTTGACCTGATAATGTTTGCCATTCATGGAACGCACCATCTCAGCCTTGTAAGAATTTCCATCGTGAAGGATAGAGCAAATGCCGTTTTCAAGCATGGCAACATCGACGTCATATACGGTTCCGTCTATATCGATCTTCACGTGATTACCCTCTTTGCTGACCAACGTCACTTCGGCCAATCTGTTTCCAATCTGAATTTCCATATATAAATCAAAAATTAATATTAAACTTAAAGTGTAGCTGCATACTGCCGGAAAGGAAACCCCGCTCCTGTCGTCACCGATCTTGGGCAGAAAGTTTTCCCGGCATCCCTATCACACTCGCAAGACTCCTTTTTGCAGGCCGAAAGCACGCCATCTGTTAAGAGCGGAACCGGTTTCGCCGGAGGCGCCGGGCAGTACACCGGTATTCTCTTCGATATTCATCAGATAATCGATATAAGCCGCGATGATGGCCATCTGTTCGCTGTCGTTCTTAAATCCGGGCCGCGGACGCAATCGGTCGGAATTGCGTTCAATAAAATAGGTATTATAATTGCCATTCTTGAAATCTGGAACGTCAATGATGCGGCGCAAATAGCGAATATTGGTCATCAGACCGGTTATCTTATATTCGTAAAGCACCCGGCGCATACGTTCGATGGCATACTGACGTGTTGTGGCCCAAACAATGAGTTTGCCGATCATCGGATCATAATACATAGGGATTTCATAACCCTCGTAAACATAACTATCGATACGGACGCCGATACCGTGCGGTTCGATAAGCTGTTTGATGACACCGGGAGCGGGCCGGAAATTATTTTCAGTGTCTTCTGCACAGATGCGGCACTCAATGGCATGGCCGCGCTGAAGAATATCTTCCTGACGGAAACTCAACGGCTGCCCGTCGGCGATAAGAATCTGCTCTTTGACGAGATCGATACCCACGACCTGTTCGGTAATAGGATGTTCGACCTGCAAACGGGTATTCATTTCCAGGAAATAGAAGTTATGATGCTTGTCGACCAGAAATTCTATCGTTCCGGCGCCTACATATCCCACTGCCTTGGCTGCAGCGACCGCCTTCTCTCCCATACGGCGGCGCAGATCTGCATCCAGGAAAGGCGACGGACTCTCTTCAACAATCTTCTGATGGCGGCGTTGCACCGAACATTCCCTGTCATAGAGATGCACGATGTTGCCATGCTTGTCACCCAGAATCTGGAACTCTATATGGTGCGGCTCTTCGACAAACTTTTCTATATAGACCGTATCGTCGCCGAAAGAAGACATGGCTTCCGACTTGGCGGCCGCATACATTTCGGCAACCTCTTCGGCACGATGAATCAGACGCATTCCCTTGCCACCGCCTCCCATCGAGGCCTTCAACATGACGGGAAAGCCGATCTGGCGGCAAACTTCTACAGCCTCTTCGGCACTCTGCAATTGCTCCTGGGTGCCGGGCACAACCGGGACTCCGGCCGCAATCATACGGATACGGGCCTGAATCTTGTCGCCCATATCCTCCATCGTTTCCGGACGGGGACCGATGAAAATGATTCCTTCCTCTTCACAACGCCGGGCGAAATGGGCGTTCTCCGACAGAAATCCGTAACCGGGATGAATGGCATCGGCCTTGTGTTTTTTGGCCGCAGCTATGATTTTTTCAATATTCAGATAACTCTCGGATGAAGCGGCGCCACCGATACACTCGGCCTCGTTGGCATAGAGTACATGCCGGGAATTCCGGTCGGCCTCACTGAAGACGGCCACCGAACGAATGCCCATTTCATAACATGAACGCATTACACGGATGGCTATCTCGCCTCGATTTGCTATTAATATCTTCCTTATCATTATTATATAATGTATATGATGAATAACTTCGTTTGAACGAACGGAAATATTACGCTCAAAATCCCGACGAATATATCGAATAAAAACAAAACGGGAGGATTTTCCCTGCACAAATTCAATGCTTATAGACAAGAGCTATCATTTTTGGCTGTCGCGGTTGTCAGATTGCCCCTCTTTTCTGGCCAGATAAAGCTGACGGGAATTAATAAGATTGTGCCAAACGCTATAAAAGCCTCCTGCGATAGCTGTAACCGGGGTCAGGAACGTATAAGCAAGCCAA
This sequence comes from uncultured Prevotellaceae bacterium, assembly GCA_964567855.1. Classification (GTDB taxonomy): domain Bacteria; phylum Bacteroidota; class Bacteroidia; order Bacteroidales; family UBA3663; genus Liminaster. Next base: position 33,912 of record CAZMOE010000016.1, read on the forward strand.
ATGGTAAATACCGTATTTTTCTGTCCCAGGGCTTGCCCCGCCGCGATACGTTCTCCATACCGCTTCCCGATAAAACGGCCGACCCGGAACTGAAACAGGCAGCACGCAAGCGAAACAAGCGCCAGCCCCGCCATATCTGTCCATGCAACATGACTATGGACAATGGACTGGGTAGTGACAGCAATGGCCAGCGACAGAGAAACAAGCCATAAGTAAAAGGGAAGATCCTTGAATCGAAGCAAACGACGATGAAACGCGGGCAACAGGTAGCGCACGAGCCAGGCTGCCACCAGCGGGAATATAAGCAACGGAAAAACCTTGCCTAAAATCATAAAAAATGAGCTGGAAAACGTCAATCCCTCGTGCGGATTGACCAACGGCAGCCACACCGGTGCCCACAAGGCGACCGCCAGATTGCAGAATATCAGGTAGGTTACCAGAGCCGGCACATGGCCACCCAATTTGCCAGTGATGACGGCCGCCGCCGTTGCAGTGGGCGTAATCAAGCAAACCATGGCCCCCTCCAGCCAGATCCGCGGGCCTATAGCGTGAACAGATATGGCCACGGCTGAAAACAATGCGTAAAGAACAGTCTGAACCAATATCAGCCATCCATGCCACGGACGCGGATGCAACTCACGGGGCGAAACACGGCAAAAAGTTAGAAACAACATCAGGAAAATCATCGAGGGCTGCAATACCGCCACGATATGATGCACGGTATGACGTACGGAAGGTGCCGGATCGGCGGCCATCCATAACAGATAGGCCACTGCCCCGAACAACATATCAATCGGCAATGACCAATCTCTAAAAAAACGCTTCAGATTACCCATAACAAAAAAACGCTTAAAAAACACGCCCGCAAAGGTACGCATTTTTCATCGTGTATGGTATGGCGAAAGAGCGAATATTTTCGCTTCTCCCGCCATTCGGCTCAGCCGATGCGGTTAAACCACTGCTCCAACCGATGTGTCGCCTGCTCGCGCACAGACTGCGTGATGTTCCGGCTGACTGTACGCACAGCCGCGACAAGAGCCGCAAGATCATCTGCATAGCCGAGCACGGGAATAAAGTCGGGCACCAGATCCGCAGGCAGTATGAAATATCCCAATGCCCCGTAAATAACCGCTTTGTCCTTGAACGAAGTATCGGGCGAAACCAGTGTATAGTAAAGCAACAACGCCAGATATACAATCTTGCGGCCGATCCGCTTTGGAATCTTGGTCAGTTTGCTCCAGAACCGGCGTTCGGAGTAATTCTTACGATAAGCGGAATAATCCTGGGGCATTTCTTTCATGACAATTTGTGTTAGAGCCCGTCCGGGCAGAGAGATTTTCACCGCAAAGATAGTATATTTCCCTTACTGCCATCCCGGAACTTGCAAGTTTTAAGTTCTCTTACTATATTTTCACCAGGGAACGACCGCATAGCTTCATATCGGCGGTACCAGCGGACATTTTCCGGCTTCCAAGCCTCTGAATACCTCTATTTTCATTCCCGGAACTTGTACCTATACTCTATTTCGGTATAAATTTTTGGAATATACCGTCTGGCACCATATCTTTGCCAGAAGATATAAATAAAATACCCCAATCCATGAAAAAGGGCCTACTTTCTCTCTCCCCGCTGATGCTTTTTCTGGTGCTGTATCTGGTTACCAGTCTCATCATCGGAGATTTTTATAAAGTGCCTGTCACCGTGGCATTCCTTATTTCGGCCATTTATGCTGTGACAATCACTCCGGGAAATATTTCCCGGCGCATCCGGCTCTTTTCATCCGGCGCCGGAGAACCCGGCCTCATGTTCATGATCTGGATATTTATTCTGGCCGGAGCTTTCGCAGCGTCGGCCAAAGCCATGGGGGCCATTGACGAAACGGTGCATCTGACGCTCCGGTTCCTGCCCCATTCGATGCTTCTTCCGGGACTGTTTCTGACGGCATGCTTCATCTCATTGGCCATCGGCACCTCGGTGGGGACCATTGCGGCCCTTGTGCCTGTGGCGGCCGGCATTGCGGCACAGACCAATGTCGGATTGCCCATGATGGTAGCACTGGTTGTGGGCGGGGCCTATTTCGGCGATAATCTTTCATTCATCAGCGATACCACGATTGTGGCCACACAAACGCAAGGATGCCGGATGAGTGACAAATTCAGAGTCAATTTCCGGATGGTTACCCCGGTGGCGGTCATCATGCTCCTCGCCTATTATCTGATGGGACGGGAGTTGGACGCGACGGTGGAAGCCGGCACCGCCGATCTATGGAAAATCCTGCCTTATCTTACCGTCATCGTTACAGCCATCTGCGGCATGAATGTGATGCTGGTGCTTCTCGTGGGCATTCTGCTGACCGGCGTTATCGGAATGGCCGACGGCAGCTACGATCTGTTCGGCTGGTTTGCAGCCATGGCCGACGGCATGATGGGAATGAGTGAATTGATTATTATGACCCTGCTCGCTGCCGGTATGCTCGCTCTAATCCGACATAATGGAGGTATCGATTTTCTCATAGGCCTCATGACCCGCAATGTCGCTGGCCGACGCGGTGCGGAATTTTGTATTGCCGGACTGGTCTGTCTGGTCAATATCTGTACAGCCAACAATACGGTGGCCATCATCACCGCCGGCCCCATTGCAGCCGACATATCTTCCCGTTTCGGCGTCGACCCGCGCAAAAGCGCCAGCATTCTCGACACGGCCTCCTGTTTCACCCAAAGTTTTCTGCCCTACGGAGCACAGATGCTCATTGCCGCCCGCCTGGCATCGGAAACATTGTCGGTACCGGTCAGTCCCGTCAGGATTATTCCCTATCTCTACTATCCGTTGGCCGTCGGCGCGACCCTGCTGTTGTGCATTCTGTTTCGTTTGCCCAGAAAATTTTCCTGACCGACCGTCTCCAGACCCTCTTCTCATATTCCGGTCTATTATAAACAGATACATATCATCCACCTTATAAATTCCACTCTATGTCCGTTTCCCATATTCTGATTTGCAACGTTCTGCTGATTCTTTCGGGCATATCTGCCTGGGCGGCCCCTGCTATTCTTACCGGTGCCGATCAGCCGGGACTCTATTTGCCTATGCTGCAGGGGCGACGTGTCGCTCTGGTTGTCAATCAGACCTCGGTCATTTCCCGCACAGACGGCACTCAGTGTCCGTTGCCGGACTCACTGCTTGCCGCCGGCGTCGATATACGCAGCATCATGGCCCCGGAACATGGTTACAAGGGGCTTGCAGACGCCGGTCTGAAAGTCGCCGACACGGTGGACGGCACATCGGGGATTATGATCTACTCTCTTTACGGAAAGAACAAGAAACCCCGGGCAGAATGGCTGAAAGAAGTTGATGTCGTAGTCTTTGATCTTCAGGATGTAGGCGCACGTTTTTACACATATCTGTCTACTCTTTACTATGTACTGCAAGCCTGCGGAGAGCAACGGGTAGAAGTGGTATTGCTGGACAGACCGAATCCCAATGATACCATCGACGGACCGGTACGTGATGCCGCACACGCTTCATTTGTCGGCATCGTGCCCATCCCTCTGATGCACGGTTGTACATTAGGAGAACTCGCCCAAATGATGATCGGCGAACAATGGATCGGAGCGGCCGCCCCGTCACTGACTATCGTCCGCTGCAAAGGATGGAACCACGGACAGCCGTATGAACTGCCTGTCGCTCCGTCGCCGAACCTGCCCAACGGAAAAGCCATAGCGCTCTATCCGAGCCTTTGCCTTTTCGAGGGAACGGAAATCAGTGTCGGCCGCGGTACAGAGTTTCCATTTCAAGTTTTCGGTCATCCCTCTCTTTCCGGAGACTTTTCCTTCACTCCACAACCGACGATCTCTAACAGCCGGCCTTTACAACAGGGAAAATGTTGTCGGGGACGGGATTTGAGAAACGACATCATCCGAGGTTTCAGGCTTTGCTATCTGATGGAGGCCGCCAGCCAGCTGGGCGACGGCTGGATTTCTCGCCCCGACTTCTTCGACTTGCTGGCCGGAACCGATCAACTAAGAAAGCAGATTTCCGCAAGCATGGATGAAAATGAAATCCGCTCCACGTGGCAGGCCGATCTCGACCATTACCGCCGGATCCGGAAAAAATATCTCCTCTACAATCCCATCAAATCAGGGAGCCGTTGAAAAAAAGTGAAAATAATTGTTCAAAAATCTTTGTCACCAGAAAAAAACAATTTATATTTGCAGCCGTTATCAAGAATACAGGGGCATTCGACCGCCATGTTTCCCATGTAAAGCTTTTTCCAAACGCTTTTTATCAAAACAAAAGACAAAGTACGTTGTGCAAATTGTGTACTTTCGTCTGTGGATTCAAATATAAATCTTTATGTACTCTTTTGAAGAATTGGACAACAAAACTCCTGAAGAATTGATCATACTTTCTCGAGAGTTGGACATCAAAACACCCGATTTCAACGATAAGAAAAAACTTATCTATCAGATTCTTGACCAAGCAGCGATTCACGAGGCCAAGAAATTGGTAGAAGAGGCCAAACCCAAAAGAAAAACAAGGGGCAAAGCCGCCAATAAGAAGAAAGACAAGACCGATGATAATACGGACTCTTCGGTTGATGCGTCCCAAACGGAGGCAAAAAACGATCTCGATACGAACGATCCTGTCTCCGAATCATCCGCGACCGATATCGTCAGCGATGAAAAAGGAATCGGCAAGAAACAGAAAACCCCGACTAAAGTCAACAAGGAAAATAATCTGGAAGAAACAGATAATATTTCCCCCGAGGATAATACTCCGGATAAAAAAACTATCGCATCGGAAGAAAATATCCAGACAAAAGAATTTCAGGGCCCCAAAGAGAGCATGGAGAAGACTGCAGAAATGGTAGAAACCAAAATACAGATGCCAGTTGCCGATATTAAGGAAGAAGATAACGCCACCAAATTGCTGATAGAGCAAAACAAAAACGCTTTCCAGAATATCTTCAGTCGTCCGCAACGCAAAAATCAGCAGCCACGCGGAATTAAAAACAATCAGAACCGGGGCAATGAGCAGGGATACCGCCGTCAAAACGGTAAAAACGCACCGCAGCAGGCCCCTTTGCAGCTCCAAGAAGAGGAAACCATATCGCCGGTTGCCGAACAGACGATTGAAAAAGAAGAGAAGGTAATCGTTCCACCCATTTCGCGCAATGAATTTGATGGAGTGCTTACCGGTTCCGGAGTTCTTGAAATCGTAGCTGATGGTTTCGGATTCCTGCGCTCTTCCGACTACAACTATTTTGCTTCTCCGGATGATATTTTCGTATCGCAGCAGCAAATCAAGCAAAATAACCTCAAGCAAGGAGATGTAGTGGAAGGACCCATTCGGCCTCCACGCGAAGGCGAACACAATTATCCGCTTATCAAGGTGACTAAGATCAACGGCCGTCCCGTGGAATTTGCTCGTGACCGCGTTCCGTTTGAACATTTGACGCCGCTCTTCCCTAACGAGAAATTCAAGCTGACCAAAGGATATAACGATTGCCATTCATGCCGTGTAATCGATATGTTCGCTCCCATTGGCAAAGGACAGCGTTCTCTGATTGTAGCCCCGCCTAAAGCCGGCAAAACCGTTTTGCTGAAAGAAATCGCCAACGCCATTGCCTTTAACCATCCGGAAGTGTATATGATAATTCTCCTCATCGACGAAAGGCCTGAAGAGGTTACCGATATGCAACGCTCCGTTCATGCAGAGGTTATCGCTTCTACATTTGATGAACCGGCGGATCGGCATGTGAAAGTAGCTGATATGGTTATCGAAAAAGCCAAACGGCTTACAGAATGCGGCCATGATGTAGTTATCCTGCTCGATTCCATTACCCGTCTTGCACGTGCTTACAATACCGTCTCTCCATCATCGGGCAAGGTCCTTTCCGGTGGTGTGGAGGCCAATGCGCTACAGAAGCCGAAACGTTTCTTCGGTGCCGCCAGAAATATTGAGGGAGGCGGTTCTCTGACCATCATCGCCACAGCCCTGATTGAAACCGGCTCCAAAATGGATGAAGTTATCTTTGAAGAATTCAAGGGGACGGGTAATATGGAGCTCCAGCTCGACCGCAAGATTGCCAACAAGCGCATCTTCCCGGCGGTTGACCTGCTCGCTTCCAGCACCCGCCGCGATGATCTTTTATTGGACCAGGATATTCTGAACCGTATGTGGATCATGCGTCGTTATTTGAGCGACATGACTCCTATCGAGGCTATGGAATTCCTGCAGAAGCAGCTGGAAAGTACCCGCAACAACGAAGAACTGTTGTTGACCATGGGAAAATGATCCCGCTGTCCATAATCATACAGTCTGTGCATCCATGATTTCCATAGAAAATCTTTCCGTAGAGTTTAGTGCCAAACCGCTCTTTACCGATATCAGTTATGTCATCAATAAAAACGACAAAATTGCTTTGGTCGGAAAAAACGGTGCAGGTAAAAGTACTATGCTCAAAATTATAGCGGGGTTGCAGGCTCCTACTTCCGGTCGGGTAAACAAACCGAAGGGACTTAGCATCGGTTATCTGCCTCAGGTCATGATTTTGACCGATTCCCTGACCGTGAAACAGGAAACCGAAAAAGCGTTTGCCAATGTCCTCGAAATAGAACGGACCGAAAAAAGACTTTCGGAACAGCTCGCCACGCGAACCGACTATGAAAGCGACGAATATCGAACCATCATTGAACAGCATGCCGCCATTCTGGAGCAACTGAGCATCATCAATAGCGGAAATCGGGATGCGGAAATCGAGCGGACACTTAGCGGACTGGGATTTGAAAGAAAAGATTTCAACCGTCCCACCTCAGAGTTCAGCGGAGGCTGGCGAATGCGCATAGAATTGGCCAAAATTCTACTGCAGCGCCCAGATTTATTGTTGCTCGACGAGCCGACAAACCATCTGGATATCGAATCCATCCAGTGGCTGGAACGATTCCTGACGATGCGCAATACCGCCCTTGTTTTGATCAGTCATGACCGCGCATTTCTGGATAATGTGACCACGCGTACGATTGAAATCACGTGCGGGGTCATTCATGATTATGCTGTAAACTATAGTAAATATGTGTTGCTGCATCAGGAACGGATTGAACAGCAACGTCGTGCCTACGAGAACCAACAGAAAATGATTGCCGACACCAAAGCTTTCATTGAACGTTTTCGCTATAAACCGACAAAAGCGGTTCAGGTACAAAGCCGTATCAAACAATTGGAAAAAATCGTACCCATAGAGATCGATGAGGTCGACGACAGCCGGCTGAACCTTAAATTTCCTCCGGCACCCCGTTCCGGCGATTTTCCGATCATCTGTGAGAACGTAGCCAAAAGCTATGGCGATCATAAAATCTTCGGTGATGTGAATCTGACCATCCGACGCGGCGAAAAAATCGCATTCGTCGGACGCAACGGTGAAGGAAAATCCACATTGGTCAAATGTATCATGAATGAAATTCCTTACGAAGGCAATTTAAAAATCGGATATGGTGTCAAAATAGGCTACTTCGCCCAAAATCAGGCCCAGTTGCTTAATGAGGATTATACCGTTTTCGATACGATCAATCGTGTGGCTGTAGGAGATATTCGCACCCGCATAAAAGACATCCTCGGTGCCTTTATGTTCGGTGGCGAGGCCATAGAGAAAAAGGTCAAGGTTCTTTCCGGCGGTGAACGCTCCCGTCTGGCCATGATCCGCTTGCTATTGGAGCCTGTAAATCTTCTGATACTCGACGAACCGACCAATCATCTCGACATCGCATCCAAAGATGTATTAAAACAGGCCATCAGAGACTTTGAAGGAACCGTGATTATCGTCAGCCATGACCGAGACTTCCTGAACGGACTGGTAGAAAAGGTTTACGAGTTCGCCAATGGTCATGTAGTGGAACATTTGGGCGGCATCTACGACTTCTTGCAGAAAAAACAAATCGAGGGGCTGGATGAATTGGACAAGAGATTCCCTTCGACAATCAATGTCAAAGGCAACGCACCTAAAAAAGAGCCCGCAGCCCCTTCCCCTTCTTCCGTTCAGCCACAAGTCAAGACTTTATCTTTTGAAGAACAGAAAGCATTCAAGCGTCAACTTTCCCAAATAGAAAAGCGAGTCGCCGCCTCTGAAAAGGAAATGGCGTCGATAGAAATAAAAATCGCTCAACTGGAAGAAAAAATGTCCTCTCCGGAAGGAAGTATGGATGCCGAACTATTCAAACAACATGCACTCCTGAAAAAGCGGCTGGATGAAGAGAGTGAAAAATGGCTCATTGCTTCCGAAGAACTGGAGAATCTGAAATAATAGTCTTTTCCGTTTTACATTTCCCTGCTTCAAAGGCATCTACAGATGTCTCCGAAACAGGGAAATCTTTTTTATAATCATTCCGTACTCAAAAAAATCCAAGGAGACTATCGAAGCATTCTTCTACACACCCCAAAAGCCTCCCGAACGATGAAATCTGCTATCTGATCATCTGCCGGATTCCATTTTTCGACATGTAACAAACTTCCAGAGTCACCTTTCGCCAAATATACCACAATGCATCCATCCAAATACATAAAAATCTGAACGAAAGCCATTGAAAAGAAATCAGGCAATTCCGTCCAAAAGAATTCTTTCAGCCATTACATGGCCTAAATGACGGCATTTTTCAAGGGTCGCGGCATCACATCCCTGTTTGTTCTCCACCATATCGCCGACGAGATCGAACTTCTGATTTTCGCACCAAGCGGCGATCTGTTTACCGACAATATTTCCCCACGTAAAGGAAGAAAACACACCGAAAAGGCGACCACTGACACCGCGGGAGGAGATTGCATCAAGCAAGGCCTCCATCGGAGGATACAAGGCGCTGTTGTAAGTCGGGCAGCCCACGGCAAGGCCCCGATAACGGAATATGTCGGAAATAAGGTAAGAATGATGATCATCGGAGACATTACGGACAATCACCTTCTTCAATCCCGCTGCTACGGCGCCCTCGGCTACGGCCTCGGCCATCTGCTCTGTGTTGCCATACATGGATCCGTAAGCAATCACCAGCCCCGGTTCGGCTTCATAGCGGCTCAAGCGATCATAAATGCCTACTACCCTATCGATTTCGACGGTCCAGACCGGCCCATGGGTAGAACAAATCATCTTCAATGGCACATCTGCCAATTTTGCCAATGCTTTCTGCACAAAAGTGGCATATTTGCCAACAATGTTGGAATAATAGCGATACATTTCGCCCCAATAAATTTCCAGATCAAGCTCACTATCAAGCATACCGCCGTTTAAAGCACCGAAGCAACCGAATGCATCACCGGAAAAAAGCGTCTGCGCCGGCTCATCGTAGCTCATCATCGTCTCAGGCCAATGTACCATCGGGGTGAGAAAGAATCTGAGACTATGTCCGCCCCCCAATTCCAGAATATCGCCATCGCCCACAATCTGGACCTTCCCCTGCTCACCATAGAAACCGGAAACCATCTCCAATGTCTTTTTATTTCCGACGAGGGTCGCCTCAGGAAAATAATGCCTTATCAAAGATATGGAGCCGGAATGATCCGGTTCCATGTGGTTGATGACAAGATAGTCGATAGAACGATCACCAACAACGTCCCGAATCTTTTGTATGAACTGCGAAAAGAATGCGACGTCGACCGTATCGATCAAAGCGATTTTTTCGCTGACAATCAGATAGGAATTATAAGAAACGCCCAACGGGACAGGCCATAGACCCTCAAAGTTTTTCCTACGACGATCGTTCACACCGACATAAAATAAATCGGAAGCCAGTTCTTTCATAATTTTTTCATTTTAAATGAGTTTATCTGTATCGAAAATAAAAATTGGTATCTAATTAAAAATAATTATTCCCGCAAATTGTTCTGCCAGACCACCTCTATCAGAGATTGTCCAGTAATTTTTTCTACAGATTAGTGATTTTCTCAAATTTTAGAAAGACAAGTGCATCGTTACCTGCACCCCATTTTTATTGATGCCGGGATGATCCAAATAGGACAATCTGCGAATATAATCAACACGAAAACATTTGAAAATGTTTTCGATACCGACAGCAAATTCCATATAGGGTATCCTACCCATCCTATAGACCGTATTCTCACTGGGGAATGCAAAAAGTTCCGGATTCCGTAAATTGCCGTCGGCGAGCAATGCCGTCGGGTCGTTTTTATCACTCAGGCGGCCAATAATCCCCCGGTAAGAAATGACCTCACGCCATTTCAAACGTTTCAGCAACGGAATTGTATTGAAAACACATCCGTTCATAAAATAGACTAAATCCCATGAGGCGTATTCGTCGTTCACAAATTCCATGGCATTCATCTGGGCGAATGATTCATCCTGGATTGTATAGGCAAGGTTCGCATTGGGAATGCACAACATGGTATAAGGCGAAGAGGTCCATACCTTGCCGGTGGAAAGATTGGCATCGATATATCCGAAGGCCGACAACCAAAAGCGCTTGCTGAATTTAAACTCCGTACGCTGATAGTCGAAATCGGAACCCAACACCCCTTTAGCGGCAATCGTATGATTTAGCGAGAAAACAGGCGTCTGCTTATTGACCGGAATACGGCTGGTGCGCGATTGCAGGAACCTCTCATTGTGTGCAAACCGCAGATTCAGCGAGGCCGATGTCATATCGTAATGAGGCAGGTATTGGTTATCGGCCATCCGCTTGAAACGGGTCAGATTGGTGGCATATTCTCTCGAGTGATTGATAGAAAGATAGTAGCTGAACCCCGACCAGAATTCTTTGGTATAGGTAAACTCTAGATTCCGCTCGTAAGTAATTTTATCGTCATCCTCACGTTTGATGGAGAGCAAAAAATTATCCTTGTTCGAGTTGAACTTCTGTCCCAGCAACTTCGTGTCGTAATTATACCGCAACCTAAGACTGTGAATCGGAAATTCGTTAGCATGCATCTTCTTTTGAGAGAATGAATACTCAACCTTTCCCTCATATTTCCACTTCGCATCATCAAAGCCATAGGCGATATATCCAAAACCGAACCAATGAGGATTCAACCGGGCTGTCGTAATTCCACCCGTACGGACACGCCAGCCTTCAAACGAGTTATGGCTGACCGTCGTGTTGAGCGGACCCAGCAGAAACTTGTTTTCTTCATACGGTTTGTTGCCCAACGGAACATATCCCTTGAAAAGCATCGTAAGTATCTTTTCCCCATAATAGAAGAACGGAACCTGGCGCATTTCAGATAGCATGGAAGCAACAGATTTCTCTTCCGCCACAGACTTCCCGGGGCTATGAGCCAGCCAGTAATCTTCGCCCCTGTTCGGCAAATCCTTCGCCTCTATTACTCTGCCGGGAATATTGAAAACGGAAAGCTCTTTCGGTTCGCTGAAATCGAAACCGCTATATGCGCAGGTGCGGTGAGCATATAACCCCAGCGTATTTTGCGTCACATTCATCTCACTGTCAAAGGTGCAGTTCCGGCAGATACGTGTACTGTCGGCCAAACGTTCGTAATCAATGACGATACGCATGTTGCGGACGAAATTCAAGTTAATGTCCGGCGGCACATTCAGAATCGCTTGCTTCACAAAAAAGGTGGAATCCATAGACACGTACAAATGACCTATAAATCCGAACGATTCCGCGATAAGCGGTGCAAAACCGAGGTCCACATAGCGTGCGCCGTCATCCATCCGAATAGTATCCAGAATGTAAAACTTATAGAATGTAGGTGCAAACGAAGAAAGAGGACTCACAAATTTGTTGGTAAACAGATATATGTCATTTTCCGTCAGATCCACCTCCGGGAAAACCTCCGACTTCACCAGCTGCACCAGCTCATCGGGCAACATATCATCCAGCCCCGCATGTTTCACCGCCTCCACCACTGTTTTCCTGGATTCCGGATTATGCCGGTAATAGCGGGTCTCAAGCCTTTCGTCCGTTGAAACCGGCAAGATGGGAGATCCGGACAGGATGGCGGTGTCAATATAATTTTCTATAAAATCGAACTTCTTCTTCCAGGCCTCTTTCATCCCGCCGTCAAAGTTATTGAATGCATAAGTCATCTTATCATAGCGCTTGCAAGTATAATAATCATGATCGGTAGGCGCATGATCAAATTTATGCGAGATGACATTGCGGGCCAAGGTGACCGAGGGATTGTCTTTTCTACGATAACGTTGCCGTTTGGGCTTAATCACAATTTCGGAAAGCTCATAATCAACAGGTGCGATCTTTACTGAAATATTGCGACTGTATTTACCTGCGTAGATGCTCCTTGCGCGATAGCCGACACAAGAAACTTCAAGCGTGCTGCCCGATTTTACGTTCAGGGAAAAGGTTCCAAGATCATCGGAGATCGTTCCGTTGGTCGTGCCGCGCTCTTTAATGGTAATATAGCCCAACCGCTCGCCGGAGATAGAGTCGATCACAGTGCCGGTGATGGTTATCTGACCGCTTTTAGCATTATTATCTGCCTTGGAGGTGCTAAAAAACATAACCATAACACTACACACCACAATCCAGTATATCGAAAAATTTCCTTTAAATATCATATTGTGAGAACTTCTGAACGGGCAAAGATAACAATTTTTGACCATAAGAGACTTACCTCATCCCGGATTATTTGACGCGAAACATAAGAAATAGTAAAAAACAACCGTCCGATAGCGATAATTCATAGAAATGTCGTACCTTTGTCAACAATTTTGTCAGAACAGCTTACGACGTGAAAAAGAAATATTTATTTGAATCGACGGTAAAAATCCGCGATTTTGAGTGCGACATGCAAGGTGTGGTCAACAACGCATACTATCATAACCTGCTTGAGCAAACCCGGACGGAGTTTTTAGAAAGTATCGGCATCGATCTTAAATCCTGGAGCCGGGAATCGGGCGTAGAGTTCGTCGTTTATGAAACAGCCATACAGTACCGGTCGCCCTTGCAGGCGGGCGAGACATTCCGCTCGGGCCTGCACTTGTCGCGCGAAGGGGCCCGTTTTGTCTTTCTGCAGGAATTTCGCCGCATTGAAAGCGACGAACTCTGTATCAAGGCCCGTGTCGATGTCGTTATCGCCGTCCACGAGAGACTGACGCGGGGCAACTACTTCCAAGAATACTTGGATAGTCACCTTTCCACCCCGCTCAACTATAATACTACTGGCAAAAAGAATTCTAAAAGCAATGCCCCGCAACTGCAGAACGTTCTTTTCAACTACGAGATGAAAGTCCGCGACTATGAATGCAACCGATTCGGAGCGGCAACCAATACATACTGCCAGCACTATCTCGAAGTGACCCGATTCGAGTTTATGGAACAGATGGGCGGTACCTTCCGGGAATGGCATGAGGCCGGCATCGATCTGATGGTCTCGAAAGTCGATCTGAAATTCATCTCCCCCATGATGTCCAGCGAAAAATTCCATTCGCTTATGAATGTCCATCAAGAAGGGCCGCGTCTGGTTTTCTGCCAGGAGATTCGCAGGAAATCAGATTACAAACTCTGCGTTGTGGCAACCGTCGATGTCGTAGCGTTAGTCAACGGCGCATTGTCCATGGGAGAGATTTTCAACGATTTCATGCAAAAACAACTCCCGGCATGGATGGAGACAATGAAAACCGCCGATAAATCACCGACAGAATAAACAAACATATCATTCCGAATATTTCCATGAAAAAATCCTGCTATAACAATATCCGTTATAAAGAAATGGAGGTCGAACCCAAAGTATATGTTCCCGAAATACAGACCGACTTCCCGGAAGAAGACTCTTTCCAGCATCTCGTACCGGTGCAAAAAAACTGCGAATTGTCTTTTGACGAAAACTATCCCTATCTCGACGATTCGGAAACGTTCAGGAAAGAGCATATCAAGTGCTACGCCACAGCGTGGACATGGTGCTTCCTGATGAATCCGCTCCGCTACGGCCTGCGCATCAAAGGCCGCGATATTTTACGCAAATACCGCAAAGAGCTGGCCGGCGGAGCGATCACGATTTGCAATCACATGTACCGGTGGGATCTGCTTGCGGTCCTGCAAGCTGTCCGCTGGCGTGAATTATGGATTCCGGTATATGGAGAGAACCTTATGACAAAAGACCAATGGTATATCAAGTATATCGGCGGCATCCCTGTTCCGGACGGAATGGCCGGCATGAAGAAATTCAATGAAGCATTCGACGAATTGCATCGCCGCAAGAAATGGTTTCATGTTTTCCCGGAAGAATGTCGCTGGGACTATTACAAACCTATCCGCCCATTTCGCAAGGGAGCCTTCTCAATGGCCTACAAATACAACAGGCCGATTCTTCCCTGCTGTATCACTTATAGGAAAAGAACCGGACTGTATAGATTTTTCGGCAACCAGTCGCAACCTCTGCTGACCATCACGATCGGAGAACCTATATTCCCGGATACAACGGTTCCCCGCAAAATTGAGGTCGAACGGCTGAGAGAAGTCGCCCATCGACAAATGGAAAAAATGGCTGGAATCACTAAAAATCCCTGGCCAGTGGCTCCTGCCGACGGGAAATAATCATGTGACAGATTTCTTCCCACGACATTTCAAGATATGCCGTCCCCTCGGGGGCGGCTTTTTTATGCGGCAAAACCAAATGAATGAACTTCATCCCGCATGCCAAAGCCCCGGCCCCGTCTGTATCTACACGGTCGCCCACCATCAGTGTTTCCGAAGGGGCCACTCCCAACGCTTCAGCCACCTTGGCAAAAGAGGCAGGAGCAGGTTTCAGACCGCCCAACGCAGGAGCATCAAAAACAGCATCCACCCATGACGGGTGGATGCCGATGGCCTCCAGCTTTGCCTCAACTTGCCCGTAGTCGGAAAAAACCGCTACCTGAATTCCACGGGACCGTAAATGCTCAAACAATTCTTTCACAAAAGGACGGGCGACGTAATACTTCCTGAGCACCTGCACCATCCGGGGCATATAAGAATTGAAATACCAACCCTCAATCTGATCTAAGGTTTTATCCCGTTGCCCGGAAATATCCTGGAAAAGATTGCGGTAAACGGCAATGGCATCGCCGAAATCCTTTCCGGCAATCCGCTTCCGGGCTTTCCTTTCAGCCCGAAGCGTAAGCACATTCGAGAGATCGGATACAATCAAATGCCACGGCAACCGGCGGGAATCGTAAAGCGTACCGTCCAGGTCAAAGACAACAGCCTTTATCTTAGAAAGCATACTTTATTCAGTCTTTACCAGATCCTTGAATTTTGCATGACGTTTCTCATCCTGCAAAAGAAGATTTACCTTGAATTGGCCGTCGCGCGCACCCTCGGCAATGCAACGGGCCTTGAATTTCTCGAAAGAATCCTGCTGCAGAATATGTCCTATCGGATCTTTTACACGGAATGAGCTGCGTTTGGCGTCATATTCCATATTTTTCTCCTTGAGAATAACATCTACAAGCTTTGTAAATTCGTCGACCTGCTCCTGAGTAACGTTGTCGGAGGTAAATTCGTAATAGAAATGATAGGCCGAGATAGAGAGATCGGCAAAACCGATGAAGAATTTGGTTTCAAGTCCGCTTTTTTTCTCTGCCTCGCGAACGGCTTCGATAAACTGCCGTTCGTGCAGTTTCTCTCCGGTCATGGTAACGATGCCATTAACCTTCTGAATCATAAAAACCGTGGGCGTATTGCAGAAATTAGGCCCGACCTCCACCAAATCGTTCATATTATAGCGATATAGTCCGGAGAAGGTCGTCACATAGGGACAATAACGCTTGCCTTGCTGCAATTCATGCAGTTGCAGAAAGCGTGGGGTATCGCTATCAAGATCTTCTTCTGCTATAAATTCGTAGTAATGATAATGCGGGAAAAGTACGGTGTTATTGGTATCGTCAAGAACCAGTCCGAAACGGCATTCGGAAGAAAAATAGCCGAATTCCTGATGAAGCATTGCCTGAGGGAAGGAATCTTTGAACTTGTCGATATAAACCTTTGTATTGCCGCACTTCCACGTATTCAGGATCTGCAGGTCCGGCCAGTAATGTTTGGGCAGAACCGTGCCGTATTTCTCCTTCAATGCCCGCAGGACCTTCGCCCGTTCGGGATTAGGCTTCAGATATGGAGCGATAGCGGCCCGGATTTCGGGCGAAATATCGACCTTGTCGCTCATTGTGCCTTTTTCAATGTCTTCGACATAGTCATCGTAAAACAGATTGGCATTCGTCTGCATTTCTACGATAGTCGACGGATTGGCAGTAATCACACAATGCACGTCGCGCTCGATACCCATGCGCATGATGGCATAATAGCGGGCTTTATAGTCGGGTATCATATAAACTTCGGCCGGATTCGTATATAAAGCCTTGACGAAACCGGGGGCATCGCGCTGGGTCACGCCGGAGACGGAACCGAAGACGGTGCCATCGGGAGCATATCCCTCGACAACCTTGCCCACAATGGAGAGCAATGGTCCCTCGAATACTTTCGGGCGGTTCTTGATAAAGTTGAACAACCAGACCTTGGTCATCTTACCATAAACGGTCTTGAGGTATTTTTCTGTAATGGGGATCCACTTGGGTTCACTCGTCGTACCGGAAGTAGTGGCATACAGACGGGGTTTACCGGGGAAGAGAATGTCTGCCTCGCCATGTTTGTGACGCTCCACATAAGGGCGGAGGTCCTCATAATCGTTGGGGTTGACATTTTCAGCATAGAGACGATAAAGCTCCTCGTCGTTACGGGCTGTCAGGATATCGGAGAAATGATGTTCACGGCCGTAAACGGTGTCTTTGGCATATTCAAGAATAGAGCGAAGCGTGTTTTCACTCGTCTTGCGTGGGTTCTTGCTGGCCTTTTTAAGTTTGCAATATAAAAGACCGCCGGCAACGGTCAGCGCCGTATTGACGAGCCACAGATTTTTAGTTTCTTTCTTTTTCATAGTGATATTATGAAGCTTAAAGCTGTTTATAACTTTGCAAA
>CAZMOE010000017.1:0-4002 GCA_964567855.1 uncultured Prevotellaceae bacterium
CGCCGGCCAAAATCATTCAGACGCGCACACGTCGCGTTACTGCGTTTGCTCCTTATTTGCGTCTTCTTTCTCCGTTTTCAGTCCTTCTGAACCGGAAACATCCACTTTATGAGCTTCCAAAAGTCGACGAACACCAGCCTTAGCAACCTCAGCGGCAGCCACACGGTCAACAAGATCAAAATCAGGTTCCAAACGGGGATCAACCAATTCGACATCTCTATAAAGGTCATCAACTGTTCCATTTTGCACAGGATTTATATCAAAATCATTATATTTATGGACATCCGCAGGACATCCAGAATTAAAACGCTGAATTAACTCTTTTATTGTGTAAGAGTCATCCGGAACCGTACAAGACGGACCAACAGGATGATACCTATAATCATTGTGATTATAAGTAAACTTAGTAACTATCCTAATCATAATCCTTCGGGTGTTCCATATTTCGGCAATGGCCGCACAGCTTGCACTTTATTAAAAATCTGAACATAACAATGTTCATCGGTCGCATCCTTAGTTTGCACGGCAAAAATGCGATCAACTTCGCGAGGGTCAAATGTAATGAAAGCAGGATTCAGCTTTGGAGGCGCATCAAAAACGCGGCCGAGATGCCAATAGTTAAGATCTGTCTTAAATTTGCCATGAACATGACTATTGATAAACTTATATTCGGCATACCTGGACTGATAACCAAACGTCTTAACATCATCAGAAGTATTTGTCGGAAAAAGTTCATAATTGAACACCTCCTGTTCGCCAAGACGAGCAAAAGAGGGCCATGCGTAATCAAACTTATCAAACTTAGTAAGAAAGCGTGAAATACCTTGCTGATAGCTCGAACGAGGCATAACAGACATAATGCCCATAATAATACAATGCTCCTCACACTTAGTCGCAAATGAATGGCTTTTACCTACAGATATAGCACGACCGGCCATATCTCCAAGAGAAGAGGCACCGCCAGGGCTATCAGCACCAGTAGTCTGCGATTGCTGCAAAACCTCAGATATTACAACCGGGGATTTACCTCCTCCAAGGTACTCAGGACGCTGCAAACGAGCATCAGAGGACAACACGCCAAAATGGGCAAATATTTGCTCAATGTAACGCGCTCCACCGACAGCGTTACGCTCTGCAAAGCGCTGGATAGCATACAAACGCCGAAGTTCGTTGATAGTAACAGATGATGCCTGCGACAAATCTACACGTAAATTGGCACTATTATCAATAGAGACATCAACATCTCTACCAATTTGACCCTGGTTCTGATGCAACATAACAGATCCCAACTTAGTACCAGCAACAACAGTACCAGGCAAATTAGATGGCGTAGAGGATTCGAGAGACTGATGTCCTCCCGAAGTCATCGACGTAATAGTTTCCGCAGAATAAACCATCGAAGGCGAAGTACCAGGCATAAAAGTAATGGGGGCACTATCTGCAAGCGGTATAGTAACCTGTTCTCCTCGTTGAGCCCAAGGCAAAGCACTCGTAAAATAATCCTTCTCCCAAGCGCGATAACGCATTAAGTACATCCAAGGAAAGTCATCATTAATATCTTGCCAATCAAAAATGCCTCCTTTACGCATAATCGGAAACTCACGAATATCTGTGCTCAAATTTTGATCACGGTAATAGTCGTTCCAAATCAAATGATAAGCACGAAGCGGCGCTAAAGACAAATTCAAACTCGTAAGCATATCTTCCTTCTTAAGACCTTTGTAAGAGCTTGGCTCCTCTCCTCCTTGACTATCATATTGCCAAGTAGGATAACCAAGATAATCAAGCAGCTGACCAGGTGCACACCGAGTAGTATCAACACAATAGTTCGAAATCTGAGGAAAAACAGCAATAGAACCATCCTGTTTCTTTCCATCACCATTCTTGCCACCAGTGATAAATGTTTCCCAATCTTCATATATAAGCCTCATGGGCACTTTGAAAAAATGAGTATATACATCCATACGATGCATAACAGGAGCTAACATTGGAGACATCCGAAGAAAAATCTCACTAGACATCTTCCACACATCACCAGGCAAACACTCCTGACAGAAAAACGGTATCAAAGCTCCTATCTGACAAGAAAACTTGACCTCATGACTCATCGGGAAGGCCGAACGGCCAGGCACAGGAATCGGTATCGAATCAAATAATGGATTTCCCATATTCTATAAATTTTTATCGTTTAACCACTTAGAAAGGTTTTCTTCCTCTCTCATTAAATCTAAAGATTGCTGCAAAGACGCTTTTTCGTCCTTATTCAAAAGAGCCTGTAACAGGCTAATCAGTGCATTAATCAATATCTCAACTGCTTTTTTCTTAATCCAACTCATTGTTTAAATCTTTTAAAACTTTTTTACCTTTACGTATCTGATCCTTAACGACCGAAGTACTATAAGCCGGAACATCCATACCAGAAGCGGCAAACGCATCCATATAAGCCTTATCAGATTCATAAGCCTGCTTCATAATTTCACGCGACATAGATAAATTCTTACGTCTCACTATATCCTTTTCCGCATCATTAGTATATATCTTATCTCTATAATACCGAGGCATCGCACACCTGTAACCGGCTGGCATCGGAACAACACAACCATATTCGCGGCGAGCAAAACGGGTCATCTCATCCGTCAACCATTGATAACCGATACCGGGCTTATTACTACACCTCATGAACGGCGGAACCGAATACTTATCTTTGTCCATACGCGCAATAACATACTTAGCAACGTAATGTATAGACGCCTGACTAACCGAACCAACATAAAAGTTACCTTTAGTCCATGTAACGCCAATATCACTAAATAAGTCGCGGCTATCCAAAGGGTAATCAAACAAAAGTAAATGATAATGAGGGCGCCGAAACTTACCTCCATATTCTCCGACATAAAAATACCTAATCTTATAAGGGGATATACGCTTTCTAAATCTCTTTAACCACAATTGTACATCTTCTTTGCTGAGTACCATCTCACCACTGGGAGACAACGGTACATTAACATCATCATATGTCAACGTGATAAACTTCGATGTAATACTATGTTTCTGCTCTTGCATAAGTCTATACGTCCAAGATGTACGCTTATTGCTAAGACAAGCATAGCATTTACCACAGGGCACCGAAATACGGTGTTTAGGGTCCGCAGGATCGCGGATGTTAATGGGTGATATACACTGCATAATGTTACAAATAAAAGTTAAAAACATGCTATATGGTCCCGGATGGAAAACTACCAAAATAGCAAAATGTCATAATCTAATTCCGCCGCGGCTTACCTTGTAAGTCCTTAAACGACGATGTTTTCTGTGTCTCATCTTTAATAACCTCCTATTGGTTTTTTGGTAGGATTAACTATACTATCACTCAACTGCTGATACAGATCTCGAGGAATATCCTTTTTCTTTGACATCAAATTACGAATCTGACCAATAATTTTCATCAACTTACTATTTTCAGGATCTTCGATAAAATCCAAAGCCAAATCGAGAAGTCTATCCCAAGGCGAAGAACCAGGCAATAAATTAAGCCTCTTACGCATAGCATACTCAAAACTATTCCAATCATTAGTCTCTTTAAGCTTGGCAAGCTCAGCATTAGCAATATCAACCTTAATAGGATCCATAACCTTAGACAACTCATATTCTTGAGACAGATTAAGAACACGCTGAGAACTCTCTCTAATATCCTGCTGTGTCTTCTGGATGTTATTATACATAACTGCAGCCTGGGACATGCCTAAACGACGTAATTCTCTATATTCCCAACTATTCTTATCATAATCCTGTCCATACTGCATTTGCCTCATAACTTCAGTAAGTCCTTCAAGCTCTATTTTCTCTCGAGATACAATATTATTTTTCTGTTGCTCCTCAAACTGCTTAAGAGCAAGCCACTGCGATACACCTTTATCAACAGCAGCTCCAATACCAAAGTCATTAATAGGTTCCGGATCTACATAATTACCGCTATACTCCGGCGGTGGAGATGCATTGCCA
>CAZMOE010000017.1:4102-45871 GCA_964567855.1 uncultured Prevotellaceae bacterium
AGGTTCCGGATCTACATAATTACCGCTATACTCCGGCGGTGGAGATGCATTGCCATTATCACCTTGACCATAGACAAGACGAGGATTTAAGCCTGCTTCCTGGTAACGGGCCATTTGGGCTGCAGGACTATTGTATTCGTTCTGCTCACGCCAAGCCTGCATATTAAGATCATACTGATACTTTGCCAACTCTTTATTGTAGCGCAAAGCACGTTTCTGACTTTTATGTCCTCTACCAGATGTAACAGCAGCAGAACCCATAGAACCAGCAGCAGCAATACCAGCCGCATACATAGCAGCAGCACCTTCAGTGACAGCCATAATCAATCAAATAAAGTGTACTGACGAAAATAGAACTCCTTACGTCTCTCTGCCTCCTCGCAAAGGATGCAATACCAATTATCAATTTTACCATGATAATCATACTTATCAAGGATCTGTTTAATAGACTTGTCCGACAGGCGAGACGCCTTTTTAAGCAATGCAAGTCGCTGTAAATCTGTAATTTGTATAATCATAATCGTAATTATTTCATTACATATAGTGTGAATGATGGTTCAAGAAAGTCTGCGACCGGCGACAAGATAATGTGCGGCGCTTCCATGAATGCAGGAACTATCGATAATTCCCTTGTTGGCGGAAAACATACAGAACGCTCATATAAATATCAGATGCAAGCAAATATTTTGTTCGGCAATCATGGGAAAAATGAAATAAGAAATCCAGAATTTCCTATGTAGAGAGCTTTCTTTTCGCATTTCTGGAAAAAAAATATTTCCTTTTTTGATTGTGATATTCGAATTAGTATATATATTTGCAATAGTAACGAGTCAAAATTGAATTATGACAAGCAAAAGTTTACAGGAAAATCTTAAACTACATTTTGGATTCGATAAATTCAAGGGAAACCAGGAAGCAATCATCCAAAACCTGATGTCAGGAAATGATACGTTCGTTCTGATGCCAACTGGAGGCGGAAAATCGCTCTGCTACCAGCTTCCGTCATTATTGATGGAAGGTACGGCAATTGTCATTTCACCCCTGATCGCATTGATGAAGAATCAGGTGGACGCCATGCGTAATTTCAGTGAAGATGACAACGTCGCCCATTTTATCAATTCTTCTCTTAATAAAACTGCTATCGACCAGGTGCGGCAGGACATCATGAACGGTAGAACCAAATTGCTGTATGTCGCCCCGGAATCATTGACCAAGCAGGAAAACATCGATTTTCTGCGCACGGTACCGATTTCTTTTTATGCTGTGGACGAAGCCCATTGTATTTCAGAATGGGGACATGATTTCCGCCCCGAATACAGACGTATCCGACCGATAATCAATGACATCGGACAACGTCCGCTTATCGCTCTGACGGCAACGGCAACGCCTAAGGTGCAACATGACATCATGAAGAACCTGGGCATTCTGAAAGCGAAGGTCTTTAAATCTTCTTTTAACCGTCCGAATCTTTATTATGAGGTACGCCCCAAAACGGACGATATCGATAAGGAGGTTATCAAATACATCAAAGGACAGCCGGGTAAATCCGGTATCATCTATTGCCTGAGCAGAAAAAAAGTAGAAGAACTGGCAGAAGTGCTGAAGGCTAACAATATCTCGGCACTCCCCTATCATGCAGGCATGGATTCCAGCCAGCGTTCCGAAAACCAGGACGCATTCCTGATGGAGCGGGTCGATGTTATTGTAGCCACCATCGCGTTCGGTATGGGTATCGACAAGCCGGATGTACGCTATGTCATTCATTATGACATGCCTAAAAGTCTGGAAGGATACTATCAGGAGACAGGCCGTGCCGGTCGCGACGGCGGCGAAGGACAGTGCATTGCCTTTTATTCTGAAAAAGATCTTATAAAACTGGAGAAATTCATGCAGGGCAAGCCTTTGGCCGAGCAGGAAATTGGCAAATTGTTGCTAAGAGAGACACAAGCCTATGCTGAAACGAGCATGTGCCGTCGTAAAGCCCTGTTGCATTATTTCGGTGAAGACCGGAAAGAAGATGAATGCAACAATTGCGATAACTGCAGCAAGCCGAAGAAGCATATTGAGGCCAAAGAATTGCTGTGTGCGGTCATTGAAACTATCATTGCACTGAAAGAAAAATTCAAGCAGGATTATGTCATCGACGTGCTTCTCGGTACTCAAAGCGATGAGATTATGGCCTATCGTCATAATGAGCTGGAAGTCTTCGGTTCCGGCTCAGATGAGAACGAAAGTACTTGGAACGCCGTTATCCGGCAGGCCCTCATTGCCAAATATCTGAGTCGCGACATTGAGAATTACGGTCTTCTGAAGGTTACAAGTGCCGGAACAAAATTTCTTAAGAGTCCCAAGCAGTTCCTGATCGTCATGGACCGCACGGAAGAGGATGAAGACGTCGAGAGCGAAGGTGCGGACATCAAAGGCAACATCGGATCGGCTGCTGCTGACGAAGAATTGTTCATGATGCTAAAGGACCTGCGCAAGAAGACCGCAAAAAAACTGGAGTTACCGCCTTACGTCATTTTCCAGGATCCTTCCCTGGAGGCGATGGCCACCAGCTATCCTATCACTATCGAGGAACTGCAGAATATTCCGGGCGTCGGTGCAGGAAAAGCCAAGCGATACGGCGAGGAATTCGTCAAACTCATCAAGCGACATTGCGACGAGAACGGAATTGTCCGTCCAGAGGATCTTCGCGTAAGAACCGTCGCCAACAAATCGAAACTAAAGGTCTCTATCATCCAAAGCATCGACCGGAAAGTGGCCCTTGATGAACTGGCAACCGCCAACAGGCTTGAATTTGAGGAGTTATTGGATGAAATTGAGGCTATCGTTTATTCCGGAACGCGTATCAATATCAACTATTTCCTTGAAGATGTGATGGATGAGGAATCCATTGCCGATATCTTCCAATATTTTAAAGAGGCAGAGAGCGATGATCTTGAAGCTGCCTATAAAGAACTTGGATCGGAATATAAAGAGGAGGAAATCAGATTGGTACGCATCAAATTTCTCTCCGAATTAGCAAATTGACAGACAAAAATTATTTATATTAATAGTAACGGGAGGCCCCAAAAAGCCTCCCGTTACTATTAATATTCCTCCACCCTCCTAAAGGGTCCCTTTGGAAGAGGGCAGTTCAAAATGATGAATATCTCTTCTGACCGCCATTCCCAGAGCACGGGCCAATGCTTTGAAAATAGCCTCTATCTTATGATGTTCATTCGTACCCTCAGCCTTGATATTCAAATTGATGCGCGCGGAATCGGAAAAGGACTTGAAGAAGTGCAAAAACATTTCGGTAGGCATATCTCCCACTTTCTCTCTCCTGAAATCGGCATCCCAGACAAGCCATGAACGCCCGCCGAAATCCAACGCCACACTGCACAGACAATCATCCATAGGCAAGGTGAAACCATAACGATTAATGCCGCGCTTATCTCCCAACGCCACGCGAACAGCCTCGCCCAAGGCAATAGCTGTATCTTCGATAGTGTGATGTTCGTCTACCTGCAAATCACCGTGAGTTCTGATAAAAAGATCCATACCGCTGTGGCGGGCGATCTGTTCAAGCATGTGATCGAAAAACGGCAGTCCGGTTTCTATATCCGCTTTACCTGAGCCATCCAGGTCAAGACGGATCCGGATATCTGTCTCGGCAGTTGTTCTGACAACCTCTGCCCTGCGGCTGCCGGCGAACAGGAATGCCGTAATTTTATCCCAATCGGGAGCAATAAGTACGCAATCTTCTGTCATTCCGGCCTCTGCAAGCATTTTCTCGCCAGTTTCAACCGGCTGTATTAAAATGGCCTTGCATCCCAGATTACGGGCAAGCATCACATCTGTAATACGATCCCCGATCACATAAGATGCTGTCAGATCATACTTGTCGGTATCAAAATAAGGAGTCAGCATTGCCGTACCAGGTTTGCGGGTCGGGGCTTCGTCTTCCGGAAAGGTGGTATCGATATGAATGGCGTCAAACACCATTCCCTCCGAACCGAATACGCGCAACATCAGCTCCTGGATAGGTTGAAATCTCTCCATCGGATAACCGGGAGTGCCGAGACCATCCTGATTGGTTACCATTACCAAGGCGTAATCAAGTTTACGACGAATGAAAGAGAGGTTTCCGATCACACCGGGAAGAAATTCCAGTTGCTCGAAACGGTCTACCTGATAGGTCACCGGCGGTTCGACAATCAATGTACCGTCCCGGTCTATAAACAATAGCTTTATTTTCTCGTTCTTAGCGGATTCCATTTGTTTTTATAGCGATTTATTGAACAATTCAAGCGCCGCTAAAAGGCTGCGGTTCTCTTCCGGTGTGCCGACAGTGATACGCAGACAGCCGGAACAAAGTCGAACACGATTTCGGTTGCGTACGATAATGCCCTGATGAGTAAGATAGGCATAAGTCCGGTCCGCGTCATCCACTTTTACCAATAGGAAATTGGCATCGGAAGAATAAATTTTACGGACAAAACCGAGCGATACCAATGCAGAGGCAAGGCGGGTCCGTTCAATCAGAATCTCCTCTACCCTGGCCTGTTTTACATCCGCCTGACCCAATGCTTTCAAAGTCTGCTGCTGTGTCAGCAGATTGACATTATACGGATACTTCACTTGATTGAAATAACCGATAATCGTTTCCTGTGCAAACGCCATTCCCAGGCGGACAGAGGCCAGCCCCCAGGCCTTGGAGAACGTTTGCAAAACAATCAGCCGCGGATATTCGTCAATGCGTGCAATGAATGACTGCTGCGTAGAAAAATCGATATAGGCTTCGTCAATAACCACAATACCGTTGAACCAGTTCAGCATTTCTTCGACATCGGAAGCGGTCAGAAGATTGCCGGTAGGATTATTGGGAGAGCACAACCAGAGCACTTTGGTACGATCATCGACGGCAGCCTTCATAGCCGCCATATCCAATTGAAATTCTGCGTTTAAGGGCACCTGCCGATATTCAACATCATTGATTTCCGCACAAACCTCATACATACCGTACGTCGGTGCGGGAGCTACAACATTGTCATGGCCGGGAATACAGAATACACGATATACCAAATCTATGGCCTCATCGCTGCCATTGCCCAAAAAGATACGGTTTTCGGCAACATGTTTCTGTTCGGCCAATAATTTTTTGACTTCATGCTGTAACGGATCCGGATAGCGGTTCAAACCGGTATCGTAGGGGTTTTCGTTGGCATCTAAAAAGATTGCGGCATCCCCGGTAAACTCATTACGGGCTGATGAATAAGGTGTTAATTTTAAAATATTAGGACGAATCAGAGATTTGATTTCCATTTGTGCAAAGATTTATGATAACGTTTTAAGACGGACGCTGACAGCATTCCGGTGAGCATCCAGGTGTTCGCCGTCGGCCATGATCTCAATCGTGGGACCCAATTGCTTCAGGCCTTCGGCCGTTAACTCCTGAAAAGTAACCTTGCGCAAGAAGCTGTCCAGATTCACTCCGTTGTAGGACTTGGCATAGCCATTGGTAGGAAGCGTATGATTGGTGCCGGAAGCATAATCGCCGGCGCTTTCAGGCGAATATGCTCCCAAGAAAACGGAACCTGCATTCCGTACCTTTTCCGCCAGTTCGCGGTAATTGGCAGTCTGAAGAATCAGATGTTCCGGAGCGTAATCGTTAACCAGTTCCATCAGTTCTTCATCGCTCCGCAGCACCACAATTTTGCTGTGTTCCAGCGAGCGGCGGGTCAATTCCTGACGCGAAAGTCCGGCCAGTTGCCGTTCAAGTGCCGCGCGAAACCGGTCGACAAAGGTCTCGGACTTTGTGAAAAGAAGAGCCTGTGAATCGGGGCCGTGCTCGATCTGGGAAAGGAAATCGGTGGCCACGAAATCAGGATTGCTTCCGTCATCGGCCACAACCAGCACCTCCGAAGGACCGGCCGGCATGTCGATGGCCACATCGCGCAGGCTGACCAACTGTTTGGCCATCTGCACATACTGATTGCCAGGGCCGAAAATCTTATAAACTTTCGGAACGCTTTCCGTCCCGTAGGCCATGGCACCGATGGCTTGCACTCCGCCGATTTTATAAACGGCCGTTACGCCAGCACGCTGTGCTGCATAGAGAATTGCGGGATGGATTTTCCCGTCGGGCGAAGGAGGGGTGCACAATATCGTTTCGGGACAACCGGCCAACCTGGCCGGTATCGCCAGCATCAAAACGGTAGAGAATAACGGAGCCGTTCCTCCCGGCACATAAAGTCCGACACGATCGATCG
Organism: uncultured Prevotellaceae bacterium; assembly: GCA_964567855.1. Classification (GTDB taxonomy): domain Bacteria; phylum Bacteroidota; class Bacteroidia; order Bacteroidales; family UBA3663; genus Liminaster. Next base: position 10,360 of record CAZMOE010000017.1, read on the forward strand.
GAATCGCTTTCTGCCAACATGTCACGCCGTGAGCTGTGATTACAGGCTCATAGCTCCTTGCCTGTGCGGCGTGAAAGCCGCCTATATTCTGTGCGGCCGTATCGATGGCGGCGGCAAGAGCGGGATCGATCTCTCTGCAAGCTTCCGCAATTTCGGAATCGCTGACAAGCAAAGAGGTAAGGCTTGCGTGATCGAATTTTTCTTCCATCTCAAAGACAGCGGCATCTCCCTCCTCCCGGATACGGGCAAGCAGGGAAGAGACGGTGTCAGAAAGTCGGGCGTTATCTATTATCGGACGCTGTGTGATCTCGCGCCACAGATTTTTAGAGGGATATTTATAGATCTGCATTATATCGTCGAATTTATATCATGAACCATCAAGATCGGAAACGGCCGGTTTGAAGAAGAATGCACCGCCGCTTCTCAAAGATCTTTATAACACCATCTTTTCTATATTCAATGCCAGAATACCTTCCGCTCCGGCCTCCTTGAGCTTACCGACCAGTTCCCAGAACTGATTTTCGGTAATGACGGAATGAACACTATGCCAGCCTTTGGTAGCCAACGGGATGACCGTCGGGCTGTTGACCCCCGGCAGGATGGAAAGCACTGCATCCAGACTGCTATCTGGGACATTCATCATCACATATTTTTTATTTTCAGCAGCGCGAACAGATTCGATGCGGAAAATAAGTTCATTCATAATCTCTTCTTTCTCAGCATCAAGAGATTCGTTCGCAATAAGTACGGCCTCACTTTCAATAACCGTTTCTACCTCTTTCAGCCGATTGCTGACAAGGGTGCTTCCGGAACTTACGATGTCGAAAATGGCATCTCCAAGACCGATATTAGGCGAAATTTCCACAGATCCGGTGATCACGTGGATTTGAGCATGTATATTTTTTTCTGTCAGATAGTTACGAAGGATAACCGGATAGGAAGTCGCAATTTTTTTCCCATCAAACCATTCAAGCCCGGGATAATCGACAGCCTGCGGAATCGCCAGCGACAAGCGACATTTGGAAAAACCCAATGGCCGGACGATGCGGGCCTTCTTGTCCTTTTCATAATATTCGTTCAGCCCCACGATACCGATGTCGGCAACTCCTCCGGCGACACATTCTGGAATATCATCATCCCTGAGAAACAATACCTCCAGCGGGAAATTGGATGAAGGTATCAATAACGTGCGTTTGGCGTTACTGAGGCGGATTCCCGCCTCCTTCAATAGGGCCATGCAATCTTCATAAAGACGTCCTTTGCTCTGAATTGCGATACGAAGCATAATTTATACAGTTTATATTATTTGTTTAAGTACATAAATTCCGACTCCTCTCCATCTGCGACAAGATGTACCGCCTGATGCGGCAAAATAAAAGAGGCTTCCCCACGATCAGGTAAGCCTCTTAATATATATGCAGTTATCTCCAGCCCACCTAATCAATGAGTTGCTCCATAATGGTGATGGAAGTGGCAGTGCAGAGAAATAATGTACATGTCAGATATGATTGTCGTAAAAAGTAATCGAACGCTGCAAATATAAACCATCTGTCTCACTAAACAAAGGATTTTTTTGGAAAAAGCAATTTTTTTTCATTTTCTGCCATCCGTTTCCATGCTTCCAACGGGCATCTTCAGCTTCCTGTATCATCATTTCTTTTTCACTCTTCCTCTCACGACCTGCCCTGATAATGCCCTATTTGAGGCCGGAAAAAAAGAAAATTTTGTCGGAATCTGTTCATTTGGTCTATTTTTCGTATCTTTGGGGTGCGAAAAAACAAAATTGCGCCATGTTTCTATTTTCGTATATACAGAACTTCGGAAAATATTTACTGTTGATGAAACGGGTATTTTCCAAACCGGATAAATGGAGTATGTTCTTCCAGCAGTTTATCCATGAGGCCCAATCCTTGATGGTCGGTTCGATCGGCATTGTGTGTCTGATCTCTCTTTTCATCGGCGCGGTATGTTGCATACAGTTACAGCTTAATATCTTTTCCCCTCTCCTGCCTCGGTTTACCGTCGGGTTCACTACCCGCGAAATTATGATGCTCGAATTTTCATCGGCCATCATGTCTCTGATTCTGGCAGGGAAAGTCGGCTCCAATATTGCGTCCGAAATCGGTACGATGCGGATTACCGAACAGATCGATGCGCTTGAAGTAATGGGGATCAATTCTGCCAACTACCTTATTCTGCCTAAAATTTGCGCCCTTGTCTTTTTCATGCCCATTCTGGTCATTCTCAGCATTGCTACGGGACTGATCGGTGGCGGTCTGATCGCGCAAATCTCGAATGAGTTGTCTGTCGACAACTATATCTACGGTCTGCAGACGTGGTTCAAGGAAGGAAACATCTATTACAGTATTCAGAAATCCTATTTCTTTGCGTTCCTCATCACCAGCATCGCATCCTACTACGGTTACAACGTTCAGGGAGGGGCATTGCAGGTCGGCAAAGCCAGCACACAGGCAGTGGTCACCAGTAGCGTCATGATCCTGCTGAGCGACATCATTCTCACCAAATTGTTACTGCAATGATTGAAATATATAACATCGAAAAGCATTTCGGAAACCAGCAGGTCCTTTCAGAGGTCACTTGCACTTTCCTTCCCGGCCGGAACAATCTGATCATCGGCCAGAGCGGTTCCGGTAAAACCGTGCTGATGAAATGCCTGATCGGTTTGTTACAGCCTGACCAGGGCGATATTCTGTTCGGAGGAGTAAATATACAGAATATGTCCCCGGACGATTTAAAAAAATTACGTGGTAAAATAGGTGTGTTATTCCAAAATTCCGCCCTTTTCGATTCCATGGATGTTGCAGAGAATGTCCGGTTTCCGTTGAAGATGTTCAGCCGCATGACCTCTCGGGAATGTGACCAACGGGTGAAGTTCTGTCTGGATAGGGTCAATTTGAAAAACTGCGAGAAGAAGTTCCCCTCCGAATTAAGCGGTGGCATGAAAAAAAGAGTCGCCATTGCGAGAGCGATTGCCCTTAACCCAAAATACCTTTTCTGCGACGAGCCTAATTCCGGTCTTGATCCCAAGACATCGATTCTCATCGATCAGCTTATCAACGACATCACTAAAGAATACAATATCACGACCATTGTAAATACCCACGACATGAACTCCGTCTTGGGCATCGGAGACAATATCATATTCCTCGATCATGGCCGTAACGCCTGGAATGGCAATAAAGAAAACATCTTAACTACTACCAATCAGGCCTTACGCGACTTCCTGTTCGCATCCCCGACAATACAACGGATGTGCGGAAACACGACAGCCGCAGAATAATTGCTTCAAAGCGCATCTTTACACAATCGCTCCCCTTCCCGATATAATAAGCAACAATCATCGATATAAGAAATGATATAATGGAGTATCCAAATACCTTCATGTCATTTCTTACCATCAGATATTTTCTATCCGCTGATAACCATTTGCCAGATACCCGTAAAAAAATGTAAAATTTGCTCATCAATAAGTTTCATAATGTTTCTCAGGAATCAGTTTTCGTTAAAAAACATAGCAAAACAGCAGTTTTTTCAAGAAAACTCTTTGCAATCTTTCTAAAACCCCATATATTTGCAACGTGTTTTTCATGGTATTAGATTTTAAGGTTAAGAAAAAAGGTTGTCGCGATGACAATCTTTTTTAGTTTATATCTCCTGCCCTTTTTTGCGGTCCCTCATACCGTCAGCATTTTTAATATATTTTCGGGAAATGGCATAAAAAAGAACGGTGCCGGAAAAATAGATTCCAACACCGTTAATAATTCAATAAGAATCAGGTCCTTTTTTTCCTGATCCGATTTATCAAACACTACATCAGAGCAATGTCACCACGATGTCACCTTCTACATCGGAGAAAGCGATTTTTCCTTCGCGGGCAAGCCAACCTAATGCAGGGAAAAGATCTTTGTCCTTAAATTTCAGAGTCTTCTTCAGCAGTTTGACAGATTGAGCATTTTTTAGATTCAATGCGGCCCAGACGGCGCCCGCATTGTTCCCAATAACATCTACATTCATAACACAATTTTAATTTTATGCCTTACGGCGATTAATGAATTTCGGCAAAGATATACCAAAAGGATCATATTTACAACATTTTATATCATAAAAATGAGTTTTTCGATATTTTTGTTCGGATTTACGTTGTATGGCAATATGGACTTTCTAAATTGCCGGACTTTAAAGTCCCTTCGACACTCACCACGCGCGAAATCAAATGCCCAAGAGAGGCCATTTCGTGGGAAACCATCAAAATGGTCGTGCCCACCGTATTCAAATGGGTCAAAATTTGATAAAGTTGATGCTCAAAAGCCTTGTCGAGGTAGGAATCGGGTTCATCCAGAACCAAAAGTTCCGGATTCCGGATGATAGCGCGTCCCAGCATGACCCGCTGCATTTGACCGCCGGACAATGCGCCGATGGGAGAACGACGAATGTCTCCCATGCCAAGCCACTCCAATAATTCGGAAACACTTTGCCGCTGTTGTAAAGTCGGCCGGCGAAACCAGCCGAGATCGCTCATCAGACCGGAAAGGATGACCTCCTCGACGGTAATCGGAAAAAGAGTATCTATATCCTTGCACTGAGGAAGATAACCTATAGAAAGATGCCGGACAGGCTTCCCCTCCGGATTCCGGAAAGCAATGTGGCCCTTCATCGGTTTAATCATTCCAAGAATACTCTTGATCAGCGTAGTCTTGCCACCTCCATTCGGGCCGATAATGCCGACAAATTCGCCTCTGGCAATATGCAGATCGATGTCATGGATAACGACACGGCCATCATACCCCGCTGACAAGCCTTCGATACGGATCACCTCATCCCTCCTTCTGTAAATTTTTTCTATCTTCTTCTATAAAAGCCAACAAGCGATCCACAGCTTTTTCCGACGGTAGATTACGCTCTATACATTCTTTACCCTTATAAAGGGAAACTCTTCCTGGCCCGGCTCCGACATATCCATAATCGGCGTCCGCCATTTCTCCAGGACCATTAACGATGCAGCCCATCACTCCGATCTTTACTCCGGTCAAATGGGCGGTCGCATCCTTAATTTTTCCTAAAGTGGCCTGCAGATCGAATAATGTCCGGCCGCAACTGGGACAGGCAATATATTCGGTCTTGGTAAACCGCTGACGGGCAGCCTGCAAAATGGAAAAGGCTGTCTTTATCGTATCCTTGCGATCCAGATTCGGGGCATGGATAAGAATACCATCGGCCAATTGATCGAGCAACAGAGCGCCGAAATCGGCTCCGGCCTTAATTTGCAGATCTTCCAGCGTATCATCCTGGAATTCCCGGCTCAATATGATCGGATTGGTGCAACCGGAGGCCATCAGCGTGAAAATAAAAGCACGCCAGATACCCACAGGATTCTTGCCGTTGGCGCGGACAATGACAACCTTATCGGGATTTGCCTGCAAATATTCTATGACGGAATCATCATACTGCAATTCCTCCAGACTATAAGAAAGCATACCAGCAGACGATATATCGGCGCCCAAAGCCACATTACCGACGACAACAGGCACCTGACCGCCACCGATACAACCGACCTTGTTAGAGATGCGACGTTGTGGTTTGACCGGATTATAATCGACCTGAGAGGGTCCGGTGATCAGATGATGTCCTTCACGCCCGGTGATATACTCAACCAGTTTGCGGGCGACCGGAATTTCGACCTCCGGATCCTCACTCAGGGAAACCCGGATAGTATCTCCGATGCCGTCGGCCAATAAAGCGCCGATACCGACCGCAGATTTAATACGGCCGTCCTCTCCGTCCCCAGCCTCGGTCACTCCAAGATGCAATGGGTAGGACATGCCTTCAAATTCCATCTTCTGCACCAGCAGGCGGACCGTAACAACCATGACGCTGGTATTGGAGGCCTTGATAGAGATGACCACATCGTTGAACTGCTCTTGCCGACAGATGCGAAGAAACTCCATACAGGACTCTACCATACCTTCGGGGGTATCGCCATAGCGCGACATAATGCGATCGGATAGCGAACCGTGATTCACTCCGATGCGAATAGCGGTATTATGCTTCCTGCACAACTCCAGGAAAGGGACAAACCTCGCCCGGATCCTTTCAATTTCCCGCGCATATTCGTCATCCGTGTATTCCAACGTCCTGAACGTACGCGCCGCATCGACATAATTGCCGGGGTTGATGCGCACTTTTTCCACGATTGCGGCCGCGACATCCGCTACGGCCGGATTGAAATGAATGTCGGCGACCAACGGAACGTCATAGCCATCGGCATGCAATCGGGACTCAATATCAGCCAGATTCATAGCCTCTTTTGTACCCTGTGCAGTAAGACGCACCAGGTCCGCACCGTTGTCGACAATTCGTTTTATCTGGGCGACAGAAGCATCGGTATCGCAAGTGGAAGTATTGGTCATGCTTTGCACGCGAATAGGCGCATCCCCTCCTATTGTCAGATTGCCGACATGAACTGCCGTCGACGCCCGTCTCTGATAGTTATACATAATTCGCTATTTAATCGAAAATCGTCCGGGAGAAATCCCGGTCAGTTCGTTTTATATTCATATTTGATCTTTGCCAGCTCTGCATTGGCTTTGACAATCTTTCCCGCCAGATTTTGCTTATAGGCAACAAACCGACGGTTCAGTTCCTCATCAGACAATGCCAGCATCTGCACGGCGAGAATCCCTGCATTCATCGCCCCATTGAGAGCAACGGTCGCTACCGGAATTCCGGGGGGCATCTGAATCATGGCCAACAGGGCATCCAGTCCCTCCAGTGACGAAACCAGCGGAACCCCGATGACCGGAAGCGGCGTCATGGCCGCTACGACACCCGCCAGATGCGCGGCCATCCCTGCACCGGCAATAATGACTTTAATTCCCCGCCCAGCGGCTTCGGAAGCAAAGGCCTCGACCTCTTTCGGGGTGCGATGAGCGGAAAGGGCATGCATTTCAAAAGGAATCTTAAAGTCATTCAGGATATCGGCAGCTTTTTCCATGACCGGCAGGTCGGATGTGCTACCCATGATGATACTTACAATAGGAGTCATAATCTATATGGATTAAAAATTATAAATTTTCACGCAAATAACCAGTAAGAAAGCAGGATCCCGACGGCACCGAGAAGGCTGCCGGCCGTTACCTGCATCAGCGTATGTCGGCCAAGATAAACCCGTATGCTACCCAATAGTCCGGTCAGTACCGTGAGTAGTAAAGACCAGGCCAGCGGCATCGAAGCGGGAAAACGGAAATATACAATGAATGAAACCATTGCAAAACCGGCGATGCCGGTCGTATGCGCACTGATTTTCCACCAGAAACTGATCAACCAGCAGACAAAGGCCAGAAACGTTGCACCGATATAAAAAGAAAGCGCCCACGATGGCAGCCCCTGCTTATACAAAACCCAAGTGCAGACAGCGTAAGACAGAAAGTTGATGAGCAAAGGCAGGGCGCGGTCATTGCGGTCGCGCAAAGCCCAATGTCCTACAACCTTGAATTTATAAAGCACTGTAATGCACAGTACCGGCACCAGACAGGTAGCAAGGAAGACCTCCCCGATGATGAGCAGCTTGATTTCCTGAGGCAGCACGAACAAGTAGGTGCCATAACAGAATGCGATGGCTGCATAGGTCAGCATCAGCAACGGATGGAAAACATTGGAAATGCCTTGCAGCACTTTCTGCAAAAGAGGAGATTCTGTGTTCATTTTGATTATTGTCATTTATAATTCCCGACGTAAACGCGCCGTATTGTATCCTAATTGTTCCCGGTATTTGGCCACTGTTCGCCGTGCCACCGGATAGCCGGCCGTTTTCAGGACCTCGGCCAGCCGCTCGTCGGTCAGCGGGTTTCTTTTATCTTCTTCCCGGATGCAGTTTTCCAGAAAACTGAGAACTGCGGTATTGGAAACCACATCGCCGCTGTCTGTCTGGATAGCTTCCGAGAAAAGCCGCTTGACGGGCAGAATCCCGAAGTCCGTCTGTACGAACTTGCTGTTGCTGACACGCGACACCGTGGAAATGTCATACCCGCACCGCACGGCTACATCCTGCAACACCATAGGTTTCAGTGCCGTCACATCGCCCGTGAGGAAGAACTCACGCTGCATCCGCACGATCGTCTGCATCACGGACATCAAAGTCTGGCGCCGTTGCTGCAAAGCGTCGATGAAGGCATGGGCATCATTCATTTTCCGGCGAATCATGGCAATACCCTCCCGGTTTTCCGGCGAAGATCTGCGCTTGTCTTTCAAATCATCTAGCATCCGACCATATTCCTGACTGATTCTGACAGGCGGGACATGGGCATCATTCAGATTCAAGGTCAATTCGCCATCTTCATTATCTACAACAAAGTCCGGGGTCGCTTGTGCGATTTTAGTTTTGCCGTTATCAAATTCCGCTGCAACCCCTGCCGGCTTGGGATAAAGGGTCAGAATCAACTTCTGCACCGCCTCCATTTGCGCCTGAGAAACTGCAAACTTCTGCATCAGGCGTTCATAGCGTTTGTTGGAGAAATCGTCAAAAGCCTTGTCGATCATCCGATAGGCCAGCCGGGCGCATTCCGTGCCAGTCTTCTCTTCCAACTGCAAGAGAAGACATTCTCTCAAATCGCGGGCCCCGATGCCGGCCGGCTCAAGATCCTGCACGATGTCGAGGGCGGCCGCCATGACCTCGGGTGTCGTTTCATGATTCTGGGTGAATGCCAGGTCATCGACTAAGGCCGTAAGCGGACGGGGAAGATAGCCCGCGTCGTCGAGGCTTTCGATGATGTATTGAGCCAAAAACCTTTCCTCGTCAGAGATATCACGTAATGCCAACTGGTTGATCAAATCCTCGCGAAAGGAAGTATCTTCCTGACAATTGTTGAGGGGAGAAAAAAAATCGTCGGCGGCACCATGCGAATAGGCAGGCGTATAATCATCGTCGTCATAATCGAAAAACAAGTCTTCTCCGCTCCGCTCCATGCCGGAAGCATCGCCCACAGCCTCTTCGGTCTCCGATTTTTCCAGGAAAGCGTCATCATCCGGCGATGAGACGGTCTCGGCTCCTTCTTCGGCCATCTCAGACTCAGGCAGACCCTCTTCCAGAACAAAATTATTTTCCAGCTCCTCATTGATACGTTGTTCCAGTTCGTCGACAGGCAACTCCAGCAACCGCACCACCTGCACCTGCTGGGGCGTCAACCGCTGAGTCTGATTCTGTACCAATTGCTGTCTCATAATATCATCTTTTATTGGAATTGCAGGCTGCCCGGGATCAAAGAAGATTCCCGAAAATCGCATTCACGGAGCAAAAATAAAATAAAATTAGCACATTTCCGCGCTATGGAAGGCAAATAATAAAAAAATCAAACATCTTTTAGGAAAACAGATGGGGCAAATCTGGAAAATACGACTCCTCTCCCGTCCTAAAAGACGGAAAAGCCGACCAGCCGGTCATATCGTTGCCCGGCGGGGCGATAATAAACATAAATGCTATACTGGTTCGGTGTCTCATAATAATCACCCTCGATCGGGGCGGTATGCATAGCCCCGCCAGAAGCCGGATTTCCCACCAGATACATATAATTATAGGCCCCCTGTTTCAGCAACATCGTCTGCTGCAAGCGTTCTTCGAGCGGATCATACACCATCTCGGTCGCTTCATCGAAAATGCCATAGGTAAAATCCCCATACAGAAATATTCCGCCGCTACCGGTACGCAAGGTGGTCGATAAATCGAAACGGACCATGAAATAATCGGCCTCCAGGTCGGTATCCTCCACACGTAAGGCATGAACGAGAAAACGCCCATGCTGATCGCGGTCATAGTAATAACTTCTCCCCGACTTCTCCCGATCGGTTTGAAGCCAGACATAGTAATAAGGGGCATGATATGCGATCCGATCGACACCGATGGAAGCGTAATTCTTGTCTGTAAATTCAAACTGGCGGAAGTTGTTGCCTCCGGGGAAAATCAGGTCGGCATTATGTTCATAGAAGGACTTATTGGCCTGCATCCGACTCGGGCGGCGGATCGTCCGTTCATTATCTCGCCGGTTGTTCTGCCTCACTTTCAGCGTCAGGTCGGCAGCAGGGTCCATGTATGGAAATTTTGTCGGCGACCAGGACAGAGCACATGTCAGTTGCTGATGCATGGCCTTGTAGTCTATATCCGTATTGGCATCAACCGTTCCGGATACGGACATCAAAGGCTCCAGCACGGAAAATGTAGCCACGGCAATCGACTCATCGGGGTTATCATCATAAAAGAACTCCATGGCGTAATTGCCCGACAGCAACAATCGGACATCTTCGTTCGGAAAGGAGACCCGATAGTGGTAATAAGGTATAAAGGTGTTGAACGAGGGCGCCACATCGGTGACCCGCGTCGGTTGAAATCCTTCCAGATAGTCCAATTCCGAAATCTCGGAGGCTATCCAGTCGGCCGTGCAATGAATGATCCGGTAGGAAATCCATCGTTCTTCATCGCCCAGCACATCGAAACTGATTTCAACCGACGAGCGACCGCCAAGGTCGATGACAGGCAACTTCATAAAGTCTCCGTCCACGATGCGGCGCAGCGTTTTGACCTCCGGAGAGACCGGATGGGTGAAAAAAAAGGAGGTCTGCGCCATCCCGTTCAGGGATAACGCAAACCCCAGTATCAGTAAATACGATTTTACGAATTTCAACATCAAACCGTGTCGAATCAAATTACATAATACCGCGCTCACGCAGTTTCAACTGCCATTTCCAGGCCGAAGACAATGTTTCCGCCAATGTCTTTTCTGCTTTCCAGCCCAGAACGTTGTTGGCCTTGTCTACACAGCCCCAGATTTGCTCTATATCGCCGGCACGACGTCCCACAATCTTGTATGGAACCTTCACTCCGGTAGCTTCTTCAAAAGTTTTGATCAGTTCCAGCACCGATACGCCGGAACCCGTGCCCAGATTGAAATATTCGATATCCTCCTGCGAAATACCCTCTATCATCCGGCCCAATGCTTTCACGTGCGCCTTAGCCAAATCCACAACATCGATGTAGTCACGGATACAAGAGCCGTCGGGGGTGTTATAATCATCGCCGAAGACACTCAATTCCTTACGGATGCCCATCGCAGTCTGGCAGACATAGGGTAACAGATTCTGCGGAACGCCTCTCGGCAACTCTCCGATTTCAGCCGACGGATGGGCGCCCACCGGATTGAAATAGCGGAGGATGATACTTTTGAAATGTACGCCTGCCGTGTGATTATCACGAATAATCTCTTCGGCAACCTGCTTCGTGTTTCCATAGGGAGAGGTTGCCGGCTTGATGGGGGCGGTTTCATCTACCGGATTGCGACCCGGATCCGGCTCTCCGTAGACCGTACAGGATGAGGAGAAAACAAAGCCTTTAAGGCCGAACTCTTCGGCTGCCTCCAACATATTGATAAGAGAGACAAAATTGTTCCGGTAATAAAGCAAAGGCTTTTGCACAGACTCCCCGACAGCTTTGCTGGCTGCGAAATGGATGATACCGCTGATGGGGCTTTCTTTTTTAAAAACTTCGGTAACTGCCGCTTTGTCGCCGCAGTCAATCTGATAAAAGGCAGGACGAACTCCGGTAATCTTCTCGATTCCATCCACGACGCTGGCCTCTGAATTAGAAAGATTGTCCAAAATGACAACGTCGTAACCCGCATTCTGCAACTCTACACACGTATGGCTGCCGATAAAACCGCAACCACCAGTCAAAACGATTTTGTTCTTCATAGCGCACTATATTATTAACAGCCGCAAAGGTAATACAATTCACCGAATTGTGAAATTTAAACCCGCAGAATTGTTTCCTTCCGCCCAAAGATTATAAAATAACGACATTGAGATAGGTTCCCGCATGATGGAATCTATGTTCAGAATCATTGCGGCCATTCCCGGCAATCCGCCTCTGTCGTAAAATGCGTCAATGGTCGCCGCAAATTAGTGAAGAAGCTTGAATAAAAGCTCCTGAAGCAGCCCTTCGTCCGACTGGACACCTCCCCTGGCCCCTTTGCTCCTGGCGTCATATTCACGGATGAGAGCAATATTATACATTGTCTTCCAGGCATTGAAGATACGCATGGCCGTTTTATAGTCTTTCACTGCATACACATTGGGAAGCCTCAACGCCCTCATCAGACCGCTTTCACTTTTATCATCGGAATAGTGGGCCAGCATCAGATTGCTGAAAAAATTGAACAGCATCGACAATGTGACCACCATAGGGCTCGACTTCGGATTCTGGGCGTAGTAACGCCTGATCTTTTCCACCTTCTGCAAATCGCGATTGGCCACTGCACTCTGCAGCTCCCAGTTATTATATTCCTTGGAAACCCCGATATGGGCTGTGACCTGCTCAAAAGAAATAAATTTGTCTTTCATGGTAAGCCGGAGCTTTTCGATTTCCGAAAACATTCGGTTCAGATCGGTTCCGACATTGTCGCACAATACCTGCAAGGCCCGGTCATCGATGCTCAGCCCCAAATCACGTATCTGGGCAAGAACCACCTTCGGCAGTTCATAATCACGGACTTTCCTGCTTTCATATACAACCCCTTTTTCGCTGCAATCCTTGACGATTTTCTTACGAGCATCATAGCTTTTAGTCTTATAGCAAATCACGAGGACGGTACTTTCCAACGGGTGCCTGAGATAAACTTCCAGATCATCCAGTTTATTGGATCTTGCATCCAATGTCTGTGCCTCTTTCAGCAGAACCAATTGGCGTTCGGCCATCATAGGATAGCGCCGGCAGGCTGAAATCACCTCGGCAATGCTTGCGTCTGCCCCGTAAAACTGAGTAAGATTAAAGTCCCGTTCATCCTCGGCAAGCACATTCTCCACCAGCAACGCGGCAAGCCTGTCGATATAATAGGACTCTTCACCATGCAAAAAATAGACCGGCGCAAATCTTTTCCGGAGTATATCATTCTTCAAAGAAAGAAAATCGTCTGTTTTTTTTGCCATAAATATAGACTTTTATATCATTGCTTTCTGCAGGATTTCGTACCTTTGCCGCACTTTAAAGCCCGGAAACAAATTACAACATGGACAAATATCCGCCTCTGAATCTCCCGTCATTCACCCCGCGCATCCGTACCTCGGAAAACGGGATAATGGAAATCTTCGACCCTCAGCGCCGCCGTTATGTACGGTTGACTCCGGAGGAATGGGTGCGCCAGCATTTTGTCCGCTATCTCATTTCTCCATTTTTCGGCTATCCGCAAGGATGTATCGGCAATGAAATTTCCATTCGCGTGGGCAATGCGGAAAAACGGTGCGATTCTGTCATTTTCAGCACCTCCGGAGAGCCTTTGGCCATCGCCGAATACAAAGCCCCTACAGTTCAGCTGAATCAGAAGGTATTTGATCAGATAATTCGCTACAACTTCGCTCTTCAGGTCGAGTATCTGTTTGTGAGCAACGGTCTTCATCATTATTGTTGTCATCTGGATCGGGAGAAGATGCAGTTTGAATTTCTTCCTCAGATCCCCCGTTATGAGATTCTGGACAATACTGGGTACTGACGTCTTTCAATTTTCGATCTTCCACACGTAACACTCTGCCGGGAAACGCTTCCGGCAGATGCAGATTATGTGTCGACATGATAACGGCCGTATTGTTTTTCCTGCAAATATCGTACAGCAACTGTACAATGTTGTTGCCGGTATCCGGATCCAGATTTCCGGTCGGTTCATCGGCCAGAATAATCGAAGGAGAATTTAAGAGCGCACGGGCGATAACCACACGCTGCTGTTCCCCACCGGATAGAGTGTTGGGCATTCTATAGCCTTTGTTTTCCATACCGACCTGTGTCAGGACGGTATCGATCCGTTCCCGGATATCGCTGGCCGATGTCCACCCGGTGGCTTTCAGAACGAAGCGGAGATTTTCTTCCACGGAGCGGTCGGTCAGCAACTGAAAATCCTGGAATATAATACCTAACTGACGACGCAAATATGGAATTTTGCTCCGCTTCAAGTGCCGCAGGTCGTAATCCAGAACCCGGGCCTCTCCCTCCGCTACGGGAAGCTCTGCATAAATGGTCTGAAGCAATGAACTTTTGCCGCTACCCACCCGGCCGATCAAATAAACGAACTCTCCGGAAGATATTTGAAAATCCACCTCCTCAAATAGCGTCTGCTCTTCTCTTTCAATCGTTGCAGATTTGAAATCAATAAGTTCCATATGCGTTTCCAGTATAAAAATTAATGCTTGCTCCAGCCTTCACTGTGCCGCTCCCGGAGCTCAGCCCCCAGTTCCGCCAGTGAATGGCCTTTGGATGTCAACAATACGATCAGGTGATATATCAGATCCGATGCCTCATAGATCATCCGTTCATCGCTGCCGTTCGTAGCCTCTATGACAGTCTCCACGGCCTCTTCTCCCACTTTCTGTGCCATGCGGTTGACGCCGCTTTTGAACAGAGAGGTTGTATAGGACCCTTCAGGCATCTCACGGTAACGCCGATTTATGAAATCCTGCAGATATTGCAGGAAAGCTATATCTCCGGTGTTGGTTTCACCCCAGCAGGTATCGGCACCGGTATGGCAGACAGGGCCATCGGGATGCACTTTGATCAGCAATGTGTCATGATCGCAGTCGTTCAGAATATCGACGACATGCAAATAATTGCCGGAAGTCTCGCCTTTCGTCCACAAACAATGGCGCGTTCTCGACCAGAAAGTCACTTTGCCTGTTTCTACCATTTTCCGGTAGGCCTCCTCATTCATAAATCCCAACATCAGTACCTTGGAGGTGACATGATCCTGAATGATGGCAGGCACAAGCCCGTTCATTTTTGAAAAATCTATTTCCATCGCTATTGTTTTTAATAAATTCATTCTATATAGTTCTTCTCACACAAATTCCTTCGTCATGCAAATAATTTTTAAGCATACCGATGGAAATTTCGCCGAAATGAAAAACACTGGCGGCCAAAGCTGCATCGGCATGACCGGTCAGGAAAACATCGCGGAAATCTTCCATACAACCGGCACCGCCCGATGCGATGACAGGAATAGAAAGTCTGTCATGCAAGCGGGCCAAAGCCCCGTTGGCATAACCGCTCTTGCTACCGTCGTGGTTCATCGAAGTAAACAGGATCTCACCTGCCCCGCGTTCCTGGGCCTCATAAGCCCAATCGAACAAAGTACGGCCGGTGGAAATGCGGCCGCCGTTGAGGTAACAGGTCCAGACTCCGTTTTCCTCCCTTGCATCGATGGCGACGACACATTCCTGAGAACCGAATCTCCTCGCTATTTCTGAAATCAGCTCAGGACGTCGCAATGCAGCCGAATTGACAGAAACTTTATCGGCGCCGGCCGACAAAAGACACTCTACATCCTCGAGGGCATTGATTCCACCTCCGACGGTGAAAGGAATATTGACCTCGGCAGCGATCTTTCGCACCAAAGAGACAAATGTCTTACGCCCCTCATGAGAGGCCGTTATATCTAAATACACCAACTCGTCAGCGCCCATCTCGCTATACTGACGCCCCAGGGCTACCGGATCTCCGGCATCCCTGAAATCGACGAATTGCACTCCTTTCACGGTTTTTCCCTCCTTCACATCCAGACAGGGAATAATTCTTTTCGTCAGCATGGCTCTTTCATGTTAAAGGTTATCTTTTCCGGCACCGCATTGAAACGCTTCCAGTTCTTTCAACGTGATCCGCCCTTCATAGAGGGCCTTACCCATAATGACGGCAGGCACACCGGCCTCTTCCAGTTGACGGACATCACTCATGCAACTGATTCCGCCACTGGCTGTGACATGCAATTCAGGAAATGCGGTCATCATGTCTTTGTATAATTCGGTAGAAGGACCGGACAACATTCCGTCACGCGCTATGTCGGTACTGATCACTCGGCTGACACCCCTTTCCACAAAGCTCTGGATAAACGTCTGCCAACGGGCATCGGAAAACTCCTGCCAGCCGGAAACTGCAATTCTCCCCTCTTTGATATCCGCACCGAGAATAATACGTTCCGTACCGTATTTTTCCAGCCAGTTCAGAAAGACAGCAGGTCTGTGAACAGCAATGCTACCGCCGGTAATCATGTGGGCACCGCAGTCGAAAGCGATCTTCACGTCCTCGTCGCTCTTGAGCCCGCCACCGAAGTCAATGACCAAAGAGGTTCGCAACGCCAGCATTTCAAGGGTCTTGTAGTTGACAATATGATTATTTTTCGCACCATCCAGATCCACGACATGGAGCCGCCGGATACCGACATCCTCAAAAGAACGGGCAATCTCAAGCGGATCGTTGCTGTAGACCTTCATTTCGGCATAATCGCCCTGTTTCAGGCGAACCAACTGACCGTCAATAATATCTATGGCCGGTATAATCTCAATCATCTTTGCTTTCTCTTCCTTAAATATTCAATACGGTAATTCTAAAAAGTTTCTCAATATCCGGTCGCCTACCGCGCCGCTTTTTTCGGGATGAAACTGCACGGCAAAAAAATTATCCTGCCGGAGGGCAGCGCTATAGGGTCGGATATAATCGGTTACGGCAATCGTTTTATCGCATGCCGGCACATAGTAGCTATGCACATAATAAAGATTGCTCCCTTCTTCAATCTGTTTGAACAAAGACGTCTTCAGCGAAGCGACCTGATTCCATCCGACATGCGGCACCCGGAAATCCTTGCACTCCGAACGGAATCTCAGTACCGGCTGATCAAAAATTCCCAGACAGTCGACGTCGCCTTCTTCCGAATGCCGGCAAAGCAACTGCATCCCGATGCAAATGCCAAGTACAGGCTGCCGCAAGGATCGGATCACTTCCGACAGACGATGTTCATTCAGATAATGCATAGCGGCCGCAGCTTCACCTACTCCAGGGAAAAGCACTTTATCTGCCGCCATCAGTTGCCGGGGATCATCTGTCACAACAGCCTCTGCGCCTAATCTCGACAAGGCACAGCAGACCGAATAAACGTTTCCCGCATTATATTTGACAATAGCTATTTTCATTTTTCATTCTGAAATATATATCAATCATCGTACCAGTTGATTTTATTGGAACGCGATACAGAAGTCTTCTCATACTTCATATCGCGCAGCATCGAGGCCTTCACGGCAATGCATACATTGAACGAGGCATACCGCCCCATCGGGTTCAACGATGCGGTCAAGTTCCAGCAGTGCATATCACGGGTACAATTGATATTCATATAGGTAACTTTGTGGTCGTTCACATTATAAGTGAAGTTATAGCTGAAATTCCAGTTTTTCGTCGGCTGAATACTGCCTGAGACGGTGGCGCTGTGGGTCAGGCGCAAATCGTATTCCTTTTTCCGGACGTTGAATCTGCCGTAAGCATAACGCATCGTATATGAAACGTTCATCGACCACGGCACCGACCATTTTATATATCCGTCTTCATCATATTTTGAAGAGGTCAAGGACTTCTTAGCCGGCTTTTCCTCCATCGAAGCGAAAGGATCTTCGTCCTCATCGGGCAAATCCATCAGCTCTTCTTCAGCCGCCTCCATCTCTTCGTCTACCTGCTTGTCATCGGAACTGCTTCTGAAACCGAACAGCTTGGCCAACTTATTATTATTGAGACTGTAGGAATAAGAATATCCGGTATTCATCAACCGGGGAAATTTTCCGACCTCCCATCGCGGCTTGTCGATATGATAAGGGGTGCCGGAAGACGATACTTCATACAGATAGGTATCAAACGTGGCCGAAAGATTCATGGAACCGGCCTTGCCGAACTTTAAATTCATGGATACAGGGATGGTCTGACTCCATCGCATCGAATCGGCGGCAAGGTTATAGCTGATACTTGTCGTCAGGTTATCGATAAGACTGATTTTCCTGTAACCGGTAGAGTCCCGATCGCTGCGGATTTTGGCCTCGAGATTATTACTGAGGCTTAAAGAAATCGCGCCGGATTTTCCCTGACCGGTCGTACCGAAGGCATATCCTGAAAAAGGCGAGTATTTGACTTTCCGCCACCCGGTTTCGCTTGCAGCATCGGGCATTTCATAACTATCCCAGCTACCGAACTTCGGATCGCTGAAGTCAGGGGTATAAGTGAAACTCAATGTCGGTGTAAAAAGATGGCGCACGGCGACCAGCTTAGAATTGAATACCGGCAGCGGTTTATAAAAACCGTAAAGTTTCGTATTGGCGCTGATGCTCGTGCTGAAATTATAGATATTATAGAATCCATAGGTCGTATCGCTGACCAGACCGCCGTAGGTGCCGTTGGGGTTCATTACTGTCGGATCATAGAAACGCTCTGTCTTATGGGTGTACATACGATCCGTGAAGTTAAAGGATGGCGTGATGTTGATGTACCGCAGGACCGTAAATGAAGCGGAAATCGGAATCGAGTGCTGCATACCGTTGCGCCAGTCTTTCAGTAGAGACTTGTTTTTGAACTCATCCTGCTTACAGGTAACGGAGTTGGTGATACGTCCGGTATAACTCATGGCGATTTTTTCATACCAGCGGGCGGCGCCGCTCTGTACTTTTCTCTTGAATGGATAAACGCGGCTCATGCTGATCGTCAGATCGGGCAGCGAAACTACCAATGTAGAGTCCTGGGTACGCTGGGTTATGCTGGTGCTGGCAGAGATTGTCAGAGGCTTGTTCGGCACCTTGTAGGAAAGATTGACCGTAGAGCTTTTGGTGCTTTGGGTCATATCGGTGCTGTAATAACTGGTCAGGTTGTTACGGTCATAACCGGAAGTTGTAAAATTCACACTGGCAGAAAGCGTCAGATTCGGATTGAATCTCGAATCCTGCGTATGCGACCACACCGCCTTGAAGTTGGTAAACTCCGAATAGTCCGGCAAACCCTTGTCGCCGGTGATGGTTTTCAGATAACTGAAACTGAAATTCCCCCGAAACTTATAGCGCCAGGCATATTTGCTTGCCGCCGAGACTCCCCAGGAACCTTTTGTGTATATCTCCCCCAAAAGAGCCAGGTCTATGTAATCATTGATGGCAAAATAGTAACCTCCGTCACGCAAATAAAGTCCGCGGGTTTGGTCCGCACCATACGTCGGCATAATAACGCCTGAGGAATAGGACTTCGTGAAAGGGAAAAATCCAAACGGGATGGCCAACGGCAGCGGTACGTCGGCAACAACCAGGTAAGCCGGTCCGGTAACGACATTTTTTTTCGGGCGAACCCTTGCTTTGGTCAGTTGGATATAAAAGTGCGGACATTCATGGTAATCGCAGGTAGTATATTTGCCATCGCGCAGGAAAATATCGTTGTCCGGCATTTTTTTAGTAACGCCTCCCGTCACATATCCCTCTCCCTGCTGAGTTACGACATCGGTAATATACCCTTTGGCAGTCTTGAAGTTATAGGAAATCTTTTTCGTATCGTATTCGCCGCTTTTGTCCACAAAAACCGGTGTTCCGACCAGCTTTCCGGTAGAATCCGGCACGCCGTAAGCGTGTACTAACGAACTGTCGAGACTCATCTGGATACGTTCCGAATCGAGTTTGATATCTTCGTACGTCACCTGACTGGAACCATAGAGATAAGCCATATTTCCTGCTGAAAAAACCAGTGAATCATGGGCCGTATAGTTGACAACCGCGGTCAGACCGGCACCGGCGGATTTCTTTTTGGGAGCGATCGGAGCTATGGAATCGACAGTAAGGGAATCGGAGCCCAGCGAATCGGGAACCAGCTTTTCCAGCGCCATATCCGTCAGGCCGGACACCGCCGAAAGTGTGTCATAAGAAAGCGAATCGGCCGAATGAAGCGAAACCGGCAAATCCCCTCCGTCCGGCACGCCTATAACCGCAGCATGATCTTCTCCCTGCTGCTGCGCAACCGCCGAAGAACATACCATAGCCACAAAGACGCTTAAATATAAGAAAAATATATATCGTTTATGCAACCGCATTTTCGTTATTAGCTGTCAATAATGGGGCAAATGTAAGGATTATTTAAGGAAATGGCAATCTTTTGAGCTTTGTTTTTTTAATATAATACATTTTTAAGGAAACGGATCACCCTTCCTCAATCTCAGAGAAGGGGATTCTGAACGTGCAACCGTTTTTATATTCACTGCAGCCGTAGGCCGAATGCCCTTTCAATATCGAACCTTTTCCACAAAGCGGGCATACCGTCGGAAGGGTCGATGCCGTGTAACGGACAGCCTTGGTTTCCTCATCCGATCCGGCCGGCGAAGCGGCGGAACGGGGTTTCTTACCTTTAGAGGCGGTAGTTTTTTTCGTATCGGAAGCCTCACTCTGTTTTGATCGCTTTCCCTTGACCTTTTTTTCGACAGAAAGATCCTCAACGAGAGTCACCCGTTGCGTAAAACGGTCGTTTTTCACGTTGCCGACAATTTGCGCCACCATCTCTTTCAGTTCTGACAAAAATGCGGACGCTTCATATTCTCCCCGTTCGATCTTGCGCAGTTTTGATTCCCATTGCCCGGTCAGTTCCGCACTCTTCAACAGTTCGTCATGAATCGTGGCAATGATTTCCAGCCCGGTCTGCGTTGCTACGAGGTTCTTTTTCTCTTTACGGATATAGCGTCGCTTGAAGAGTGTTTCGATAATGGCGGCACGGGTAGACGGCCGCCCCAGTCCATTCTCCTTCATTGCATCGCGAAGCTCTTCATTTTCACATAGTTTTCCGGCAGTTTCCATCGCGCGAAGCAACGTTGCCTCGGTGTAGAGCTTCGGAGGCTGCGTCCACTTCTCCAGCAACGAAGGGAGATGCGGACCGCTTTCCCCGATTACGAAATCAGGCAGGATTCCCTCCTCTTCGGAACGGCTGTCGTCATCACCTTTTGCCGTTTTCTGGTCGTCGAAAACCACACGCCATCCCGGAGCGACGATGATCTTGCCGGTCACTTTAAAGGGCACGCCGCCCGACTCGCCCAAGACGGTTGTCGTTTTGATCTGACAGTCGGGATAGAACGCGGCGATGAAGCGACGCACGACCAAATCATATACCTTCCGCTCTTCGCCTGTAATATGATGGGCTGGAACATTGGTCGGAATGATGGCATGGTGATCGGTCACCTTGCTGTTGTCGAACACTTTCTTGCTCTTAGGCAATTTCTTTCCGGCGGCCAGCAACGGCTGGGTGAGCGGCTCATATCCGGACAAACGGCTGAGAATCTCCGGACATTTCGGGTAAATATCGTCTGAAAGAAACGTCGTATCGACACGCGGATAGGTCGTCACTTTCTTTTCATAAAGGCTTTGTATGAGACGCAAGGTTTCATCGGCGCTGAAAGCGAACTTCTTGTTGCATTCCACCTGTAACGAAGTCAGGTCGAAGAGCCTCGGCGGAGCCTCCTTGCCTGCTTTCTGCGAAACATCGGTTATGGAGAACGGCTCACCCTTGATTTTCTCCAACGCCTGCTGTCCCTCTTCGATGGTAGCGAACCTCCCCTGCGTGGCATTGAACGTCACCTCCCTGTAAACGGTTTTCAATTCCCAATATTGGGTCGGCACGAAATTCTCTATTTCCCAATGTCGTTTGACGATAAGGGCCAATGTCGGTGTTTGTACACGCCCGATGCTGAGCACCTGTTTCTGCTGCCCGTATCTTAATGTATAAAGTCGCGTGGCATTCATCCCGAGCAGCCAGTCGCCTATCGCCCGCGAAAGTCCCGCTTCGTAGAGCCTATTATATTTTTCCTGCAATTCCAGATGAGCGAAACCCTCGCGAATGGCATCATCCGTCAGCGACGAGATCCACAGGCGGTAGACCGGACATTTGGCCCCGGCCTTCTGCATCACCCATCGCTGTATCAGTTCACCTTCCTGCCCGGCATCACCGCAGTTGATGATGCATTCGGCCCGGCTGTATAATTGTTCAATGACCGAAAACTGACGGCGAATCCCTTCATCATCTATCAGCGCAATGCCGAAACGGGGTGGAATCATAGGCAAATATTCCAGCCGCCACGATTTCCACTCCGACGTATATTCATGCGGAGCCTTGAGGGTACAAAGATGTCCGAACGTCCACGTCACCTGATAGCCGTTACCCTCATAATATCCGTTCATGCGCGTTCCCGCACCGAGGACGGAAGCAATACTTTGGGCAACGCTCGGTTTTTCTGCGATGCAAACTCTCATTAGGGAAGTTTTGATAAAAAATGCGAACGCAAAGATAGCAAATATTGTATGAAAAGAGAAAAAATGAACACTTTAATTTGCTCCGCTTCCCTTTTCGCCGCTTTTCTGAAGGCCGGAAGCGGCTTACATACCCTTGTAAACGGTTGCCGCGACAGAGAAAGAACCTCAATCACCGCAGGAATCGGGAACCGCCCCGCCGCAACGGGTTCCGACATCGTAGAAACAAGGAGCCGGCACCCGGGAATAAAAAAACAGCAAAATATTTCCCGTTCCACAATTCTTTATATATCTTTGCATCGGCTATCGGATGATAGCTGCCTAATTTTATAAAACATTTTTCAATGAAAAATACAATGCCATTCACCGAGTTGTGTGCTAAAATCTTCCAGCAGTCCATCGCTGATTATCATGTTCTCGATAATATCGAAACACCGATCAACAATCCGTATCAGGAAAAAAGCATCGAATACTATCTGTATCTGAAAAACTGGATCGACACCGTGCAATGGCATTTTGAAGACATTATCCGCGACCCGGAAATCGATCCGCAGGCAGCCCTTACCCTCAAACGCCGTATAGATAAAAGCAATCAGGACCGCACGGATCTGGTAGAGTTGATCGACAGCTATTTCCTCGACCGGTATAAGGATACCGTCACCCAGCCGGGCGCAACCATCAATACGGAAAGCCCCGCATGGGCGGTGGATCGTCTCAGCATCCTTTATCTGAAAATCTACCACATGCAGGCAGAAGTCAACCGCACCGACGTCAGCGACGCACACCGTGACAAATGTAACGAAAAGCTGCAGATTTTGCTGCAACAGCGCACCGATCTGAGTTCTGCTATCGATCAGCTTCTCGACGACATTGCGGAAGGCCGTAAATACATGAAAGTCTATAAGCAGATGAAAATGTATAACGACCCGAATCTCAATCCCGTTCTCTACGGCAACAAATGAAAACAAAGAAATCCGTCCGTAAACTGCTCGTCATGCGGTTTTCCGCCCTCGGAGACATTGCTATGACCGTCCCTGTAGTGACGGCATTGGCACATGCCCACCCTGAGATGGAAATTACGGTGCTGAGTTCCGCCGCTGCGACGGCCATCTATAAAGCGCTTCTTCCCGCAGACAGCAACATTCGCGTGCGAGGCGTCCGCATAAAAAAAGATTACAAGGGCATTGCCGGTCTGAACCGCCTTTTTTTAGAATTGAAGAAAGAGAAATTCGATGCCGTGGCCGATCTTCACAACGTTTTGCGCACCCAATGGCTGTCGTTGAGGTTCCGGCTCTCCGGAATCCCGGTGGCCGTCATCGACAAAGGACGGAATGAAAAGAAGAAACTGGTAAAACACCAGATATGGCGGCAGCTTCCCACAAGTTTCGACCGTTATTACAGGACAATCGGAAAGCTGGGGATCGAGTTTGCCCTCAATTACAACCCGGACGTCCGCTCCTGCCGTGCGGCGGGATTACAGTTGTTGGATAAACTGACAACCGATTCCGGAGAACCGGAGCATAAGGAAAGCGAAGGGCCTATTTTTGTCGGCATAGCGCCATTCTCACAGCATAAAGGCAAAATCTATCCACCGGAGCTGATGGAAAAAGCCATCGACCTGCTTCTGGAGAAAGACGGCCGGATTCACCTGCTATTGTTTGGCGGCCCGGAAGAAAAAGAACAACTGGACGAATGGCAGCAACGTCATGCCCGCACAATCAACTGCGCCGGCATGGGCTCTCTAACCGACGACATCTGTCTCATGTCGGTCATGCAGACCGTTGTTTCCATGGACTCGGCCAATATGCATTTGGCCTCATTGGTGGGAACCCCGGTAGTTTCCGTATGGGGCGCGACACATACATTTGCAGGCTTCCTCGGCTGGGGGCAAAAAAACGAAAATGCCGTACAACTTGATCTGCCTTGTCGGCCGTGTTCTATCTTCGGCAACAAACCATGCCGCTTCGGAACTTATGCCTGCATGCGGCAGCTTCCCCCCGAAAACATTGCCGGGCGAGTCATGAAAGTGATTAAAGACGGGAATCCGTAATTTCCGGATATGCACATTTAGAGTCATGCTGAATATTTTTATTGTGGAGGATGAACCTCTGGCGGCAGATAAACTCCATCTCTTTCTGAAACGAATGGAAGAGGTAAGAGAGGTCCGCATCTTTCATGACGGAGTATCGGCTCTATGCGCATTGGAACAGGACAAACCTGACATGATCTTTCTGGACATCGAAATGCCGGGAATCACCGGCATCGAATTTATGGAAAAACTCCCTGTCGCCACTCAGCCCCAGATCATTATTACCTCTGCTTATGAAAAATATGCTCTGCCGAGTTTCAATTTCAATGTCGCGGACTATCTGTTGAAACCCTACACTTTCACACGACTGAAACAAGCGTTCGATAAAGCCCGCGAAAACATTCGCCTGCGGGCCCTGGACGAACAAAGCCGCCGACAAAGCATCACCGTCCGCACCGAAGGCAGGACGGAAATCGTCGCCACAGAAGATATTCTCGTCATCGAGGCCCTGAAAGATTATGTCAGAATCATTACCACGACAAAAAAAATGATGATACACACTACCCTCACCTCTTTTGAGGCCGCATTGCCAAAAGACGGGTTCATCAGGGTACACCGTTCCTTCATCATCAACAGACGGCACCTCACGGGATATGACAAAAACAACGCAGTGCTCGACAATCGTCTCACGGTCGCCATCGGGAAGACCTACAGAGAACAATTCGAAGCCGCCATGCAAACAAATTCCTCCGGGACCCGGAATTAAAAGAGTTCCGATGACAGATGTTTTGAAAAAAACACTATATTTGCATTCGTATGTACGGCCGGAACAGGGTCCGAATACATGAATCCTCTGACATTAAACTAAATATCACCCATAAAACACCCAATCATGTTCACAGACAACAGCTCGAGAGAACGATGCCTGCCTGGTAGGATCGAAGTTATATGCGGATCCATGTTCTCAGGCAAAACAGAAGAATTGATTCGACGCATCAACCGTGTAAAAATAGCACGGCAGAAGATCACCATTTTCAAGCCCACGGTCGATATCCGATATAGCCGCGAAGACGTCGTTTCTCATAACAAAAACTCCATCGGATCCACTCCGGTCGAAAATTCCGCCAGCATCCTGTTGCTTTACCAGGATGCCGACGTTGTAGCGATCGATGAAGCGCAATTCTTTGACAACGGAATCGTGGAGGTTTGCAATACATTGGCCAACAACGGTGTCCGCGTCATTGTGGCCGGTCTCGACATGGATTATATGGGTAAGCCGTTCGGACCGATTCCAGAACTTTGCGCCATTGCAGACGATGTATATAAGACACGGGCCATCTGCGTCAACTGCGGTAACCTCGCCAACTATTCCTATCGTCTTGCATCGGAAAAAGAACAGGTTTTATTGGGTGAAAAACAGGAATACCAGCCCCTTTGCCGCCGTTGCTATCAGGAATTGATGAAACAACGCAAGTAAAGTAAAACCTCCTTTTTCGAACTACCCATCTTCATCATGAAACATCTGATCATATTTTTAGATTATAACCGGTCAAGGTTGGAGAATCCCGTTTATAGGATTTTTGCCTCCTATATGTCTTCCGCCAAAGAGGTCTCGCTGCTCTTTTTGCCTGGCAAACTGGAAGAACGCGATTTAATCCACCAGACCAATGAACTCAGACAGAAAGAAGAGGGTATCGACATTACTTTCCACATCTGTAGCCATGCCCTCAGTGATCCCGACGGAGAACACGCGGTGAGTTCTGTCAGACAGATCCGGAAGTTATTTCTTCCGTCGGACGAATATACCTATCCTATATTCATTTACGGGCAAATCGAAAAGGTTAAAAACTGCGACCCGGCCCGGAAAAAACTTTTGTGGAACTATCTATGCGCGCTGAATAAGGCCGCAATCAAATATTATGACTGCAACCTGATCAACGGGGTATATTTGTATCATGATCCGGCCCAGACTTCTCTTGCCGATTACCTTTATTATACCATTTTAAGCGACGTTCCGTCAGTAGCGCTCTCATCTGCCGTCAGGAAAAATGCTCCGAAACAATGGGCTCCGGTTTTCGGAGCTCTGAATGTCTGCGGACTCTCCTATCCGGAGGAAGAAATCCGGCAGTATCTGCACCTTTACCATCTGCAGACCGTTTTAGACTATTCGCAACCTGAAAACAATCCGGTCGATATGGAAGCCTGTATCCTGCTGGCTGAGGATCTGGCCAGAAACATCCCGCTGGAAACGGAGCGGCTCACCCTGCAAGAAGAGGCGTTTCTCAACCTGCCGGAAGAAAACGGTACCAGATGGATGACGGTTAAAAATTTCTGGACGAAAGAAATAGAAAAGACCTTCGACGGTCTGGCCGATATCCATCGGCAGGAATGGCTGAACAAGGTATATAAAAATACAACCGTTTTATACCAGACCAGATTCCGACAAGTCGGCGTCGAATATTTTTTTAAACTACAAGAGAAGAAAACCGAAGAATATTGCCGGACGCTTGTCGCTATCATTACCGAAAGATTCAATCAGCAGGTTCAAAAGAATCCGTTCACTCCCGAAGCGTTCAGATCGGTAATCAATGCACTCATCAACATTTTGCAGCAGAAAAGGCTGGAAATCCAGCAACAGATACCCATATTGGAGCAACAGACCAAAGTCCGGAAAAAAGATCTGGAAACACAGAAAGAGGCCTGGGGAAAACTGACGATCATCAATCGGATGATGGGGAAAGACAAACAGATTCTGGAGCAATATAAACAAACGCTGACTTCGTTTTATATCACCAAAACCCGATGGGCAGGAAGTTGCTTCGCCGTCAAATTGCTCAATGAACTGATCATCCATACGGCGACACTGAAAGACCGCTGCGATAAATTGGAGGAAAAACTGCAAAGCGCTCTTGACGCAATAGATGCGGCTGTGATCGAAAACAATCCGGACGGTCGTTTCGGCATTTTTGACGGCCGTCTGCTGGCTGAAGCCGAAACTGCCATCAAACAGGACAAGACCAGAATACAGGAAGACTATTCCACCATATTGAAAAAGATCGCCTCAAAGAAAATGTCTGCCGATAGCTATGATCTGCCGAACAGTTTCCTGACCCTATTCAAGGAAAAAACAGACAAATATCTAGATACAGCAATTGCAGATGGAACCTTCCCTCCGGTTTTAAATATCAGCATCGTCGACAGAATACGCCAGATTTATGAAGGAGGAGGCGGAATGGACGGATTTATGCAGGAACTCAAGGAGCGCATTCCCATCCTTCTTGAAATCAAACAATCAGACGGGGCGCCGGGCGCTTCCGACAATATAGACGATGAAGAAAACGAAAAATACATAAAAAAATTCCTGCTCATATTACCTTCGACAGAGCAGGAATGGACTGATGAAACATTTTGTTTACATTCTCCGAATACGATAGGACTGATTCACTTGTGTTACGGGCTCCGCTTAACCCAGCTGGAGGGTTTTTCCGGCCAGCGAGTTACATTTGAACCCTCCATTTTCTAATCCCACTTTTAAGGGAGAATAAACCCGCGCAAAAAGTTTCAGCATCGAGATCGTTTCAGAACGCGGCTCCATAGAATCGACCCGAAGAGATAAAGAAGTAGATTTCTTTTTCATAGGCTTTACGTTTTTCATTCAATAGTAAAACGCAGCCCGCAAGAATTTAGTATATTCCAACCGCTTTTTTTAAACCGCCAGGGAAATATTATGCTCTTCCGCCATCTTGCGGATGTTCAGAATCGCATACCGCATCCGTCCCAAGGCCGTATTGATGCTCACGTTGGTAACCGCCGCAATTTCCTTGAAACTCATCCCTTTGTAATAGCGCATGAATATCACCTCCTTCTGGTTTTCCGGCAGGAACTTGATAAGGTGACGCACATCCCGAAGAATCTGCTCCTTGTTCATCATGTCTTCCGATGACGGTTCAGTCAGATTTTTATTATTGAAAAGATCGAGGTCCCTCTCCCCGTCAATGATGTACGGGGAACTTTGCTCCTGACGGAAGAAATCTATAATCAGATTGTGGGCGACGCGAAAAAGGAAGCCCAGGAACTTACCGTTCTCATGATATCGACCGGACTTGATGGTCACGATTACCTTCATGAAAGTGTCCTGAAAAATATCTTCGGCCAGATCACGGTTCTGGACGATGATATAAATGTAGGATAATAGCTTGGACTGGTGTCTGTTTAACAACACATCGAACGCTTCATTATTACCTTGCGCAAAGAGAGTGATCAGACTCTCGTCAGATAGATTCTTCATTATCTGTCTAATATTTGATTAATTTGCGTAAAGATTTTCCTATAAGCGATTCGTTTTAAATTTTACAATAATATGCCTTGATATAGAATAGATAAGCATTGCAAAGAAAAGGAGTTTTTGAATATGTTGGTCAGTAGAGGTTCTTTTTTTTCAAAAAATTGGCTTTTTTTCAAGATTTCTCTTACATTTATACACGTTTTTCCCAATAATAATGTACTTTTGCCCCTAATTAAACATACAAAATACCCAATTAATAAAAACAATTCTCTAAATCTATCTTGTAATGAAACCCACATTGTTTGTACTTGCTGCCGGCATGGGCAGCCGCTATGGAGGTCTGAAGCAGCTGGACGGATTAGGACCGAACGGCGAAACCATCATGGATTATTCCATCTATGATGCCATTGAAGCAGGATTCGGCAAAATCGTGTTCGTTATCCGACGCATTTTTGAAGAAGATTTCCGCAATAAGATCGTTTCCAAATATGAGTCACGCATCCCTGTGGAAATAGTATTCCAGGATCTGGACAATCTGCCGGAGGGCTTTACGGTTCCGGAAGGTCGCGAAAAGCCTTGGGGTACCAATCATGCCGTGCTGATGGGAAAAGATGTCATTAAGGAACCTTTTGCAGTCATTAATTCCGACGATTACTACGGCCGGGAAAGTTTCAAGATCTTGGCGGACTTCCTGACTTCCGTGGAAGGAAAGAAAAACCAATATTGCATGGTCGGCTACCGTCTCTGCAATACTCTCAGCGAGGGAGGATCGGTCGCACGCGGGGTCTGCGAGACCAATGAAGAAAGCTATCTGACAAAAGTTACGGAACGGACGGCCATCATCAGGGACAGCGACGGTGTCGTCAAATTCATAGAGGGCGATACCAAGACCGCCATCGGTGAAACCGTACCGGTATCGATGAACATGTGGGGATTGACTCCCGACTATTTTACATATTCGGAAGAATATTTCTCTGAATTCCTCAAAGAAAACATCGGAAATCTCAAATCCGAGTTCTTCATTCCTTTGATGGTCGACAGACTCATTAACAATGGTACGGCCACTTGCAAGGTGCTCGACACTCCGTCCAAATGGTTCGGTGTCACCTATGCCTCCGACCGGCAATCGGTTGTCGACAAGTTCAAAGAGTTGGCCGACAACGGAGTATATCCCTCTCCTCTATTTAAATAAGGAAAAACGGGTACGGAAAGTGACATTCCATGTCCAACGGCTCAAATCGGTCCAGGCCATGGAACATAACAGACGCTTGAAAAGCGTACACCGGACACCGTAATTGAACTGATGGCTATCATATTCCGCAAGGAATCTGATAGTCATTATTTTATCAAAGTAAGCGGAAAAAAGGGCCGGCTCCCAGGCGATTCCGCCAAAAGGTTTATCGTAAAAATCTTTCTGTTCGCCCATCGGAATATAACAGCCTGCCGTTGCCAGAAGAAGTCCGCCCCACCCTAATCCGACAGATCTCGAAGCCACAATATAATAAGCCTCCCAACGGCTGTTGCCAACATCCGAAAAAAGGCTGTTGCTGCCTATCACCACCTGAGGGGCCCATCGGCGGCCCTGTTTCCAGAGGCGCAGGCGGACGTTACCGTTGCGGTCCTGATTATTGTAGTGCCGGGCGCCGTTGAATTTCAACAGCGTGAAATTCAGACCGACCTCCAAGGCCGGAAACATCGTAAAATTCATAAAATAATGATGGGTATCGGTATAAGAGGGATGCCGGGGCATTGCCCGGTCCGACACCGTCCCGCCGCCTGCCATCCATGTCCCGACAGGTTGCATCTCTGCGGTCGGAATATGAATTCCCCCTGTCACCCCGACACTATTCTGTGCGATAAGCGGAAGGACGCAGATCATGCCAGAAAACATTAGCATGATGCCAATCTGGAGCCGTCTCATAGTAAGAACCGAAGTTTGAAAAATAAGATTTTGATTTCATCGAATATTGCCAGTCGAAATAATAAGGGGCCCGTACCCGAAAACGGCGGGTATGATCCCGTCGCACTCCTTTCAGTCGGACGGCAAAATGAAACCCCATATTATAGGAGTCGCGTATCACAATGCCATAGAAACCGATGGCTACACCCTTGAAAAAGCGTGTCACATCGCCGCGAATCCCCCGGTCACCCGAAAGATAGCGAACATACTGCAACTCGGTCTGCAATTGCCACTGCAAGTGGTAATAGTCGGCGCCCAAAGCCCAGGTCAACCGATTCCACCGCTCGAAAAGTTGCTGGCGCCTATCCAGGATAAAATAACCGGTGTATCCGCACTGGCCGGTCAGAAAGACCTCGGACCGGGGAAGCAGGCAGGCCATTTTTAAATCGACACCGCAGCGATGTGCAGAAAACAACCCGGCCGAGAAACGACCGATCACGGTCTTTCCGGCCACAAACGTCTGCTCGAAAGTATTGATACCGGCATGAATACGGGTCTGCTCGGAACTGCGGTCGTTACTCTTCAACGGAAGAATGGCCTGCAGCGTAATTTTACCGCCATTCCATGGATGGCACTCCGCCGCCGGCGCGACGGAAAGACTATAATGATAGATTTTGTCGAAAGAATGATTGTCTAAAGTGACAAGCGGATAGAAAACGATCTCGCACCGGCGTGCGGATCTGACCAACTTGCCTGTATGAGACCGTTCCGGCCATGCGGATACCATCTCCGATACAGTCGGAAACGATTCCCTCATAAAATATACACTATCTCCCGAAAACGTCTCCGCCCGCAGGCCACCTGCAAAAAACGGCAATACAATCAGCAGAAGCAAATATTTTATTTTACGACCTACCATGATCCTGGAATTGGGAAAACTGAAGAAATCATCATCACATAACACACCGAAAGAACCTGACAAGAGATTTTTCAGTTCATTTATAACGATAAAAACTACCTCTTTTTTGTTTTTTTAGCTTTCATTTGTGTATATAAAAAAAAGCAATTATATTTGTTCCCGATATTACAACAACAATTCACTTAAATAGACCCTATGAAAGACAATTTATTGAGTAAATCTTTCGGTATTTTACTCCTGTCTTCGCTGACGCTGAACGCCTCAGCTCAAACCGAATCCGTGTTGTCCGAAGAATTGCCGACCCGCGAGGCCATCCTAAAAACATCTGAACTCGTCAATCAGTGGTTTATGGAAAAATATGCCGACCCGACAGAAGCGACGAATGTGCGTAACAAAATACGCTCCAGCAATTTGTGGACCCGTGCCGTTTATTATGAAGGATTGATGGCGCTTTACGGCATTGCCCCCCGTGACGAGTATTACAACTATACTTATCGCTGGTGCGACTTCCATAAATGGCAGCCCCGCAATGGCAATACCACCCGCGATGCGGATAATTATTGCTGCGGCCAGACTTACATCGATATGTATCGTCTCGCTCCCGAATCCTTCAAACTGAAAAACGTCATCTCCAATGCCGACATGCTTGTCAACATCCCGGCCAACGACGACTGGTGGTGGATCGACGCCATCCAGATGGGTATGCCCTATTTGGCCAAAGTGGGTCGTACTACCGGTGACACCAAATATTGGGATAAAATGTGGCTGATGTACGAACACACCCGCAACAGGGAAGGCGGAAAAGGTATGTGGAACGCAAAGGACGGCCTGTGGTGGCGCGACAAGAACTTTGCTCCTCCGTACAAAGAGCCGAACGGCAAAGAGTGTTACTGGAGCCGCGGCAACGGCTGGGTACTCGCTGCCCTTGTGCGTGTAATGGATGAAATCCCGACCTCGGAGTCTCATTACGATACTTATAAGAAAGACTTCATCGCCATGTGCAAAGCCCTCAAGGCCTGCCAGCGCGAAGACGGATTCTGGAACTGCTCATTGCATGACGACACTCACTTCGGCGGTAAGGAAACTACCGGCACCTCATTGTTCGTCTACGGAATGGCTTGGGGAATCCGCATGGGTTATCTAAGTGAAAAAGAATATCTTCCGGTAGTCGCCAGAGCCTGGAATGCCATGGTGCAGGATGCCGTACATCCCGACTCAGGTTTTCTTGGTTACGTACAGGGCACCGGTAAAGAACCCAAAGACGGTCAGCCAGTCAGCTACATCAGTGTCCCGGACTTCGAAGGCTATGGTGTAGGTTGCTTCCTGCTGGCCGGTACAGAGGTCTACAAGATCGCCACGGTTGAAAAATAATCCGCCACGATAAAACAATCCGGACGAGATGAAAGCAACTTGGATTTCATGCCTGCTTGGCCTTTGTGCCGCCACTTCCGCAGTCGCAGATACGGCGACTGCGGAATGGCCGGAGGTCAAAACCGAAGCAAAGCCGGGTACCCGCTGGTGGTGGTTGGGAAGCGCTGTGGACAAAGGAAATCTGACCTACACGCTGGAGACCTACGCCAAGGCCGGAATCGGTGCCGTTGAAATTACCCCTATCTACGGAGTGAAGGGCAACGAAAAAAACGATATCGACTTCCTTAGCGACCGCTGGATGGAAATGTTGCGGCATACGCAAGCCGAAGGCCAGCGTCTGGGTGTCGAAATAGACATGAATACCGGTACCGGCTGGCCGTTCGGTGGTCCGGAAGTGACTGTTGAAGAGGCCGCCACACGTGCCATTTTCAACAGCTGGAGTCACACCTGCCAAAAACAGGTCCCGGGAAACGGCAAACAGCGTGCGCCCTATATCTCCGATATTCTGCCGACCGATGCCAAAACCATTAAAGCATTGAAAACAGCTACGTTCAGCGGAATCTGGATGTATGATGAAGAGGGAAAGGCTTACGATGTTACCCCCTATGTTACAGAAGAACGTACCTTAGTACTGGAAACGAAGGCCCCTGCAAAACATAAAAATCGCCAGGCAGAAAAAACTCAGGCTGAGACTACTATCACTCTGGAGGAGGGCAAGACATACCGTTTCGTCGCTCTGTGGAACGGCAAAACGCTTCAGGCGGTGAAACGCGCGGCCCCCGGTGGCGAAGGATATGTGATGGATCATTTCGCCCCGACTGCGGTCAATAACTACTTCGGCAAATTCGAGACCGCCTTTAAACGTAGCGGCACTCCCTATCCGCACACATTCTTCAACGATTCATACGAAGTCTACGGCGCCGACTGGACCCCGGCCCTATTGCCCGAATTCGAGGCCCGCCGCGGTTACAGACTGCAAGACCATCTGCCTGCATTTCTCGATGAGGAGGCGGCAGACCATAACCGCCTTATCTGCGATTACCGCGAAACGCTTTCCGACCTATTGCTGGAGGTGTTCACCCACACCTGGGGCGATTGGGCACATCGACACGGAGCTATTGTCAGGAACCAGGCGCATGGCTCTCCGGCCAACCTGCTGGATGTATATGCCGCCGTGGATATTCCCGAAATCGAGGGCTTCGGTCTCTCCGACTTCAACATCGCCGGTCTGCGCAAAGACAGTCTGACCAAGAAAAATGATTCAGATCTTTCGATGCTGAAATATGCGGCCTCGGCAGCTCATGTAACGAACAAACCCTATACCTCTTCCGAGACGTTCACATGGCTCACCGAGCATTTCCGCACCTCTCTGAGCCAGTGCAAACCGGACATGGACCTGATGTTTGTCAGTGGTGTGAACCATTGTTATTTCCACGGCACGACCTATTCTCCAAAGGAGGATGCCTGGCCGGGACATTTGTTCTATGCAGCCATGGAGATGTCGCCCATCAATACCATCTGGACTGACGCACCGGCATTCTTCCAATACATCACCCGCTGCCAGAGTTTCCTGCAATGGGGACAGCCGGACAACGACTTCCTGGTCTACCTTCCGGTTTACGATATATGGAACGATTACCCGGGCCGCCTGCTCCAGTTCGACATTCACAGCATGGCCAAAAAGGCGCCGAAGTTTATCGAGGCTGTGACCGACATCTATCGCGCCGGTTACGACATGGACTACATTTCGGACCGCATGATTGAGAAAACCTCCTGCCGCAACGGCAATCTCATCACCGAAGGCAATACAAGTTACAAGGCTTTGATTCTGCCCGCAGCCCGTTTTATGCAGCCGAAAACACTGGAGCATATCGTCAAACTGGCAGAAAACGGCGCTACGGTGATTTTTGTAGGCACTTACCCGACAGACGTACCCGGACTGAGCGATCTTGCCTCACGGAATGCCGATCTGCAGAAAATCGTAAAGACCCTTCCTGCCGGCGATTTCGCTTCACATAAAGTTGCAACCGTCGGCAAAGGACGCATTGTGACTACCAAGGATTATGTTACGGCCATGCGAATCGCCCATTCCGACCTGAACTTCCAGCCGGAAACCATGAAGAGCGAAGCCGGTCTTTCCAGCATCCGCCGCAACAACCCGACGGGACATCATTATTTCATCTCCTCGCTCCAGAACAAGGGAGTCGATGGCTGGGTCAAACTCGCCGTAAAAGCAGACGCCGCTGTCATCTTCGATCCCATGACCGGAAAGAAAGGAACCGCACAAGTGCGTAATAACAACGGCACAACCGAAGTTCGCCTGCAGTTGGCGTCAGGGGAAAGTTGTATCCTACAGACTTATAGTGGAAATACGGCCGTTATCACAGACGGCGCTGGAGCCCCTTTGACCGCGTGGACCTATTATAAGCCGGCGGAGACGACAGAATCCATCGCTTTGGATAAAGGCTGGAGCATCAGTTTCCCCGCTACTGAACCCGCAATGGAGGGCAGCCACAAACTGACGGCATTGAAACCTTGGACGGCACTGGACATCCCTAATGCGCAGACCAGCAAAGGCACGGCGCGTTATAGTGTCGACATCAAACTTTCCAAGAAACAATTATCGTCCAAGAATGCCGATGAATGGGTGTTGGATCTCGGCGATGTCAGGGAAAGTGCCCATGTATATGTCAACGGAGCAGATGCCGGCATTGCCTTCGCCGTCCCCTATCGTCTCGCAATCGGCCATTTGCTGAAACCTGGCAAAAACCGTATCGAGATAGACGTCACCGGCCTCGCCGCCAATTATCTCGCCGAAATGGATCGCAACGGCATTGTCTGGCGTAAGTTCAAAAATGCCAACATTGCGAACTTAAAGGGCGGTAGCGTCAGCTATTA